>CALKJQ010000134.1 GCA_937995785.1 Candidatus Kapaibacterium sp.
GTATGGTATTTATAAACCTAATTTGAGCGAAAAATGGATTGATTTTTTCAATTTTGTTTTCGAGTAATACATAATCTAAATTTGTCGAGGAACCAGTTAGAATTAGTGAGTATCGATAATTCATTTTTGGATTGAGATTGATATCAATATCTGCTTTGTCAGACTTAATTTTTATGTTATTTGAGTTATATGGGAGATTTGTGGCTAAAACGTTTGTATAATACAACTTTCCGTGATTGATGTCATTATTAATAGATACATTAATCAAATCAACATCATTGACTGCATTTAGAATTTGTATAAAAGAAGTTTTTTCGATGCTTTGTAAGTTCGTATCTTCAAGATTGGTTTCTATCGTATATTTGAGAATATTTCCATTTTTATCTTGAGTAACAACAAGGATATATTCTTTATTTTTATCGACGAAAGAATTCGAATTATCAAGCATTTCGGATGGTTCATAAGATGTGAAAATAGAAAAGGGTACTTGACCTTCGTTTATCAAAAAAGGTTCAGAAAATTTTCCATATTCCAAATTTCGAACCAATGCAACCCCCGATGAATATCCAAGCTGCGAAGAGTTATCTTGACGCGAACCAACAGAAACATCAATATTCCGAAAATCCCACGCAAGGTTAACAACCCGAATTAAAGACTTATTGTTTAAGTTCGACAGCCTTGATGGTGGAATAATTAAAGATTTGGACGCAACATTATCCCCAGAATCTGCTACAACTAACAAATAATTCTCCAAAACTTCGAAAGAATAGGTGAGATTTTTTATATCTTGATTGTGTGTGAGAATGGTAATTGTATCTTTGGATTGACTTTCGCAAGCAACAATTTGGTTATTCTTCGAAATCTTTTCTTTTTGTTGATTTTGGACAACGACATCGTTATTGTGAAGAACGCTAATATCAGCGGAAGATAAATTAATTGCTTTTAAATTTGTATATTTCTGATTAATAATCTGTGCTTCTTTGAAAGAATTAGAGGTTATATCAAGTTCATCGAGGGTAAATATACCAATTCCATTATCACGATTTTTAGCAATTACTATAGCAAATTGTCCTCTTTCTTTTGTTTGGATTGAGTATGTTCCAATAATTTCTGGTATTCCATCTCGAAAAGACACTATACTAAATGCTATAGTCCCTGCTCGAACAAATGATGGTGCAGTTTGTTGCAAATATCTCAAACCAGAAAAAAGTGGATTTGAGCTTGGGCAACCAAGAATAAGTGAAAAAGTTTTCAGTGAGTCGGGATATAGATTAACCAATTTGATATATGCATCTGTTGTATTATTTGGCATTGCTAATGATGATGTGATGGCAAATATCGTGTCGGTTGCTTTTGGATTTCCTTGGTTTAGTGGACCGGGGAGAGAGACGTAAGAATAATAGATATTTGGCGAAAACTTGATAAGCCTTGAAGTTTTGTATTCGGTTTGGTTATTAAGGTTTATTACAGCGATATGCGACGAATCGGCAGGAGGATTGGCAGCAGTTGTTGATTTCGAGTATTCAACTGCATCAGTTGTTATTCCATTATCATAAGATAGTTTTTTTGATTGAAAGTCGCCCGATAAATTAACATATCTGATAAAAATCCTGTCGGCTTTTGATGGTGGATTAACAAGTTGGGGATCTTCTTCGATACAAGAATTGAGTAATATAGCAAGTAATCCAAGTAATATAATAAATATTTTTTTCAATTTATGTTTTTTAACAATAAAGACGAAAAGAATATTAAAAATTTTGAATAATTACTTTTAATCTAATTGATTGATAATTTAACAAAAATTGAATTGCAATTCATTATTTTTTAGTAATTTTAGGATTAATTATTACAGAAACTATGGCAAAACAAAAATATATCGATAAATCCAAAAGAGAATTAATACTTTTAGTTAGTTCCAAAGTATTTGCTAAACAAGGATTTCACGATTCCAAAATTAGTCAAATAGCAAAGCTCGCCGGCATTGGAACAGGCACTGTATATTTGTATTTCGAGACAAAAGAGAATATTCTAAAGGAATTGATGGTTCAGATATGGACTGCTGTAGCCAATGAAATCGAATTTGTAGCTAAGGATATGAACATTTCATCGGTCGATAAGGTTTATGAATGTGCCCGAAGAATAATTTTATTAGCAAGCCATCGAAAGGAAACTGCAAAAATGGTCTTGCAGGAATTTGCTTATTGGAATGATCCCGATTTTGCACCATTAACAAGAACTATTCAAAAAACAAAAGATTTATTAAGATTCATTATCGAAAATGGCATTGAGAATAATGAAATAAATAACAGAATAAATCCCGAATATGCTGTACCTTTCTTAATTGGTGGGGTTTGGCATTTAATAGAATATGTTGTTCAAACACCTAAATATAATTTGGAGAATGTAATCGAACAAGCAAAGATAATAGTTACTAATGCTTTTCAAATTCATTGAGGTATTTATGAAAAACATTTGCTTAGAAGATCTTAAAAACACAGAAAAACTATTATGTCTAAATTGTATACCATTTATTTTATGGATTGTGGATTCTGATGGAAAAATTATTTTTGCAAATCAAAAATTTATTGATTATTTCGGGATAGATGAGGATTTAATAAAGAAAAAAAACGATCTCGAAACATATCTGCCAAAAGAATTGTTAGAATTTAATCCTTTTAAAAATCCTATAAAATCAATATCAATAACTGAACTTAACTTTACCAATCAAGGTGATAAATCTGTTTGGTTAGAAATCCATCATAATTTTCTCAAGGACAGCGATAATAGAAACATAGGGTCATTTCTTATTGCACACGATATCTCGGAAAAAAAAGAATTAGAAAATTATCAAATACGAATCAAAAATCAATTAAAAGCACTCATAAAAATATTAACAAATCCAGTAGATAATATATCAACAGAGGATTTGATAAGTATGTCCATACAAACAATTTTCGATTTCTTTAGTGAATATCGTATAAGTTATTTGCAGGTAGAAAACAATAGTTTAATATTACAATATTCAGTCGAGCCCAATAATTTTTCTTCAATTTCAAATTCAATTAGCGAGATTGAGGAATTGAAATCTTATTTATCATATCTTCAAATCCAAGGTTACCAATACTACAATGATGTTAGGGAAAACAATACAAAACAAATCTCACCTATATTTATCGACTATTCTGTTCGTTCTTTGGTGGATATTCCAATTAGTTTCGGACATAATGTAATTGCAATTTTACGCATCGACACTGAAAAAATTCATTATTGGATGGAGGACGAAATTCTGTCTTTTGCAGAAATTGGTAAAAATTTATCTATCATCATACAAAGAAACATTTATAACCAACAAATGCAGGAATATGAAAACAACCTAATAGAGAATTATAATAAATTAGAGCAAAACAATAATGAGCTAAAAGAATTGAAAGAATTATATGAAAATAGAAGTGAAGAGCTCTTTTTGAATAGAGAATTACTCGAAGAGCAAGCATTTTCGATTAATCTTCTAAATCAGCAATTGATAGATAAAGAAGAAATGATTATTGAATCGAACAAACAATTAGAGAATGCTTTAATTCAAAGAGATAAGTTCTTTTCAATCATTGCTCACGATTTGAGAGGTCCATTAAGTTCATTTTTAGGTATGACCAAAATGATAAATGAGCAATCTGATCAATTTACTAAAGAGGAGTTAGTGGAAATATCTGGATTGATTCACAAGAATGCAGAAACATTATATTCATTAATCGAAAATCTATTAAATTGGTCTCGTTTGCAAAGGAATGAAGTTTTGGTCGAACCGCAGTTCATCAATGTTAAAGTAAGCACTGATGTTGCCATTTCAATTTATAAAGAATCTATGAAAAAAAAAGGAATTGATTTAATAGACAAAGTGCAGAGCAATCATTTTATCTATGCTGATTTGCATATGTTCGACTCGGTATTACGAAATTTAATATCAAATGCTGTTAAGTTTACTCCTAAAAATGGAAGAATATATATAGAATCCTATGAAGTTGATAATAACTATATTGGAATTAGTGTAACTGATAATGGTATTGGGATGAGCGAAGAATTAGTATCTAAACTATTTAAAATTGACGAAAAAACATCTCGTAATGGCACCGAAGGCGAACCCAGCACCGGTTTGGGATTAGTTCTCTGCAAAGAGCTAATAGAAAGAAATGAAGGCGCTTTGAATGTTACCAGCTCTGAGGGAATAGGTTCGAAATTCGAGATAATTTTACCTAAAAAACAAATGTATGAGGATATAATTGATTAATTTATTCTTTTATTAATTTTTGCAAAATATCTCCAATCTTCAAAAAATAAAGTCCAGGTGTTAATTTTGATGTGTTAATCTGTTTTTGATTATTTACAACTTCAATTTTATTACCTTGCATATCGTATAAGTTTATTTCTGTATTGTTATCCATACTCTCAATATTTAGTGTTGATGTAAATGGATTTGGGTATAATAGAATTTTCTTATTACCATTTTCTGAAATGCTGTTTATATTATCGCCCGTAGAAAATACAATTGGTTCGCTCCAACGGCTAAAGTTTTCATAATTATTGGATTTGATACGAGCATAATAGGTTTGTTGTGTTTCTAATTTTAGTTCTATTTTATTGTTTTTTATATTATTAATACTATAAGCTAGTTCATTGAATTGTTTATCCTTGGATATTTGCAAAGTGAAAAAAGTGTAATCCTTAACTTCATTCCACCTAAATTCTGTGATTGGTTCTAATTTTGTTTGAAAATCAATTGGATATTGTATTTTTGGGGCTTCCAATTCGGTTGTAAAAGTAAATACATTGCTCCATTTACTATTTGCTAATTCGGATAAAGCCGCAACTCTCCAATAATATTTTTCAGAGTATTCTAATTTGTTCCTTAATGTGAAATTATTGTTGGAGGTAACAATAAAAACCACCATTTCATCGAATAGAGAATCTTTTGCAATAGCTAACCTATAATATCTTGCATCAGGTATTTTCCCCCATTCCAATTGTCCGTCCACATAAAAACCTACAAAATTGTTCGTTGGATAGACATTATTTGGTGAATTTATTGTATTTGGAGTCTCTATGGTAAAAGACCAAACATTAGACCAAACATTTTCCTTATCTTTTATCGAACATTTCACCCGCCAAAAATATTTCTTACCCTTGGTTAAATTATCAAATACAAATTTATTTGTTTGGATTTTCACACTTTCCATAACAATTTCAGAAAATTCTGTATCGGTCGCAATATCCAAAATATAATAATCAGCACCAATTATTGGTTCCCAAACCAATGTATCTTTTGTGAGTACTTGTAATTCACCATTCTTTGGCGAAATAAGGCTAATTTTTTTGTAGGGATTGTATGCTTTTACCATCCAAACATTCGACCATGTACTTGAATCATAGGTGGTGTGTGCTTTCACGCGCCAGTAATAATATTCTAATGGGTTGTTTGTCTCGAAAATGAATTCGGGACTAAGAATTGTAGCATCTTTAATGAATTCAGTAAAACTGCTGTTTTTTGATATTTGTATTCGGTATTTCAAAGCATTATTAATTGGACTCCACATAAATTTAATTGGAAAATCTGAAGTTGAATTATGTTTTGGTTGCAAAAGAATTGGTTCTTGGATAATATAATTATCACCTGTTTTAAAAGTATTAGTTGAACTCCAAGAACTATTGTATTTGTCCTTTATGGCTTTAACTCTCCAATAAAAAGTGGTATTTGATTTTAATTCTCGGATAGAAAAATATGTTACATCCAGAGCAGAATCTAAGATAATACCAGTAAAATCTGACGTTCGGGATATTTGAATTTGATAATTTACTTGGGAAGGATTTTCTTTCCAACGTAAAATTGGATTTATTTCAACATTTTCTGATTTGTCCCTAGGATATAATAATTTAGGAATCGTTAGTTCAGTTCTAAAAGTGAAAACTTCACTCCATTGGCTTGAGTCTGAATTTCTAACTGCACGAACTTTCCAATAATAATCACTCTCATTATCCAACATCGCAATTGGTATCGAAGTAGTTTTGCTGGAATCAATAATCATAGATGTTTGTTCGAAAAATTCGTCTTTAGATAATTGGATTAAATATGATTCTGCTCCATCGACGTAACTCCACTCAAGTTTATCTTTCAGTGATACATTGATTTCATTGTTCGATGGAATCAAAGGAAAAGGGGTTTGCATAATTGTAACAAAGGAAAATGGTTTATTGGTTGGCACTGTATCTCTTCCCTTAATGGCAAAAACACGCCAATAATACCTTGTATTATTTTTTAATGGAGGAATAATCACAAAAGTATCTGTAATTCCTACAAAAAAATGAGCAATATTCATAAAATTTTGAGATAGAGACAATTCAACCTTATAACCATCAGCACCTTCCACCTTATTCCAGCGGAGATGGTCGTAGAATTTTATTCCATAGGATTGATTTATTGGATACGATAAAACTGGTGATGAAATTATAGTAGTAAAACTATTTACATTGCTCCATTGAGAGGTTTCTTTATCATTGATAGCCCTCACTTGCCAGTAATAAGTTGTGTTGTAATCAAAATTTTTATATAATATATTATTTGAAATTATAGTGGTATCTAAAAGAATGTCAATCATATTTTTATCTTTTGCGATCTGCACTTGATAATGTTTTGCTCCCGAAACCTTTTGCCAAACAAAATCAACATAGATTGGTGTAGAAACAGACTCATTTGGGTATATTGTTGTCGGTTTGGGGAGGTTTAAAATACCAATTACAAATTCTCCGAATTTATTAATTTGTGCTTCCAAGACGTTTTCGGATTGATTGAAGGTGCATTCTATCTCTCGAAAGTCGCCAGACCCCTCTTTTTCTCGCCAATATAATCTTGCCTTGTTAGGAAATTGTAATTCGGGAATAGATGTTACATTAAATTTAATCTTTCCGTTGAAATTATTTATTCCATATTGGTTAATTACATATCTGTAAGGTAATAACTCCGTGAATGTGGTGTCTTCGAACTTGCGTAATTGTGGTAAATACCTGTGTTTCTCAACTGATACGTCGCCTTGTCCTTGTATTGAATTGATATAAAGTTCTACCCCAGTATTGTAGTCAGAATTAATAAATGAATAACTCCCAGAAGAACCAATATTTTTATAGACCGCATCCATATATTCAACAACACGTGTGGCATGATATAATCCATTTCCATCAAAATATTCAAGTTCCCAAGCGACGCTACCATCGGGCCGAACCTCCGTAATGTATTTTCTCCCAAAATTAATAAATCGATTTCCATTTGGTAAAACTTCTACACTACCCATTGTTCCCGCAAAAACACCATTGGGATGGTAATATTCCCATACCTTTGTTGCTTTTTTGTTTGTATGGTCTAATTGATATTCCACCGCACGGGTTTGTTGCAATGGATTTAGCCAACCATTATCTAATAAAATGAGGTTTCCATTTGGTAATATTTGTGCGGAATGCTGATGCGAAAATCCCGTAAATCCATTTCGTGTATCATTGATAAAGGTATATTGGTTATTTTTACTTTCCGATCCACCAATTCGCCATATTATTTCACCAGTACTTTTATTTATTTTCACCACTTCGTCAAAATTACGAACCGACATAACAATATTTCCATCAGAGGTTTCTTGTAACGAATTTATGTGGGTGAAGTCGATAATGTTCATCGTTAAATCATAAAAATCGACCAAATCTGTTATTTCAAAATGGTCGAATGTGCTCCATTCCCAATAAATTGTCCCCGTTCTATCTGTTTCGACAAGTAAATTGCCAATTACATTAGCATCCTCGGCACCTCCATCGACAATTTTACTTAAATCCATAAATTTCGTATCATAAAGAAGCAATAAATAATGACCATTAGATAATTTTATAACATCATGCCAATCTATCATTCTACTCAAACTTTGGGTATATGGGTTTTTGATACTATCTATCTTGTTCAAATTTTCATCATAAACATAATAAGTTTGTCCAACAACTTGAATCCATCTATTCTTACCTAAATATTTTAAATAGTTTTGAAGTTGAATGTTATCGTTTTCGTATTTGTGAAATCCATTATTATCAACCAAAAAAAATGCGGGGCTGTTGTACCAAGTAGCTCTAACATAGCCAGCAGCGGGGTTATTATTATAGTTTATTGTTTGTTGAGATAATAAAGGTAATGACATTAAATAAATCAGTACAATCGTTATTAATGATAATTTATACATAGTAACCCCCATTTTTTTATTTCGTAACCTAATTTTCAAGAAGAATAATAATAATCTGTTTATCTATTATTCTAAATATTAAAATAGATATTTGAATTAAATATTACAAAAAAGTTTCATTAATCTTTACGGTAATGTAATGAAAATTCAATTTGCTATCAAACAATTAAATATCAAGTAAGTGTATGTTAAATAATAAATTAGTAGAATAAATGCTTTTGAACTATTTGGTCAAAATTAATAACATATTAATGAGTATATCATTAATTAACATATAAAAAAAAACAATACTACAAATAGATTTGTATATAAATCCTTAACAATATCGATTTTACTACTTCTTATATTGATTGTTGTTTATTTAATTACAAGATTAAATAAACTGATGTTTAACAGTAATGATTATTACTACAAAAAGTAGTTTCATTTGCTATAATTACTACAAATTGAGTAATCTGTAAATAGATTTTTTAGAAAAAGGATTAATTTCGGACAATTTTATAATATCTAGATTTATATCTTCTATTGCATATCTTACCAGTCTAAGAGTGGGAAAACCAATTTTCGCAGTCATTTTACGAATTTGATGGTATTTACCTTCGGTGATTGTAATCGAAATCCAAGAAGTTGGAACATTGGCTCGATATCTTATAGGTGGATTTCTTTCGGGTAATCGGGGTTCAGTTATAACACCAACATAATTAGCTTTTACATTGGAAATTTTGCCTTTGATATTAATATCAACCCCATATATAAGTTCAGAAAGATTTGATTCGTTGGGGATACCCTCCACTTGTACGAAGTATGTTCTTTGATGTTTGTTGGATGGAGTTAATAATTTAGTTTTCAGATAATTGTCATTTGTTAATAACAACAAGCCTTCAGACTCATAATCTAACCTTCCAACGGGATAAACGTTTTTACTAAAATCATATAAATCCGAAAGATTTGTTTTGTTATCGGTCGAAGTAAACTGACACAATACCTTGAAAGGTTTATAGATAGCATAATATTCAAAATTTTGCATGTTTAATGTAACTTTTATTAATTTAATGACGTAAATACACTCGGTAGAGTATTAATAATTCGAACTTGCCATAACAAGTTCTGTGGATAGGGCTGTCGCGAGACAACCCTATCTTTTTTATTTTTTTTTGTTAATTTGCAAATCTGATAATTATTTTATTTATGGAATATAATATTGAACAGCTAAAAGCATTAGAAAATGGGCTTTATCAATTATTGATTGCTAATGCTGGCTCGGGAAAAACTGCAGTTTTAGTCGAAAAATTTTATCGCTTAATATCGGATCGCCCTCTCGACCAAATTCAGAGAATTGTGGCTATAACATTCACTCGCAAAGCGGCATCCGAAATGCAAGAGCGTATTGTCCAATTATTGAACAAACAAATTGAAAGCACAGGTGCCTCGAACAAAGGCGACGAATATATGAAATTAATTATGTTGAGGGAAAGAATATCTGGTGCAAAAATTCAAACTATTCATAGCTTTTGTCAGGAAATATTGTCAGAATTTGCCGTTAATATTGGTTATAATCCAAATTTTTCAATAATTGAGGAATATCAATTCAAAAAACTTTACTTACAATACTTCGAGGACACACTCGAAGATGTTATGGAATTTGATGAGAACTATAAATTCTTATTCGAGGAGATAACCGAAAACAGGTTCAACGAATTGGTAAAAATGTTGGTTGATAATTCTTTATTACTTAATGAGATTGAATTATTCTATAGTCAAGCAAATGAGGAAATTATAAACAATATAATATCCAAATATGTCGAAATTATAGATTCTTTATTCCGAGACAATTATGAGGAAATTCAAAACAACACGAACTTGTTTTCTTCCAAAAATCAAAATAAAATCGATTTATTGTCCACAATACTTAACCGTATGGATATTTCCATCAAAAATAGAAATCTTTCACAATTACTAATAGATTTAGACGAGCTAAGAAAAATCAAATATGAAGGTAACAAACTATATCTGAAAGCAATATTAGAAAGTTCAGAATATGAATTTATTGTTAATTTTTTGAAAGAGGCAGAAAACT
>CALKJQ010000135.1 GCA_937995785.1 Candidatus Kapaibacterium sp.
GTTGAAATAGCTAATGAAAGATTAAAAGAATATACCTTGAATAATTTATTTACGGGGAAATAATATGGATTTAATTTTACGAGGTTCTCAAACAGCAAAAGACGGCTTTAAAAATGAAGACGATATAGTTAAAAAGTTTAACGATTGGAGAAAAGATAAAGATGCACAAGCATGGCTAACAATAATGAAATATAAACTATCTGAAATTGAGTATGTAGAAGCTGTAAAAATATCTGGTTATAAAACTGATGTTCAAGTTCAAGTAACAATAAAACTCAAAAAAGCTATCGATGTTGAAAATTTACAGGTTAAATTAGTAAGTAACCCCAAAGGATTTAACCAAATTGATAAACGATGGATTGATAAATATGCAGAAATGTGGAATATTCCATTACAAGTTATTTCAATTTTAAAGAGATATACAGGCGAAGAAAAACCTTCAATTAAAAATCCCAGGGATAAAAGAAGAATGTTTGCTGACGAATTTTCTGAAGTTGAACAGCAAGTAATTTTAAAATGGTTAAAGAAAAATCAATCTTTGATTGTTTCAGACATATTAAAAGGTCAGGGAAAATTTGCGGCAGAATGGATGTTGGTGGCTCATAAAGTTGAGAAAAACGCAAGGTGGATACTTAAATCCATGAATTTTTGTTTGAATTACTTTGGAAATGGAGAAGTTGAAATAACTAACAGGGGGAATTTTAAAATCGGAAGAATTACTATGCAAAGAAAAGGTGGTGATGGTGGCAGAGAAACTGCTAACATGTTGCAATTCAAAATAAATCCAGCTGAATTGTTTGAATAAGTACAAATAAAATAATCTTCCGAATTTTTGAAAACTCGAAAGATTTATCTGTTTAAAAAATTATTAATTAATATCTACAACTCGATACTTAGTTCGGATGTGTTTATTTTTTGATAATTAATTTTGCGAATTTCGCTCACAATATTAGCAACTAATTCGTGAATATGTGTTCCATATATGCCGGATTCGTGATTTAGAACAAAAGGAAGTCCGTTGTCGTTAGTTTCACGGAATTTTTCGAGTAATGGTATTTCACCTAAAAATGGCACATTGGATTCTTCGGCAATTTTGCGTCCTCCGCCTTGACCAAAAATGTGGTATTTCTTTTCGGGCGCATCGTGTGGGACAAAGTAGCTCATATTTTCGATAATTCCGATGACGGGAACTTTAACCTTTTCGAACATTTTGATACTTCTTCGAACATCAATAACTGAAATCTCTTGTGGAGTTGTAACAACCACTGCTCCGGTTAGAGGGGTTTGCTGAGTTAAAGTTAATTGAATATCACCCGTTCCTGGAGGTAAATCAAATACGAGGAAATCGAGTTCTCCCCACTCAATCTGTTCAATTAACATTTGCAAATAGCCAGCCAAAATGGGACCACGAACAATTGCGGCTTCGTTTTCTTTCATCAAAAAACCCATCGACGCAATTTTCACACCAAATTTTTCGGCGGGAAAAACAATTGTGCTTCCATCGGGAGCAGGCATTGCGGGTAATTTGGCATCTTTCATTCCCCAAATAGTTGGTTGACTTGGTCCGTATATGTCTCCATCAATCAAACCTACTTTTGCACCGGTTGTTGACAAACTGGCAGCGAGGTTCGAAGCAACAGCCGATTTCCCTACTCCGCCTTTTCCGGCTGCCACAGCTATTATATGTTTAACTTCTTTCAGAAATTTTCGAGGGGACTTAGGAATATTTACTTCATCTATTTGTAGTTCCCATTCAACATTCTTCTCAATTTCATTGATAATATTCGAGACTTTATCGCGCAATTCACCTTCAATAATATTTATCGGAGGAACTAATTCTATTTGAATGAAAAGTTTGTCCTCTCGCAATTCGTATGCTTTGAGAGCGTTTAATTCATTTAATGTTTTACCCAAATCAATATCAGTGATTTCCAATATTTGGGATTTGATTTTATCTAAAACCATTTAATTTAACTCCAGTTTTTCTTTAAAATATTGTATAGTTTTTTTCAACCCTTCAAGACGATTATACTTGGGTTCCCATTTCAAAATTTTGCGGGCTTTAGTAATATCGGGTTGTCGAACTTTGGGGTCGTCTTCGGGTAATTCTCTGAAAACAATTTTGCTTTTGGAATTTGTGAGTTCAATAATCTCTTTTGCCAAATTGAGCATTGAAATTTCGTCGGGATTGCCGATGTTAGTGGGCGTAGTAATATCGGACATCAGTAGACGGAAAATACCTTCAATCTCGTCATCCACATAACAAACAGAACGGGTTTGAGAACCATCACCAAAAACGGTTACATCCTCGTTATTCAAAGCTTGGGTGATGAATGCCGGAATAGCTCTACCGTCTTGTATTCTCATTCGTGGTCCGTATGTATTGAATATGCGGACGATACGGGTATCAACTTTATGATATCTGTGATATGCCATTGTCATAGCTTCGGCAAAACGTTTGGCTTCGTCGTAAACTCCGCGCAATCCTATGGGATTTACATTTCCCCAGTAATCTTCGGTTTGGGGGTGAATTAGTGGGTCGCCATAAACTTCGCTTGTACTTGCAATCAAAAATCGTGCATTTTTTGCTTTTGCCAAACCTAATGCCTTATGAGTTCCTAATGAGCCAACTTTAAGGGTTTGAATTGGTAATTGCAAATAATCTATGGGAGATGCTGGCGAAGCAAAGTGGAGAACATAATCCACTTCTCCTGGAACATATATGTAATTTGTTACATCGTGATGGATGAATTGAAAGTTCGGATTACCAAAGAGATGGGCAATATTATCGGCAGAGCCCGTAATCAAGTTGTCGATGCATATCACTTTGTCGCCCTCGGCAATAAATCTGTCGCATAGATGGGAGCCTAAGAAACCAGCTCCGCCTGTTATTATAACTTTTGCCATATTGTTTTATTTTTAAATATCAAAATTAGTAATAATTATATAATTTTGCTTTACAATTGAATCACAATTATGGAAGATTTCGAAAATAAAGTTGAAGAAGTTCTACAAAAAATTCGTCCTTATTTGGCTAAAGACGGCGGCGGAGTTGAATTTTTACGATTCGAACAGGAAAACCAAACACTAGTTCTTACTTTAACGGGTAATTGCAAAGAATGTCCACTTTCGTTAATGACGCTTCGCGCGGGTATCGAAAAATTAATCCTCAAGTTCATACCCGAAATTCGAAGGGTTGAGAACGAGTGATATTGTATCAGAAAAACAACTAATAATTTAAAAATTTATGAACTTTAGATACATTGCTATTTATTTCTTGTATAAAATATAGTCCGTTTGGTAATTGATAATATGCAAAATTGACATTATTATCCTTTGGTTTTACGATATTACCTAAATAATCATAAACATTGATATTAATTAATGGATCTGGTTTGTTGATTTTCAAATAGCCATCATTACTTTTTTCGAAAAAAATATTATGATTATTATCATCAATTGATGTAATTTTTGGTTTTATTTCGATGATTCTGTCATCTTGAGCTTTTGGATTTCCACGTCCATCTTTGTTACTTGTTGCAATAAATACCCTTCCATCGGGTGAGATACATAAATCTCTCAATCGTCCAAACTCGTATTCAAAGTATTTTTTTTGCGAAACTACTTTTTGTTTGTCTTCAGATAATTTATTTTGGATCAATACTGAAGATTTTAAAGCAACAGCGAGGATAGAGTTATTCCATTCTGAAATCAAGTTATGGTTATAAAAATCAATTCCCGCCACTGCAATTGTTGGTGTCCAAGCGGTGATTGGCTCGACAACGTTGTTTTGTTCACAAAATACTTTTTCGGCTGTTGTGTTGCAATATCCTTCCACGCTGGGCCATCCATAGTTGCGACCTTTTAAAATAATATTAAGCTCGTCGTCGGTGTTTGCACCATGTTCTGAACTATAGAGAATACCCTCGTACTTTACTAATCCTTGTGGATTACGATGACCAAAAGACCAAATGTAACTATTCGGAAATGGATTATCCGATGGAATTTGACCATCCAAATGCATTCGCAAGATTTTCCCGTTTAGCGAATTCATTTGTTGTGAGCGATTTGGAACGGCGGCATCCCCCATCGATACGAACAAAGTTAAATCTTCATCTATCAAAAGTCTTGCTCCATCGTGGTTCCAGGCTCCTGGTATACTATCAAAAATTGTTTTCGGTGAATGCAACTTTTTGCCATCATAAAACAAGCTAATTATTTTGTTCAAGGTTTCACCAGACTTGCCTTTGTATGAATAAATTGTATAGACCACTGGATTATTCTCAAAGTTTGGATGTAACGCCAACCCCATTAATCCTCGCTCTCCATCTTCAAACACGTCATCTAACTTAATTAATTCAAGTATTTCCCCAGTCTCGGGATTTAGCCTTGAAATACGACCATACCTCTCTGTTAACCAAATATAGTTGTCGGTACCCCACAATATTTCCCAAGGAGTATCCAAACCTGTTGCAATATCTCTAACTAACAACTCTTGGCTATTTGCATTTTGAAGGAAAAAGAATAAGCATATTAAATTTAAAAGATACTTCATAGTTTATTTTTTAGTTAATCCTAATTTTTTGACGTTTCTTGTTTTATCTTATTGAATTATTTAATAATTTAAAAAAAAAGGCTGTTCTCCGAATTGGAGAACAGCCTTTATGATTTTATAACTTGAGATTATTTCACAACATTCAATTGACGAGTGATAACAACATCACCAGCGGTCATGATAATTGTATAGGTACCTTGTGCAAGTTCGCGAGTTGGGATAACCAATTCATAGTTACCTGCATTCTTGGTTCCATTTAGTAATGTTGATACTTTACTACCAGCCATATTGAAGATTTCGATTGTTAAATCAGTTGTATTCGACAACGATAGAGATAATTTGCTTTCGATTGAACTTGGATTTGGTAAAATTTCACCTAATTGGATTAAACCAAATTCGCCTTGCAACACTACTGTACGAGTATCGCTATAGTTGAAACTACCATCTTTGTCCACCATCTTTAAACGATAGTTATATGTTTTACCAAATTCGACATTAAAGTCGTTAACTGGACCATATTTTGCTAAATCGTGGGAAGTGCCTTTTGCGGGGACTTCAGCAATTTTTGTGAAAGAATTATTATCGAATGCTTTTTCAACTTCGAATTTTGCCGAATTCATTTCTTGTGAAGTCATCCACGATATATCCACTCTCTTACCAGCTTGGTTGGCTTCGAAGTTGACTAAATCTACTGGAAGAACATATCCGCCATTGTGATCTAAGAAATCGAGTACGCCTCGCAATACATCTTGTGGTTTTGCAAAGTGGCGCCAATCTAATCCTAAGTAAATTGCGTTGTATTCGATTGTGTTGGTAACGACACTCATTATTCTTTCGCTATTTGGATAAGGTTCGGAGTCGTTTTCGCCATTTTTGCCTTGTTCTAATTTGGTATAAATAAATCCAATTTTAGCTTGGTTCTTATCATCAACAATTTGCAATAAACCTGGTTTTGGATAATCATCTCCATCAATTGCAGTTGATTGCACTAAGAATTCATAATTCTTGGCAATATTTACGCCTTTAATAGTATATTTGTCGTAATTGCCGTTCAAACCAAATGGATTGGAAGGATAATGATTATTTAATCGCATATATTGATTAAAGAATTCTTTACCATAGTATTGGCGGTTGATTCTTGCTAATTCTTGCGAAGCCATAATCAAATTCTTCTTTAAACTGCTCGAACCACTTTTTAGGAATTCTGCTAAAGCATCGAATTGATATACATTCATATTTGTACCAGTTTTTTCGTAATCTCCATCGGACCAAATAACAGTAGTATATGGTACAAAATTGAAACTACGGGCGTTCCAACCGGGTAGGTATAGATAATCTACATCAAAACGACCTGCGTTGTAATCATTGTAAGCACCTATATCTTTCAATGCAGAATTTAATCGTGTTAAATTGGCTTTTCTTGCAATTTCGTCGATGTTAGTTGATGATATATCAGTTAAGTCGCTAGTTCCAACGGTCATCAAACCAAAGGGTGATTTCTTAACATAATAGCGGAAATCAGTGATATAAGTATTATTATTATTGTTTTCATCCAATGGAGTTGAAATTTTTACTCTGTAAAGTGGCGATACATTTGCTGCCATTGGTTTGAATTGGTCTGGAATTGAATAGAGCGTTAAACCTTGCTTTGCTCTCTCTTTATTCAAATCATAGTAGCTCATTGGTTTAAATTCAATTCCAACTCCATCATTCAATTTGTAATCAACCAAAGAGAATGTTGCTGGTGAGAAAGAATTGATGTATTTTGTTTCTGTAATTACCGAACTAAATGTTCCATCGGGATTTTCTACTAATATATCCAACGTTACAGGAACTTGGTTTTGAGTGTTCGAACCACCGTTGTAGACAACTGCTTCAAAATTAGTAGCACCGCCAACCATTTCGTAAAAACCGTCTGAGAATGGCATATTTGGAGCTTCGCGGCGTACACCCTTTTTAACTATACCGTAAGGTTGCAAATCGACCAAGTAAGGTATCCCGTTGAATTCAATTGCACCTATGTCATAGGCTTGACCTTGTTCTCCACGTTGATTACCAAACAAATCGTATTTAACTTGTGGTAAAATTAAACCACGATTATTTAAAGCACTGCCTTTTGGTGCTGGATTGGATTTCATATTGATAAATACCGGCTCATAACCTGTAAAGATGTGGTCGTTTAGGAAGTTATAATTTGCTACAGAAGTGAAATCCATACCAATATACATCTTCCATCTGTCTAATGTTGCAAATTCATTAGTATAACCTAATTCTACAATGTCGGAATTTTGGTCGATTTCGATATAACGAACAACTGAAGCATTTGCATTAACCCAATAAGCATTGTTATCCATCTTGATGTTTTCACCATCTGGACGAACCGATTGGAACATTAGGGCAGAATTAACTATACTGCTGTTTTGTTCATCTAAATTAGCTATTGCATTATTAGCAAATGTTAGTCCACTTGTATTTTGTATTGCAACTCCTGCCACAAAACCAGTATTGTTAAAATTATCATTGTTGATTATAATTGTATTGTTGGCAACAGTTGCTCCGGTGATGAAGTATTTAGGTAATTTTGGAATGTCTGGTGTTGTTGAAGATTTTCTTTCGGTAGTTACATAAATACCGCCACGGAAAGCTTGAGCATTTAATCCTTGTATATCCCAAATGGCATTACTATAAACATTAATTTTGTCTTCATCAGTAGGTATGCTAAACGAAGAACCATTCGAATTAGATAGAATAATTTTGCTCTGTAAAACTTTAATACCAACGGCTTCGCCTGATGATTTTACTTCATTAATTTGGTTACCATATATTTTTGCGTCAATATTGTTATAGCCAAATAAAGTTCCACTGCTTGGCAAACCTGCTAAAATACCATAACCGGTTGTTCCGCCATTGACTTTATAAATTTTGTTATTTGCTACTTCGATTCCTTCTTCGAATCCAACAAATATGCCAGCACCATAAACTCTATTAATTAAATTATTGGCAATTCTGTTATTGGTATTATACATTCTATAAAATGAATTTTGAGCATCAAGATAGGCACCAATGCCAGTACTGATGATACCATAACCGAAGTTTTTAATTTCATTACCAATGATAGTATTGAAGCTATTTGCTATTGGTTTTAAACCAGATTCTTTTTCAACTTGAACAGAGGTAATAGAGCCACGATTAACAATACCAGCGCTGTAGCCAAATGTTCCATCGACTGTTGTTGTGATATCTTTTTGATAAACAAAGCCATCTGCAGCATTATAAGATGCTCTTGGCAACCAAGTTAAGTTGTATGTTGCTTCTTTTCCGTTTTCAATTAAGCAATTTTTGATTGTTATGTGGTGAGCACCTCTATCAAGATAAAATACACTTGCGTGTTTTGCTTGATCACTATTGATTATGAATTTGAAAGATTTTTGGTTACCGCCATCAAATGTGATGTAACCTCCATTATCAAAATATTGTGCTCTTTTGTCTGCTTCAAGAGGTTGATTAACAATAGCAAATGGGTTCATATTGCTGGATGATGTCCCAAATTTAATACCAACTCCATTATTGGAATACAAATTGAACACGATAGAGCCATAGGATGCTGCTTTGTCTGCACTGGGTTTGAATGTTATAGTGCGATAGGAATCTGTATTTTTGTCATAACCTAATCCTAAGATTGCACTTGATAAGTCCCATGCAGGCTGATCCATATACAATGAATTTATATTGTAGGAATCATCGGTAAATTCGAATACAACACTTCCTGAAAGTCCCTTTAAGAATAACGCTTCGTTCAAAGCAGCAATTGTCTCAAAATTATTACTATTACCTATGTATTTCTTTCCGACGGTATAAGTACCTTGCAATCCTGGTTTGACTGTGAATGTTACATTCAGAGTGTTGTCTGATAAATCTCCATCGTTTGGAACATTGATAACAAATTTACCTTCGTAATCTCCAGTTTCTGTTAATATTACACTTGGAAATGTTGCTTGAGAAATATTACCTTGCAATCCACTTGGAATTTCTTTCACAAATGTTGAAACTGATTTTTGTGTATTTGGATCAGACTTTTTCCAATAGTAGAATATTGCTTGCACATCCGAAAGGTCGTTCAAACCTGAATTTTGTATCAAACCTATTGGACGGAAAGGTCGGTAAACGATAACTTCAGAATTTGGTTTTGGAAAAGTAACTTCCTTAGCAGTTCCTTGGTATTCGTATTGAACTGAGAAGTAGAATTCGGGGTAACCAGTTCGACGGAATCTATCGTTGTATGCTTCGTCATCGTCGGCACTGATTAATTCTCCCTTGGCAACTACTCTGTAGAGTCCAACTTGTGTGGTTACAAAATTTTCATCAAAAGAGATAACGGCTTTATCTTTTCTCTTTAGAACGGGATTACCATCAGCCACATCGTAAATTTTTGTCATTGTTTTGATTAGATTACCATTAGTTCCGTATATTTCAACTATAGCCTTGAATTTTGTTATATTGTTTTCACCAACATTTTGGTATTCGACTGTAAATCCAATAGGATTTTCTCGAGGATATTGGAAGTAATCGGGTGCTCCTGCTGCTCTTGGAGAGATAATTCCAATAACTGAAAGGTCATTGGGCCAAGATACCGTAAAGTTCTTTTTGAGTGTTTTATCAGTAGAACCAGGTTTGCGAACAACGATGGTTAAGGTATATACACCACCATTTGGTGATTTGAACGAACCATCACCATTTACGGAAAATGTCCCTTTGGATTTTTGCATTGTATAGGAAGAGAAACCTGCTATATCAATCCAATCTGAACCATCTGATGGATTAACAGCACGATAAACTTCATCAGCAAAAGGAAGCGGACCGTTGATATAGAACTGCATTTTCATTCCAGATGCTTGGACATTATAGAAGGTAACATTTGGTTTTGGATTACCACCTGTTCCATTATATAGAACATTCGCTTTTAATATATCATTTGGTTCTTTATCGCTTGGGAAAGTAGTTTTAATTGGTAATTGATATTCTACAACATAGTCCTCTGTTTCGCCTTGTGCATAGACATAGCTATATCCATATTGTATGTAATCATATGCATATCCATTAACACAAGGATTTTGACCCGAGTTGTAGTAAATCATATATCCATAATTAATTTCTTGATTTTCTGAAGATGGATAATAATATCCAGTCATTACGCGAAAACGAGCAAATGCGGGTTCGATATTGTCAGGTACTTTTACGTAAAAATCATAAACAGTTGGATTGGGACAAGTATTATTTGGTGCTGTGGGTGGACGAGTGGCTGCTCGATATGCCCACCATGTGGGAGTTGGATTTGAACCCGTGGGATTGTTGTACCATTCACCAGCATCAAAAAAATCACCATCAGCATTCCAATCCATAAATAATCTCACTGAATAATATGTAGAAGAGCAATAAGTATAATCATAACCACTATATGCATAACCATAAATGTGGCGAATTTTCACTTGAAATCTGTAGGTTTCGCCTGGACTAAGTTGTGCTAATTTATTATTGAAATATTCGTAGCAATCTACTGTTCCGATTTTATTGTAATCTGTTTGGGAAGTAGTGTTTTTCATTAACAATACATTGTTTTGGTCATAAACAGCAACTTCCTCTATCAATGAACCATAATATGCATCGTAACCATACCAAAGTTTATAGTAGGCGGGCCAACAGTAATAATATGTTGGCTGGGTAAAAGTACTTGGAGATACTGGGTTACAGTAGTTTGTTGGTTGTGCAATTGCAGTTCCCCATAGTGCAACAATAAACAAAAACATTACCACACTTGATTTTAGTAATGTTCGAATTGCGTTGCTTTGTTTCATAATACACCTTTAATTTTATTTAATTTAATTAATAATATTCACATTACATTTTTTAAAACAAATGAACATCATATTTGTTACATAATTTTTTAGCCTAAAAACTATATTTATAAAACCATTTTTAGAGTTAAAATATATACAATATATTAATGTTTGCAAAAATCTTCCTTTTGCACTTACATAAAAGGTAAATTACAATTTTTTTAGAAGATTTGCAAATATTTTGGAAAAATAATCTAAAATTTAAATAATTACCGTTTTTTCCTTAGGAATAATTGAGTGGAATACGGCATCTTCGAATTTTAAAATTGGAATTATTTTAAGACCTTCTTTGATGTATTCTTGAATTTCTGCTAAGTCGGACTCATTATCTTTAGGAATCATTACTGTTTTAATTTTCCATTTTTTTGCAGCCAACAATTTTTCCCTTAAACCGCCGATTGGTAATATATTACCCCTTAAAGTAATTTCGCCCGTCATAGCAACATCGCCTTTAACAAGTTGTTTGGTAATAGCAGAAAGCATTGCTATCGCCATAGTTACTCCCGCAGATGGACCATCTTTGGGAATAGCACCTTCGGGGATGTGGATGTGGATTTCTTTATTTCTAAAATATTCTGGCTTAATATTGAACTTCTCGCAATTCGAGCGTATGTAAGATAGTCCCGCAATAGCACTTTCGCGCATTACTTCGCCTAATTTGCCAGTTAGAGTTAATTTTTCGGTACCAGTCATTATGGTAACTTCCACCGGAAGTAGATCGCCTCCGGAACTCGTCCAAGCTAAACCATTCACCAATCCAACCGAATTTTGAAGTTTATCTAACCTATCCTTGAATTTTTCTGTTTTAAGATATTTGGTTATGTCTTCGGGAGTAATTTCAATTTTAATAGATTCAACCAACTTTTTGATTGATTTTGATTTCTGATTTTGTAAATTTAAAAGATTTTCGCGTGCAATTTTTCTTAAAATATTGGCAATTTGCCTCTCCAATTCTCTAACTCCTGGTTCTAAAGTATAATTATTGATTATTTTGAGAATTGCCTCGTTCGTGAAAGAAATTTTTGAGTTTTTCAAATTAAATTCAGCTAATAGTTTGGGCAAAATATGTTTTTGGGCAATTTCTAATTTTTGGAAATCCAAATAACTCGAAATTTCGATAACTTCCATTCTGTCAAGCAAAGGAGCAGGTATGTCATAGTACACATTAGCTGTCGTAATAAAGAGAACTTTGGATAAATCCCATTCAATTTCTAAATAGTGATCCATAAAATTGGAATTTTGTTCGGGATCTAACACTTCGAGCAATGCCGATGCTGGATCCCCACTATAACTATGGGACATTTTATCAATTTCATCCAATAAAATAACGGGATTGTTACTACCCGACTTTTTGATTGCATTAATAATTTTTCCTGGTAAAGCACCGACATAAGTTCGACGATGTCCACGAATTTCGGCTTCATCTTTTATTCCTCCAAGCGAGATTCTTTCGAATTTTCTGTTCAAAGCACGAGCAATCGATTTTGCAAGCGAGGTCTTACCCGTGCCCGGAGGTCCCACAAAACATATTATATGCCTCTTTGTTTGTTGCGAAATATTCATAATCGCAATTAAATCCAGAATCTTTTCCTTTGGTTTTTCCAAATCGTAGTGGTCTTCGTTTAAAACTTTTTCTACATTCTCAATATTTAAATTATCTTCCGTAGAAGTATTCCAGGGCAAGTTTATAAGCAAATCCAAATAATTCAATTCGACAGCATAATCGGGGCTTAGAGAAGGTGTTCTTCGCAATTTGGCTAATTCTTCGTGCGCTTTTTGGTGAACTTTTTCGGGTAAATTCAGTTCAGATATTTTCTTTGCATATTGTTCCAATTCGGGATTATCTTCATCTTCGTAATCATCTCCAAGTTCTGCCCGAAGCATCCTAATTTGTTCTTTTATAATATACTTTTTTTGCACTTGCTGAACTTTTTCGTTGATTTCCTCGTCGATTTGCACTCGATATTTCTTTACTTCGGTTTCGTATTTCAACAAAGAAGATAATTTAAAGTACATCTCGAATAATTTTGGTTTGCTTATTAAATCGAGTTTGTTGGTAAGAGAAGAATCGATATTGGATGCCATCAAGTAGAAACTTTTTAAATAGTCTTCATTATGCTGAATATTTTTGACTATTTCGTAGGGCAAGTCTTCTTCGTATCGAGAGTAATTCTGGAACAAATCAAAAGTTTCTTTTGCAAGGGCGGTGAATTTGGTGTCGTTTTTTGCAGGTAATTCAACTTTGTTTGTTGTATATTTGCCATAAATAACGCCATTTTTGGTCGAAAATTTTTTAATATTAATTAAGTCTAAACCATTAACCATAACTTTAAGCAATTGACCAGGTAATTTGATAATCTGCGAAATAGCAACCAATGTACCGACTTTATGCAATTGGTTTGCTTTTGGCGATTCGAGTTCGTCGGTATTTACTGATTGCGGTACGATTAGCATAAATTTATAATCTGTTATAGCTTCGGTAATTGTTTTTACCGAGTTATTTCTGCCAATCAATACGGGGACAATTGTTGAGGGAAAAACAAAAAAATCTTTCACTGGCAGTACAGGTAGATTTTCGAGGGATTTAGGATTATCAATACTTTTTAAAATATCAGTTACTTGTTTGTTTATCATTTCCATAATAATCTTGATAAAAATACATTTGAAAAAAGAAAAGAGAAGAAAAATCTTAAAAAAAATTTTTTCATTTAAACAAAATTAACTAATTTTGTATTCCTAATCAGTTTTATTCTGAGAAAAGGTCAGGTAGCTCAGTTGGTAGAGCAATGGACTGAAAATCCATGTGTCGGGGGTTCAACTCCCTCCCTGACCACAGCCAAAAGCCCGATAATGTTGTATTATCGGGCTTTTGCGTTTTTTTTAAAGTTTTTCAGTTTTCATATTCGTAACAATGAACTTATTAAATATTCTTGCTCTGCTAAGTGGACTCTCGATGAACCTGTTGCAGTTGCTGGGCTGGATGGTCTGCCCATATAATTCAATCTTATTTCGGGTGCAAAATCTTGAAATTCCATAAAAATAAAATTCCAATATCCTTGATTCTTTGGTTCTTCTTGTATCCAGATAATATGTTTTGCTTTGTTATATTTTTGGATGATATGTTTAATTCTATTTTTATCCAAAGGATATAATTGTTCCACTCGGATTAGTGCAATATTGGAGATATTCTTTTTAGTCATTTCTTGCAAGATATCGTAATAAATTTTTCCTGTAAGAAAAACAAGTTTTTCGACACTATCGGGTGAAGGATTGCCATTTTCGATGATTGTTTCGAATCTTTTTTGTGTGAGGTCGTTCAAACTGGAAGTTGCTAATTGATGACGCAAGAGACCCTTTGGTGTGAAAACAATTAATGGAACTCGTTTTGGCAAATAAACTTGCCTTCTTAGTAAATGGAAGAAATTTGCCGGTGATGTTATATTGGCAACAATCATATTTCCTTCGGAACATAATTGCAAGTATCTTTCGGGTCGAGCACTACTATGTTCTGGTCCCTGTCCATCGTAGCTATGTGGCAAAAATAGGGTTAAATTGGAATACTGCCCCCATTTTGTTTCGCCACAACTAAGGTATTGATCTACAATGGGTATAGCGTTGTTTGCAAAATCACCAAATTGTGCTTCCCAAATTGTTAAACCATCTTTTTCGATAAGACTGAAGCCGTATTCGAAACCAACCACAGCATATTCCGAGAGTGGACTATCGAAAATTCTAAATTTTCCTTGTTTTTCGGCAATATGGTTTAGCGGTATATACCTGTCTTCGTGTCTGAAATCAATTAACACTCCATGACGATGACTAAAGGTTCCTCTTTGTGTATCTTGACCAGAAATCCTTACATCTCGGTTATCCAAAAGTATAGTTCCGAATGCAAGGTGTTCAGCCATTCCCCAATCTATTGCAGTAGGCTCGGTATAAACCATTTTATTTCGTTTGTCCAATAATGATTTTATTTTAGGATTTATATTGAACCGATTAGGTATTTTTGTGATAGCATCTGTTATTTTTTTAATGACATCTTCGGATATCGTTGGAACATAATCGTCTTGGAACATAAAATTGGGTATAGCAGATTCCTCAGTGATAATTTTTATTGTTGATTTTATATTCGTTTTTTTATAATTATCTAATTCATTTTCGAAAAACTGATATGTTGATGAATATAGGAGTTCTAAATCATCAGGGGTGATTAATTTGGCATCAATCAAGCGATTGGCATAAAATCGACTGATTGGAGGTAATTGTTTAATTTTTTTGTAAAGCAAAGGTTGAGTGTAGGTTGGCTCGTCGGCTTCGTTATGCCCATATTTTCGATAGCATAGCAGGTCTATAACTATATCACTATGAAATTCTTGACGATATCGAAAAGCAAAATCGGCAACCCATCGAATTGCTTCGGGATCATTTCCATTAACGTGTAGAATGGGTGCTTGAACCATTTTTGCAATATCTGTGCAATAGTAGGTAGAGCGTGACTCATCGGCATTGGTCGTGAATCCAATTTGATTATTTACAACAATGTGGATTGTTCCGCCCGTTTTGTATCCCTCTAATTCAGACAAATTCAATGTTTCCATCACAACTCCCTGTCCGGCAAACGAAGCATCGCCATGAACTAAAATTGGGATTACTTTTTTGTATTCCAAATCTAAAGTTTTGTTGCATAAAGCTCGTGCTATACCTTCGACAACTGGATCGACCATTTCGAGGTGGCTTGGATTGGCTGCTAAATGTACGTTGATTTTATTGTTATTATCCGAGACGAATTCGCCTTCGTAACCTAAATGATATTTAACATCTCCCGAACCTTGGTAGTTTTCATCATCGAAATCTCCCTCGAATTCACGAAAAATCTTGAATAAACTCTTGTTCAACACATTAGCTAAAACATTCAATCTACCACGATGAGCCATTCCAATAACAACTGAATTCAATGAATTATCTGCACTATTTTGTAATAAATGATCCATCATAACAATTAATGTTTCTGCTCCTTCCAAAGAAAATCGCTTTGTACCTATGAACTTAGTGTGTAGAAAGTTTTCGAATGTTTCTGCTTTAATAATCTTCTTTAACAAATCTTTTTTTTCTTCTTTGGAATAATTATACCTTCCTCTAAAGTTTTCGAAGTATTTTTTAATCCAATTTTTCCGATTATAATCTTGGATATGCATAAATTCGATGCTCGACTGACCGCAATATGAATCTCGCAACAATTCAAGTGTTTCTCGCAATGTTAAATTATTTTTATCCCATTCATCATCAACATGGAATGTGCGATCTAAATCCCAAATTGTAAGTCCATAATAAGATGGATCGAGTTCGGGATAATAATATACTGCCTGCCCCAAAGGATTAGTCGATGCAAGCAAATGTCCTCTAACTCGATATGCATTTATCATTTGGTTTATGTGTGCTGTTTTTTCGGCAAACTCCTGCTTTTTACTAGGTATCTCTTCTATGTCATTTGTCCATTCGAAGGATTCGAATGGAACTTTGAGAGAATAAAATATTTGGTCGTAAAAGTTTTCTTCACCTATGAGAAGCTTATGGATATATGCTAAAAATTCAGCAGATTCAGCACCTTGAATTATTCGATGGTCATAAGTATTCGAGATTGTAACAACTTTCGAAATTGCTAATTTGCTGAGTTCCGAAGGTCGAACAGCCTGGAATTCCATTGGGTAATCAATAGTTCCAATACCTATGATGCAACCTTGACCCTGCATTAATCTTGGGGCTGAGTATGCAGTTCCAATCATTCCGGGATTTGTTAAAGTAACTGTTGAATCAGCTAAATCGCTCAAATCTAATTTATTGGAGCGTGCTTTAGTAATCAACAAATCGTATTCGTAAATAAATTGCCTTATATCCATTTTGTCGGCATCTTTTATGTTAGGGACTAAAAGCATCCTTGAACCATCGTTTTTTGTCAAATCGATTGCAATTCCAAAATTTACTGACTTTCTAATCAATCGATGAGGTTTGTTGTTGATTGTTGCTATTGATGAGTTCAAGTTAGGATATCTTGTTAAAGCTTTAACTATTGCCCAAGCTATTATGTGGGTGAATGATATTTTTTTCTGGTAATTTTTCGTTAGATGATTATTTATAATTCTTCTGTTCTCATCCAAAACTTTGATTGGTATCGTGCGGTAGGAGGTGGCTGTTGGAACAGACAAGCTCTCCTCCATATTATTAACTATTTTAGATTGCAAACTACTGAGTGGCTCGGCTATTTCAAACTTTTTTAATTCATACGAATTTGTTTGATGGTGCACTTTAACAATCTCCTCAATTTCTCTCAATGCCTTGGTATTTGTTATTGGATTGTTTGAGGGAGATTGCTCAATCAATGGCAAATTTTGTTTATTGGTGGAGAAATAATCTCGCCATATTTGGGAGACAGAGTTGGGATCTTTCAAAAAATCGAAATATAATTCGTTTATATATGCTTCATTTGGAGAAACCATATTGAAAAAATAATTTAGTTTAAACATAAAATTAGTAATTTTATATTGACTATTAATAAACCTTTGTATTTTATTTGTAATTCAAAAAACATTATTATAGAAAAATTAATCGTAAATTTGTAATTTTACATACAATGAAAGAAATTGTTTATCATACAAATTATCAACTTGAAGAAAATTATTGGTGGTTTCTTGCCCGACGCCAAATAATATCTGATGTCATTAAGAAAACAGTACAAATTGACAAAAATGAGTATATTTTGGATGTTGGATGCGGTACTTGCGGAATGGCAGAATATTTATCCAAAGACTTTAATGTGGTTGCAATAGATACTTCTGAACTTGCTTTGGAATATTGCAAAAAACGCGGCATACAGCATTCATTTTTATCAACCTTAGAGAATTTTCCCAAAAACCAATACAATATTAAAGCAATCACTATTCTCGATGTTATCGAACACATTGAAGATGACAATGCAATATTAGACCAACTCTATCAAGCTCTTCCAATTGATGGTTATTTAGTAGCTTCGGTTCCTGCATATCAATTTCTTTGGAGTTTCCACGACGAAGTGCATAAGCACTATCGTAGATATAATCTAATAAATTTCAAAAAACTCATCCAAAATGCTGGTTTCCAAATCCAATTTGCAACCTATTTTAATACTTTTTTGTTCCCCGTTGCACTTGCCAAGAGATTTATTGATATTTTATTAAATATAGAGAAAAGGAATGAGTATGCCATTGAAATTCTACCCAAACCAATTAACACATTATTCACCAAAATTTTCGAATTTGAAAGATATTTTTTTCCAAAAGTATCTTTTCCTTTTGGTTTGTCAATTTTAATAATTGCTAAAAAATTATAAAAATATGGAAAAAAAACAAAAAAATACAGAACTCAAAGTCCCAATTAATAAAAAAAGCGAAGATTTGCCAATTTGGTTTGTTTCGATAATCTTTGCAACAACAGTTGTGATTTTTTTTGGTGGTCACATCTTCGGAGATTTGTTTCTTTGGGATGACTTTCGTGAGTATTTTTTTCCAACACAATCACTTGCTGCAAGCGAATTAGCAAATGGACGAATTCCTTTTTGGAACCCTTATAACTTAGGTGGTATGCCCTTCCTATCTGATATCCAAGTTGGTTTTTGGTATCCGTTTAATAGGTTGCTGGGCTTATCGTTGGGCGCTGATGGAATGATATCACCATGGTTTTATCAAATCATTTTATTTCTTCATTTTTTTATAATGCAAATTAATTTTTATATTTTTGCAAAATATCTTAAAATTAGTAGTTATGGTTCAATAATTGGAGCAGTAGCCTTTAGTTTCTGTTTTCCTATTTTTTTACATATTATTCACCCCGCTATTATTTATCATTGGGCATGGTTTCCTTTAGTATTTTACTTTTTAAAAAAATCACTTGACGAAAAAAGATTAAAATATACCGCAGCTTCCGGTTTTGTGTTAGGAATTACAACTCTTTCGGGACATCCACAAATATCGTTCTATTTCTTTTTTATCTTTTCCACATACATTATTTGGCATTTTATATCAGGATTGTTAATTAAAAAAGAGGTATTCCAACAAAACTTTATCACAACACTATTTGGTATTACCTCGATGGTCATTGCTGTAATGATTTTTTCTATTCAATTCTTGCCTTCTAACACATTATCCAAGCACACTACCCGAACGGATATGAACTACGAAAAATCTTCTGAGAATTCTTTAAAGTTCGAACAAATTTTTTCACTTATTTCTCCAAGGATGTTTGGCTATATTGATGCGGACAATCAAACCGAGTTCCAACCCTTGTTGAAAGATGAATATAATGGCAAAATTGAATTGGTGAAAAATTATCACTACTGGGAAACAGCTGTTTTCTTTGGTTCTGCTACTCTTTTGCTTTCACTGATTGGTTTGTTTATTACCAAAAAAAATAATTTCAGTTGGTTTCTCGTTCTATTGATACTTTTTGGATTTCTCTATGCTTTAGGTAAAAACTTTCCATTGCATCTTGTATTCTACAACCTACCATTTTTCGACATATTCCGCAATCCCGTCCGTATGTTTGTTTTCTCGATATTCGGTTTTTCGTTATTTGCGGGATACGCATTTGATTTTATCACAAAAAATTTCGAAACAAAACAACAAAATAAGATTTTCTTAATAATCGGCGCTATCCTTTTAATTGCTACTATGAATGTATTGGGAATTAGCCAATCAATCAGTGGATTAACTGGTGAAAATCAATCTCAGTCCATATCTTTATCGGTTCTTTCATTCATAATTGTTCTTATGGTTTCCATATCTATTTTTTTATCAGTCAAATTCAAATTAAACAAGGTTATCATCTTTTCTATAATCCTTTTAAGTTTAATAATCGAAATTTATTTCCAAGGCAAGGGATTTATCCAAAGTAAAGTTAATCCTCGCACCGCTTATGAATTACCCGACGAAACTTTAAAAGCATTCCAACCAGCAAACTCCCAATCAGACCAGTTTCGTGTGAAAACTCGTATCTACAGCCCCAGTTTTATGGCAATGAATCGCAATCAAGGTATGGTCTCGCGTATTTACCAATTGGAAGGATATAATCCTTTAATTTTGAACAATGCTTCTCTTCCCGTACCTTGGGAACAAGTTTTCCAATTATTGAATGTGCGATACGACATAAATATCGACCCAAATACAGGTCAACCAGGTTTTGTTGAAATTACAAATCGAAATGGTAATGCATGGTTTGTTCGTATTGCAAAATATGTTGCATTGCAAGAAGCCAAAAAGTATTTTGAAAACAATATAGTCGATTTTAGCAAAGAAGCAATTATTCATTCAAAATCTATTGATATAAGTAAATATGAATCTAAAGATACATCAACGGCTGAATGCATAATAAAGCTTATCAACTATGAACCGAACGAAATTTCGTATAAAATTGATTGTAAAGAAGAAAGTGGTTTTATTGTTTTTTCCGAAATATTTTACCCTGATTGGAAAGGCTATATTGATGGCAAGGAAGTTGAAATATTACAAGCCAACAATTCACTTCGAGCAATGGAAATTAGTAAAGGTAATCATCAAGTTGTAATGAAATACGAGTCCAAAGAATTTGTTTTAGGAGAATATTTAGCATTATTTGGAATAGTTATCAGTATTATTTTAATTTTTATAGATAAAAACAAGGAGAAAAAATGAAAATTTTGATATTATGCACAGGAAATTCCTGCAGAAGCCAAATGGCCGAGGGAATATTGCGCAGTATAGATCCAGACTTACAAGTTTTTTCCGCAGGCACTAAACCCGCAGAAAGAGTAAATCCATTGGCAATTAAAGCTATGGATGAAATTGGTATTGACATTAGCTGGCATAAACCCGAACTTGTTGATGATTATATAAATATGGACTTCGACTATGTTATCACTGTTTGCGATAATGCCAAAGAGACCTGTCCCGTATTTGTGGGAAAAGTAAAAAATCGATTACACATTGGCTTCGACGACCCCGCAGAAGCAACCGGAACCGAGGAAGAACAAATGTTTGTCTATCGCAGAGTTCGGGATGAAATTCGTGGTGCTTTCACTAATTTCTACCAATCTATTACTGATGAATTGTAGTTTGAGATAACAAAAATTAGTACTACTTATCGAAGTAGATTATAATTTTTATGTTTATTCGGCTGTGGCAATAGTAGAATCTTTCTTGATTGCAGGTTGAATTTTAAAATATTTCATCAAGATGTCTCTTGCAATAGGAGCGGCAACAGTAGCCCCAAAGCCAGCATTTTCTACCAGAACAACAATTGCAATTTCGGGTTTTTCCATCGGGGCAAAACATACAAACCACGAATGGTCACGACCACCTTTTTGATTGTTTTGGGCGGTGCCTGTTTTTCCGCAAACTTTAATTCCAGGAACAATAGCATTGGTCGCCGTTCCACCACCTTCGTTAACCACTTTATACATTCCTCGATGAATTACATCGAACACCCAGTCGTCTATTGGTAATTTTGTAGATTTATGTGGGACTTTTTCTCTTTTTTTCATTGCTACGTGTTCGATTTCGCGAACTAAACTTGGTTGAAACAAAGTGCCTCTGTTAGCAATTGTTGCAGTGTAAACAGCCATTTGCATTGGAGTAACACTCACTTCGCCTTGCCCAATTCCATATTGCGGCAGAAAACTATTATAAGAAAAGTTTTCATTATTGAATTTTTTCTGAAGGTATTCCTTACTTGGTAATGTGCCAAATTTTTCTGAAGGCAAATCGATACCCGTTGGCAAACCGAAACCAAAAAGGTAACCCCATTTAGAAAATAAATCTATACCAAGTTTTGTTGCCAATTGAGCAAAAAATGGATTGCAACTAACCTGCAATGCATTAAATATATTAATATTGCCGTGTGCCCCGTGGCATTTTATCGAGCGGTTACCATAATGATAAATTCCAGCACATAAAAGTGTGGAAGATTGAGATATAATTCCTTCTTGCAATCCAGCAGTACCTATAAGCATTTTCCAGGTAGAACCAGGGGGGTAAATACCTTGGGTTACTCTATTCATCATAGGGTGGCTTTCGTCTCGAAAAAGATAATCTGCTTGCTCTTGGGATAATTTACCACTAAAAATATCGGGATCGAAATCGGGCTTGCTCACTAAAAACCGAATTTCACCATTTCTCGGGTCAATTCCAACAATTGCACCTCTTCGATTGCCTAATATTTTTTCTGCATAAAGTTGCAAATCGAAATCGATAGTTAAATATAAATTAGCTCCGCCCATTGGTTCTTGATTTTCGAACTCTTCTCCAATTTTGTCAACTCTTTTTCCTTCTCGATTAAATGCAACAATTTCGTATCCTTCCACCCCTCGAAGAATTTCATCGTAATATTTTTCTAATCCATCTTGACCCACTTTGTCGCCTTTCACTAAATAAGGTCGTTGTTTTAATTGTGCATCCGATGCAACTCTTGTATATCCTAAAATATGAGGCATACGAACCGAATCGGAGTATAATCTTTTGCTTACTACTTCGATTGTAACTCCTCGTAAGAATTGCTGAAATTCTCGAATTAACGATATAGTTGGAAAGTCCAAGTCTCGTAATATCGTAAATGGTGTGTATTGTTCAAATTTCTTTTTCAATCTCATTGCTTGATTTAAAAGAGAAGTATCTATCTCGGTTAATCTTTCTAATAATTTTAAAGAAGCACTATCGAATGTTGCTGGAATTATATTCAAATTAAATGATGCCTGATTATGAACTAAAAGTTTATTATTAAGGTCGTAAATATGTCCCCGTGGAGGGATAGTGCGAATCTTTTTGATTGCTTGTGCTTCGCTATATACTTTAAATTTCTCTCCCGAAAGTACTTGCAGTTGGAATAAACGTCCCGCAAAAACTAATAAAACTCCAATAACAATAAGCTTCATTACTTTTGCTCGTTCGATAGGTGCAACAAATACGTGGGATTGTGCTTTTATTTGTGGATTTTTTTCAGCCATTTTGCAAAATCAAATTGTTATTACGAATATCTAATAAGTGTTTGTATGTGATTTCAACCAATGCAAATGAGACTGCAAATAGAAACGTTCCATCACGATATAAAAATTGCGAACTTGTAAAACCACTAATTATCATTACAATTAAGCCCGTCATTGATGAGATGGATAAAAATTTGTAGAACAAATCATCAATTAAGTATATGTTTTTGAGCGATTTAACAAAAAAATAGAAAACACAAAAAATAAAAATCGATCCCATTGGTAACCCAACTCTATAAAAAAGAAAAAGATATCCATTGTGAATTGTTGTAGTTGTCGAGGTTTCTTGTTCCAATACATCATAAAAACGAAATTGTTTAAAAAAACCATTGCCTTGAATAGGATATTCTTTTATTTTGGAAATAACCGTCTCGTATTCGTTCAAACGAGCAATTAGCGATAGGTCTTTTGCTCCTTTCGATGTTGATAAAAAACGATTTTCGATTACTTGTATGGCAACATCCGCACGTTCTTTGAAAAATAACTGAGAAACTACAAAAATACTTCCTAAAACAATTAAACCACTCAACACAAGCCTGATTTTATACTTTAAAGGCAAAACTAATAAATAAATTCCAAAAATAACAAGTGTGATTAACCAAAAAGTTCTCGAAAAAGTTGTTACCAGAGCAATGGTAGATGAAATTATGAGAATAACTAACCATATCCTTGTTATCATCTTTTGCTTAATTAGCATAAAAAGACTACTCGAAAGAATGACAAATGAAAATAATGTTTGATTAATCCTTATTTTTGTGCTCGACAACAACTGATAGGCGTATTGCAAACCCGAAGAAATCCCTTTATAATAATCATACATTTGCCCAAGCGAATTAAGAAAAATTGCAATTGAGAATATTATGCTGAAGAAAATTAGATGTTTTTTTTCAGCAAAATTCTCCCTTATCGGAAAATAATACAATACAAATGAGATTAAAACAAATTCTCGAAGAGAATCAACTAAATGCACACCATTCAAATAAGAATTGAATGCAAGAAACAATCCAAAGAAAAAGAAAATTATCAAAAAGAAGTCGGCAGCATTCCGAAAAATATTTTTTTTAGATACAAAGATACTCCAAAATATCCAAAAATAAAGCGAACCATAATAAAACCCAGCAAATACCAAATCCAAAGCCTCGACGCCTTCACCTCCGGAACGTAAATAAATAGGTGAGGTTAATAAAACCGTATATATCCAAATTCTTTGAAACTTATTACTATTTTGCTGCATCTTCAGTATTAACTAAACGATTTTTAATTTCACTAATGTAGTTAATTAAAAAAACAATTATCAATGCCAATACCAATCCACCAACAGCCGACCCGGCAACGATATAGACGCGTTTGGGTTTATCTTTTTTATCGGGTGGTATTGCTTTATCCACGACCAATAAACTTTGAATACTTTTTATTTCGTCGCTTCGAATTTTCTCGAGCATCGAAACCAAAAAGGCTTTTACTTTGGAATATGTTTCGAAATCGGTATATAATCTCATATATTCAACTGCAACGGCGGAGGCATCGTTTAAAGCAAAATTACCAGCAAATCCAGGTTGCGTTTTTAATTTCGTAAGCTTCCGATTTAGTTCATCGCTCATAGTTTGAAAAGATTTTGCCAAAGGATCATTTTCACCATAATTGGTCTTGTAGTAATTATAAATAATCTCATACTTCACTTGTTCTGATTTCAAATCCGATAACGATTTGGCTATCGCTGTTGCTTGGTCTTCGGGAGCAAATAGAAGCGTCTTTTGTGTAAATTTATTGAGTGCTTTACCAATTTCGGTTAAATTGCTATCTAACGACCTAATACGAGATTCAAAATATTCCTTAGATAGCTTTGTATCCTGACGATAAATATTAACAAAATGAGAATTAGCAATTTCTACGATATCATTGGCAATATCAGCAGCTCGTTGGCGATCGGTATCCCAAACTGTTATTGTGTAATTTCCTTCTTTTTCGTATGCAACCTCTAAATTATCCAAAAACTCTTTCCTTAAATCGACCATTTCGTTTTTTGGTATATCATAAACCTTATCGAGATGGTATTTTTCTATTATGGAATCTATTACGGTTCGGCTTTGTAGAATTACTATATACGAATATTGCTCTCCGCCCGAGCTACCAGTCATTTTGGTAAGTCCAAACTCTTTTAACGCAGATGAAATGGCTGTTCCACCTATTCCTGCACTTTCTTGCGAAGATGTCGAGGGAACAAGGTTTGTTGTAGCTGCATACCACACAGGCAACAAAAATGCTACTATCAAAGAAATTAGTGTGGTTATAATAGTAAAATAAGTAATAAACTTCCAATGCTTGATTACAACGCCGAAAAAATATGTTGAGTCCTGATATTGATTGTTTTGCATCTTTTGATGTTCATTATTTGATTGTAAATACTAAATTACGAATAATCAATCAGATTAATTTTTACATTTTACTTAATTTTATATTTTTCATTCTGAACATTTGCAAAAAATGAGACAATTCCATTTGGTTTCAAATTATCAACCTTCGGGAGATCAGCCTCGAGCTATTCAAGAATTAACCGAAGCAATCATTCGCGGGGACAAATTCCAAGTTCTCTTGGGAATTACTGGCTCGGGTAAGACCTTTACAATTTCGAATGCAATTCAAAATGTTCAGCGTCCCGCCCTTATTCTATCACCCAATAAAACTTTAGCAGCTCAGCTTTATAGTGAATTCAAAAACTTCTTTCCCAACAATGCTATTGAGTATTTTATTTCATATTACGATTACTATCAACCCGAAGCATATATGCCAACAACAGATACCTATATCGAAAAGGATTTTGCTATCAATGATGAAATAGACAGATTAAGGTTAAGAGCAACAAGTGCATTGGTCGAAGGTCGCCGCGACGTAATTGTTGTTGCCTCTGTAAGCAGTATTTACAGTATTGGTAAAAAAGAAGAGTTTGAGAAGTTTCTATTTCCTATGAGAGTTGGAAACGAAATTAAAAGAAAGAATTTTCAGTTTCGTTTATCCGACTTGCATTATGTGAGGAATGATGCAGACTTTATCCGTGGCACCTATAGAGTTCGTGGAGATGTTATCGATATTATGCCAGCATACGAAAACAAAACGGGCATAAGAGTGGAATTCTTTGGAGATCAAATCGATAGGATATCCCTTATCGACGCCCTCACATCCAAAGTTATCGAAAGATACGAGAGCTACACGCTTTATCCCGCCAAATTATTTGTAACAAGTCAGGAACAATTAGCAGTTGCCATTTCAAGAATTAAAGATGAACTGAGTAACAGATTAATAGAATTGAATCGTGAAGAAAAATACGTCGAAGCCCAAAGGCTTGAACAAAGGACTATGTACGATTTAGAAATGATGAGAGAGGTTGGTTACTGTTCGGGTATTGAAAATTATTCAATGTATTTATCTGGTCGCGAATTTGGCGAGAGACCTCACTGTATATTCGACTATTTCCCCGATGATTACTTATTGATTATCGATGAAAGCCATATTTCCATACCACAAATTCGTGGAATGTATAATGGCGATAGGTCGCGAAAGCAAACTTTAGTCGATTTTGGTTTCCGATTACCCTCCGCTTTGGAGAACCGCCCTCTTCGTTTCGATGAATTTGAATCATTGATAAATCAAGCAATTTTTGTTAGTGCTACGCCGGGTGATTATGAATTAGAAAAATCCGGAGGTGTAGTTGTTGAACAAATCATCCGTCCAACTGGTTTGCTCGACCCCAAAATTGAGGTTCGTCCGGTGAATAATCAAATCGATGATTTGCTCGACGAAATTCGTAAAAGAATTGCCAAAAAACAAAGAACATTGGTAACAACCTTAACTAAAAGAATGGCAGAGGATTTAGCAGATTATTTTCAAAATTTGAATCTTAAAGTTGCCTATATTCACTCCGATTTTGATGCGCTGGAAAGGGTTGATATTATTAGAAACTTACGCTTGGGGGAATTTGATGTTCTCGTTGGAGTTAATTTA
>CALKJQ010000136.1 GCA_937995785.1 Candidatus Kapaibacterium sp.
ACCCCCCTGTCCCCCCTCTCTTACAAAGAGAGGGGGGTGTGACTCCCCCTCAATGTAAGAGGTGGTAGGGGGGGGGAGTTCATTCTCCCCCTCTTCGTAAGAGGGGGAAGGGGGGAGTTCCATTCCAATAAAAAAGGTGGATTTTAATCCACCTTTTATTAAATAAAATTGAATATTTTATTAGTTTGTTTTGGTGTCTCTTGTGGCTTTGATTGAGCAAATCAATGCTGATGGAGGCACCGAAAATTTCCAGCCTTCTTTTATTATGTCTTTGAATTGGATTTGTTGATTTACATTTAAATTTGTTACATCAACCTCGAGAGCGGGGATTAAATTTTCGGGTGTGGATGTGATTTTTACTTTATGAATTACTTGGTTCATTTTGCCACCGACGCGTGTACCGATTGCTGTCCCTTTTAGAATAACGGGAATTTCAATCGTAACTGGGTGGTTTGGAATTAAACCGATAAAGTCGATATGCAGCAACTTGTCTGTTGTTGGATCGAAAGCCATATCTTTGACGACTGCATCGAATGTTTGATTGGTTTCTTCGATTGTAATTCTTGCAATTGGTTTGTATGCAGTATAAACAAATGGACGAAGATCTTTCATTTTGGCATAGAAGCTAACATTATCCTTGCCCATTGCATAATAAACACACGGGATAAAATCGGAACTGCGTAATTCCTTTGCTTTTTTGCGACCAACTTCTCGTTGGTGACCTTTAAGTTCAATAACTTTCATTTTGAACACCTTTTATATTAATAAACAACTATAACTATCTTTCGATCTCGAACAATGATGATATTGAGCGGTTGTCGTGAGTGCGGATGATGGCTTCAGCCAATAATTCGGCAACACTAACAACCTGAATTTTGTCTGATTTCCTTGGCAGTGGCTTGGAATCAGTAACAAAAACCTTTCGCACCGAGCTTGCATTCTCAATTTTTTCGATAGCATTTCCACTAAGGACGGGATGGACGCAAATTCCATAAACATCCAAAGCACCTTGGTTCAGCAAAGCATCTGCACAATTGATAAAGGTAGTTCCAGTGTCGATCATATCATCGACGATGAAAACATACTTATCTTTGGCAGAGCCAATTATATGCATAACTTCGGCTTCGTTGTGGCTGGGTCGTCTTTTATCTATCAGAACCAAATTGGCGTCTTCTAACCTTTTGGCATAGGCACGAGCAGTTTTAACCGAACCAACGTCGGGTGCGGCAACGGCAATTGGTGATAAATTAAGGCGACGTGCTGCACGAAGCAACACAGGCGATGCATATAAATTATCCAAGGGAATATCGAAAAAACCTTGAATTTGGGATGAGTGAAGATCTACCGTGATCACTCTATCCGCACCGGCACGTTCTAACAAATTTGCAACAAGTCGAGCAGTTATAGATACTCTTGGTTGGTCCTTGCGGTCTTGACGAGCATATCCATAGTAGGGAATTACTGCAGTAACACGCTTAACAGAGGCGCGTTTGGCAGCATCGATTAACATTAATAGTTCAAAAATGTTATCTGCGGGAGGCATTGTTGATTGGATGATAAATAAATCGATTCCACGGACGTTGTCCTCGAATTTTACCCAAATTTCACCATCGCTAAAATTTTGTATCGAGGTTGTGGATAGCTCCACACCAAGAATATTAGCTACTCTATTTGCCAATTCAGGATTGGAACGCCCTGTCGCAATTTTAAAATCGTGCATCATCTCTTAAAAAAAAATGCTGGGGTGAAAGGACTCGAACCTCTGAATGGCGGAACCAAAATCCGCTGCCTTACCACTTGGCCACACCCCAGTAAAAATAGAGAATACAAAATTAACATTTTTTTGGGAAATAAGCAAAAAAATATTAATTTTTTTATGCTTTTTTTTGTATTTGTTAAATTAAATTATCAATTTTTTTGTCGAGCCAATCCACATAGTTGCTATTTTCTATTTTCTGAATTAATTCGTTGACAAATGCTTTTAACAAAAGTGATTTACTTTGTTCACGGCTAATTCCGCGGGTCATTAAATAGAACATTTCGTTTTCTTGCAAGAATCCCGAAGTTGCTCCGTGGGAACACTTCACATCGTCGGCATATATTTCCAATTCGGGTTTTGTGAATATTTGAGCATCTGCGCTTGTCAAAATGTTTTTATTGGACTGGTATGCGTTTGTTTTTTGGGCATCCTTTTTGACGTGAACTTTACCATTGAATATGCCGCGTGATTTGTCTTCCAGAATACCCTTGAAGAATTGATTGCTATGCGAATTTGGCTTATTGTGGTTAACTAAAATATGATTGTCGACCACATTTTTCTTGGTGCCAATATACAAACCATTTAAAAGTGCATCGCAATTTTGTCCGTTAATATCCACTTGTATGTTGTTTCGGGTAAATATTCCATCGATTGCAAATACCGACAAATTTAGTTGGGAATTATCCGATAAATCAAGGTAAAAATTGTTTATCAGATTCAATTGATTTGGGTCATCTTCCAAAATGTTGATTTTAAGCTTTGCATTCTCTTCTAATTTAAATGAAAAGTAATTATTTTGCAAAAATGATTTTTTTGTAAAATTGGTGAAATAAAAATCAAACTCAATTTCGGTATCTTTTTTAATTACAAACGACAAGCTAGTGTTTGCCAGAAAATTATCGTCTTCTGCCAAAGCTCCAACTATAAAGGAATAATTCTTATTTTCTGAACTTTTATCGAACACAAAAGAGTAGATTTCTTTATTTGTCGATTGGTTAAGGTAATAAAAGAAATCTTTAATAAAGTAGTTGTATTGCTTTTCTATATTTGTTTTGGTTAGGTTTGGGATAACATTTAAAATTTCGCCATTTAGTAGATACAATGGTATATCATTTTCCTTTGAAAATCGCTCAACATATTTAAATAATTCGATATTTTGGGAATTTATTTCCTTAGTTGATATTTCGTAATTTGATATTGGAAAGTTGAGAGGGGTATATTTCCACGATTCCGTTTTTGGATTGGGCAAACCAACTTTTAGTGCTTGCTCTAAATCGGATAAATTGAGTATATTTTCGCTTAATGATTTTTTTATATTTTCGATTAAATTCATCTTTACATCAGGGTTTAGTTAATAATCCAATCATATCCTTTTTCTTCCAATTCCAATGCCAAGTCTTTTGTTCCCGATTTTATAATTTTTCCATTATGAAGCACATGAACAAAATCGGGGACGATATAGTTTAGCAATCTTTGATAGTGGGTGATTACGATAAAAGCATTTTCTGAATTACGCAAAGTGTTCACACCTTCGGCAACAATCCGCAAGGCATCGATATCCAAACCCGAATCAGTTTCGTCTAATATTGCCAAAGTTGGTTCTAAAACCGCCATTTGTAAAATTTCATTACGCTTTTTTTCGCCACCCGAAAAGCCTTCGTTCACGGCACGACTAAGAAATTTAGGATCCATTTTAACGAGATTAGCCTTTTCGCGGACTAATTTCAAAAAGGTGCCGGGCTCGATTATTTCTTCGCCGCGATACTTTTTGTGTTCATTCAATGCAGTACGAAGAAAGTTCATATTACTAACCCCGGGAATCTCCACAGGATATTGAAACGCAAGAAAAATTCCCATTTTAGAGCGTTCGTCGGGTTCGAGTTCCAATACATTTTGGTTGCGAAACAAAACGCTACCTTCGGTAACTTCGAATTCCTTTTTGCCAGCTAAAACCGAGGCTAATGTGCTTTTGCCGGAGCCATTCGGACCCATTATGGCGTGGATTTCGCCTTTGTTTACTTCAAGATTGATACCATGAAGAATTTCGGTCCCATTAATGTTTGCTTTTAGATTATTAATTTTTAATAACGACATTTTATTTTTTCCTTTTGTTTTTTCGTGTTATAAATAATTGAATTGAAATAATCAACCAACACTACCTTCCAAACTAATTGCGAGCAATTTTTGTGCTTCGACAGCAAATTCCATTGGTAATTGCATTATAACTTCGCGTGCATAACCATTCACAATCATACCAACGGCATCTTCGGTGGAAATTCCCCTTTGATTTAGGTAAAAGATTGCATCGTCCGAAATTTTGGATGTTGTTGCTTCGTGTTCGACCACAGCAGTTTGATTTTCTACTTCGATATAGGGAAAAGTGTGTGCTCCGCAAGTATCGCCAATCAGTAAGGAGTCGCATTGAGTGTAGTTCCTTGCTCCGGTTGCTTTTCGGGCAACTTTAACCAGTCCTCGATAGCTGTTGTCGCTATGGCCCGCCGATATACCTTTGGAAACTATTCGGCTGCGTGTGTTTTCGCCAAGGTGTATCATTTTAGTTCCTGTATCGGCTTGTTGGTAATTATTGGTCAATGCAACTGAGTAGAACTCTCCAATTGAATTGTTACCTTTAAGCACACACGAAGGGTATTTCCAAGTTATTGCCGAACCTGTTTCCACTTGCGTCCACGAAATTTTGGAATTATCGCCGGCGCAGAGCCCTCGCTTGGTTACGAAATTATAAATTCCACCTTTACCTTCTTTATCGCCGGGATACCAGTTTTGAACTGTTGAGTACTTTATTTCAGCGTTTTTATGTGCATAAAGTTCTACCACAGCGGCATGCAACTGGTTCTCGTCGCGCATCGGTGCAGTGCAACCCTCCAGATAACTCACATAAGAACCTTCGTCGGCAATTATCAGTGTGCGTTCGAATTGTCCTGTTTGTGCGGCGTTTATTCTAAAATAGGTGCTTAATTCCATAGGGCAACCAACTCCTTTGGGAATATATACAAAGGAGCCATCGGAAAAAACTGCTGAATTCAATGCCGCATAGTAATTATCGGTATAGGGAACAACACTTCCCAAATATTGCTTAATCAGTTGCGGATATTCTTGGATAGCCTCGCTAATTGAGCAGAAAATGATGCCAACTTCGGCTAATTTATCCTTGAATGTGGTTGCAACCGATATACTATCCATCACTGCATCAACGGCAATTCCGGCAAGTAATTTTTGTTCTTCCAACGGTATGCCTAATTTATTGTATGTATCTCGAATTTCGGGGTCGATTTCTTCCAAACTTTTTGGCTTGGATTTGATTTTGGGTGCGGCATAATAATATATGTCTTGCAAATCGATCTCGGGGAAATTTACTTTTTGCCATTCGGGATGTTTCATTTGTTGCCAAAACCTAAATGCTTTCAATCGGAACTCGAGCATATAGGCGGGTTCATTCTTCTTTTCCGAAATAAAACGAACTGTATCTTCATTCAATCCCTTTGGGGCGTATTCCTGCTCTATATTCGTTACAAATCCATATTTGTAATCAGATTTCGTAATTTGTTCTATTAATTCATTGGACATAAGATCCTCTATATTATCTCTGATAACTTAATTTCATTAAATAATTTTTCTATTTTCGATTGCAATACAATCATCGAAGATTTAATCCCACAATTGTCTGTATGCTCACAAGTGTCGGATATTGCCATATAATCTTGTTTTGCAAAATAATCTATTTGTGTTTTATGGTTGCACTGGATCAATTTGGGATATTCTCCCATCATTTTAAGGAAATCGAGGAAGGAAATTGAGGTTGTTTCGGTTTTTATTCTATAACCGCCTTTGGTTCCTTCCAGGGATTCCAGCAAACCATTTTTCATCAGTTGCTGTAATGTTTTAGCAGTTAAATGTTGTGGAATACCAATACTCGTGGATATTTGCTTAGCAGAATGGTAATTATTGGCATTTTTCGATAGCACCTGCATACTCATCAAGGCATATTCTATTTTTTTTGGTATTCGCAACATAGATATAGTTTTAAACGAAAAAAAACTCGGACTATTTTAATCCGAGTTATCTTTGGTTAATTAAGAGGTAAAAAAATGAAAAATAATTTAATTCTTTAACAAATTAACTTCGTCCACATACACTGTTTGTTTCCTTCGGAACAAGGCAAGAATAATAGCCAAACCAATTGCACTTTCGGCAGCAGCAACTGCCATTACAAAAAGCACAAAAATTTGTCCGGTTTGTTCCCCCAAATAACGAGAAAAGGTAATAAAAGTTAAATTAACACTATTTAGCATCAATTCTATCGACATAAATATTATTATTGCATTACGGCGGAAAATCACGCCCAGTGCACCAATACAGAAAATAATTGCCGATAATCCTAAATATAATTCTATTGGTAATGCGTTCATTCAATTCCTCCTTAATCAATTAATTTCTTTTTTGCCATCACCATTGCACCAATTATCGCCGCCAAGAGCAATATACCTACAACTTCGAATGCGGCAAGATGTTGCTTGAACAACAAATCGCCCAATGCTTTTGCTCCAAACATTGTGCTAAAATCACCTTCGTTTGGATAGTGAAATACCCCAGTGGTTAGATAAACAACAAGCATAATTGCAAATATTGCAACTATGATTATTCCAAAACTATGGCGGGATTGGACTATTAATTTGCGTTTTTCTTCTTCATTCAAATTAAGCAACATTATCACAAAAACAACCAAAACCATTATGGCTCCGGCGTAAACAAGTATTTGCAGTACAGCTATAAATTGGGATTGAAGTGTAAGATAAATCCCAGCTAAAGCAAAAAAGTGCAGAATCAGCGACATTGCCGAATATATCGGATGGCGGTTGAGAACTGTCGATAAGGCAGATGCAATTGCAATTATGCCCAAAATTATGAAAGAAATTAATTGTAATTCCACTTTGTTTCGATTTTTACTTAAAAACAAAAATAAATAATTTTTATCAATTACGATTATTTTAAAATAAAAGTTTTTTTTATGAGTTTATACACTACTTAAATATAGGACTATTTTATGTTAAATAAAGCACTAATATCGTTAACTTTGATTAGTTTACTTTTTTTATTTTCTTGTTCGGACGACAATACCACAAATCCAACAAACGAACAAAATTTTTTCCCACTCACAATCAACAACTTTTGGGTTTACGAAAATTATCAATTGGATTCGCTTGGGAATAAAATTCTTTCTACCAAAGCATTGGATTCGATGATTATTTACAAAAAAGAAACCGAAGACGTATTAACCTTGAAAAATGTTCAAATCTCTGTTGCTAAGCACTTTTACACCGACAAGGACGACGAAGAACAAAAATTGTATTATTCAAAAGATGCTTTATATCAAAAATTCGACCAAATACCGGGATTAGGCGCCGAGCTATTTGGAGTTAAAATTAGCGAGTATATTCCGTTAAGCTGGGTAATGCTTGTTGATTTTAAAAATACAAATTGGACTATTATCCCACAAGGTAACGTAAAAATTTCCGACCAAACCATACCAGCTGCAGGCAAGGTTGATTTAGACCTAAACTACACTTTGGTTGGCAACAAAGGCGGAACCAAACAATTCACAATCAATGGCAAACAATACACAGCCAACGAATATAAATTATCATTCAAATTGTCCGGCAACGTTATTTTGAAAGATTTGTTTGGCGCCAAGGTGCCAATTTCCGAAATAACATTCCCAACAAGTATGTATTTTGTGGATGGAATTGGGATGATCTACACCAAAACTGAAGGAGTGAATATAAACATTGCTGGAGTTGTAAACCAAAGAGTTGACGGCAACGAATCCACATTAGTTAGATTTAATGTGGTAAAATAATCATTCATCAAGCCTATTGAAGTATTGATTGATTCTTTCTGCATCAGCCGTGGATACAACTTTGGAAAGTTCATCAATACTTTGTTCCTTAATCGATTTAACTGAGCCGAAATGCTTCAAAAGCTTTTCGGCTTTTGTTTTGCCAATACCGGGAATTTTGGTAAGCTCGGTTTGCAAAGTGCGTTTTTCGCGTAACTTGCGATGATAGGTAATTGCAAACCGGTGTGCTTCGTCGCGGATTTGTTGCAACAAACGCAAACTCAAAGATGCCTTTGGCAGTAGTAAAGAATCCGATTCGCCCGGCACGAACACCTCTTCCAATCGCTTTGCTAAACCAATTATATTGGTTTTATGCAATATCTGTAATTCTTCTAAAACCTCTACAGCGGCATTCAATTGTCCCTTGCCACCATCAATTATAATCAAGTCTGGCAACTGCTGCTTTTCGGCGAGAACACGCGTGTAGCGTCGTCTAACAACTTCTTTCATTGTTGCGTAATCATCATTTCGTTGAACAGTCTCGCTCTTGAATTTACGATACTCTGACTTCTTTGGTTTGCCTTGTTCGAATACGACCATCGACGAAACCAAATCAGTTCCTTGAATATGAGAATTGTCGAAGCATTCCAAACGTATGGGAGGTCGCTTTAGTCGCAAATCTCGCTGAAGAGATAATATTGCTTTAGGAACTTGCTTTTCTCTTTTTTCGATTGAATTTAGATGTTCTTGAAGTATAAATTTGGCATTTTCGTTGACCATAGCAACAAGTTTTTGTTTGTCGCCAGCCATAGGAATCGAAAAAACAAGGTTTTGCCTAAATCTTTTTTGTATCCAATCAGTTAAATACTCCAAATCTTCGGGTTCGTGCGGCAAAAGAACTTCATCGGGAAGGAATTCTGTGTTCATATACCAAGTTTCCAATGTACGCTGGATTATTTCGGCTTCGGTGGATTCCAATGATGACTTAACAAAAAAATGTTTCTTGCCGATTACTTTTCCCTCGCGAACCAAAAAAACGACGCTGCATACGCTATCCTCGATTCGTGCAATTCCAAAAACATCTTTATCTTTAAAATCTTGGGAAACTATCTTTTGGCGTGCGGCAAAATCTTGCAAGGACAAAAGCTTATCTCGAATTTCGGCAGCTTGTTCGAATTTTTCGTTTTCGGCTAATTCTTGCATCCTCTCCTCGAGCAATTGCACTAATTTTTTGGTTCTTCCCTGAAGAATGTGCATTGCATTTTTTATGTTTTCCTGATAGTGTTCTCGCGAAATATAACCAACGCATGGACCCTCGCATTTGTGAATATAGTAATCCAAACAAAGTTTGAACTTTTTGTCTTCTATTGATTGTTTGGTTAATTTTAGGTTACAACTTCGGACGTAAAATAAACTTCGGATAATTCGCAACATCATCTTCATCGAAGGCACATCAGAATAGGGTCCGAAGTATTTCGAGCCATCTTTAATTACTTTGCGGGTTGGGAAAATTTTTGGGTACTCCTCGCTTGTAACTTTAATGTAGGGATAAGTTTTATCGTCGCGTAGCAGAATATTGTATTTAGGCTTATGTTTTTTTATTAAATTATCTTCCAAGATGAACGCTTCGTCCTCGGTGTCCACAACCAAAAAGTCGAAATCGTCTATATGGCTCACCATTGCTTTGGTTTTGGCGTCAACAATTCGACCCTCTTGAAAATAGGATCGCAAGCGATTACGTAGGTTCTTCGCTTTTCCAACATAAATAATTGTACCCGAAGAGTTTTTGTGTAGATACACGCCTGGTTTTGTGGGTACTTGTGCTAATTTTTGTTTTAATTTCTCGCTAATAATATTTTGAATTTCCAAAGGCTCGGCGTTCAAAGCATTTCGTATTTCACTTGGAATTTCCATAAATTAAATTTCCATTTGTCGCCATTTTGGTAAGTTGATTTTTGGTTTTTTGATATATACAAAATTGTCGATTATCCTTGCTTCGAAGGATTGTAGAGATTTTAATCCCTGTAATTTATTAATATTTTCGCCCGTTTTCAAATTATAAGTCCAATGATGAAGAGGGCATATTATATGTTCGTCCTTAATGTAACCCTGAGATATTTTATTTTGATGACGATGGGGACACACATTCGACAGGCAATAAACCTCGTTGTTGACGAAAAATATTGCTACTTCGTAATCCAAATCATCGCCAAGAGCAACAGTAATTCCTCCATTAATTTTTAAATTCTTAACAGATTCAACCTGCCAATATTCCTCATTGTCTATAATTATTTTTGGAAAATTATAATAATCAGCCATAAATTTTAATACTTAAAATGAAGGATAAATGTTGTGCCGTTTTCACTCGTAATAATCTCAAAATTATCGCTAAGGGACTTCATTATGTAAATTCCACGTCCACTTTCTTTGAGTAAATTTTCATCATTTGTGCAATCTCCAACCGATGAAGGGTCGAATCCCGTTCCCTGATCTTGAACAATTATTTCGAGTTCGTGGGAATTAGCAAAAAGTTCGAAAAATACACTTTTGTTCGTATCCATATGGTTGCCATGGGTCATTGCATTATTTACTGCTTCACTTATTGCAATTAAAATATTATAATATGTATCCTTAGGAATATTATAAGTATTTTTCACATTTTCGACTAATGATTCCACTAAATCGAGCGTTGAATGTTGATTTGGAAAAATCTCTTTATTGTGTATATCAAAATCCTTCATAGGCAATAACTAAAAAATCATATTAATGGTCAAATTCATATTTGCAATTTCGTTAATTTTATTTCTATTTTGATACTGGAATTCGTACCATCCGCTAAATTTTAATTGCCAATCACCATAGCGATAAACAATTAAAACTTCGGGCGAAAAGCTCATAATGTCGTAGTCAATAGTGTTTTCCTGTATTTTGGATTGAGTGTAATCAAATAAATTACAACCAATTCCAATTTCGCAATAATCATATTTACGAATAAACAAAGATTTTATGAAAATTTCATTTATTCTAATTTGAGGATACTCACTAAATTCGTGCCAATTTAATAAACTTCGTTCACTTATTTGATACTTGAATTGGGTTCGATTCTCTATTTGTTTCGTAAACATTATTGAAATTGAGTCCCGATAACCAATATTTCGCAAACTCAAACTTTTGGTTGCTGACGATTTGCCCGAAAAATCATAAATGGTGTAGTTAGCTAATACTTCGAACCTTGGGTTAATTTCCAAGAAATCATTCCGATATCTGATAGTTGGCGATAAACGGTAAATCTTGTTCCAATTGTTCATATTGCTGCGTTGCGAAAACAAATAAACAAGGTGGTTTTGGATGTTTTCGAACAACAATTCCATAGAAGTAAACCCAGAAAACTTGTGATTAAGTATTGCTCGGAAAATACTGCTAAATTCATCGCGGTCGTCGTAATTTTGCTTAGAGGGAGTGTCGTATTGCAATAAATACACATTGTAATTTAATGCTATATTCGTATTCCTCGACAAATTCACCAAAGTTTGATTTAATAAATTAATTTTGTTTGTCTGATAGTCCCTTTGATTTTCGATATTTTGATATTTTAATAAATCTCCCGAATAATTCTTATTTGACAATTCCAAGGTATTACTTTCGCTACGGCTCCAAAAACCAACCGAAACAAAGTGATTGATTAAATTCCAATTCCAACTCAAACCCGAATTGATTGCAATATCCATTTGGTCGATATTACGCCGAAAATTAGAATAATCATATTCTTTCCAACTTTGTTTGTATTCTCTATTGATATTATTCGAAATCAAATTAAAATCCAAAAATAATGTTGTTGATTTCGCTATGCTGTAATCGATTATAATTTTGGGATTTATATAATTTTCTTGACGAGTTTCGATAGGGGTAAATTCGGTATTTGAAGCAATTGAAAGTAAATTGTTTTGGAGAAATTTGTAATCGATACTCGATTGCAATAATGCTTCATTGCTAAAACGACCAAATAAATTAACTTTTGCCAATAAATCTCTGTCCAACCTATCCAAATTCAATTTCAACCAATTTCCCGATAAATTGCCCGAAGTAGAAATATTGTCCATCGAAAAATCTTTCCAACCAGCCCTAATCGATAGCACTTGTCCTTGCGAATTTATTCCAAGCAATTTATTACTTTCCAATCCCGCTATTGCAGATAGATTGTAAGAGTTTTCGTCTGTATATTCCAAACCCATCAGACCATTGATACGAGACATTTGGTTTATTCCAATACTACGACTATCCGATACTAAAACTAAATTTTGATTGGCAATTATTCCCAAACGACCATAAAGTGATTTTTTATAAGTCAATTGCCAATTTTGGTCGTCGCGCCAAGATACTTCTGATAGTTTTAGATAACTACCGTTATAATATTGCCGTAAAGATATGTTGCCATAGTCAGTTTTGAGTATTGCTTTGCCCTCAATCTGCAACTGAAAAAGGTTAATGTATTTGTTGAAATTGGTAGCTAAAAAATTGTCATATTTAAGGGTATCCGCAATGCTCGTGTTTGTAACGATATTTTCTGCGGGCTGAGGGTTATTGGCATTGATAACAGCATAATTAATTAAGAAAAGAATCATCAAAAGATAAAATTGCAACGGAATTTGCTTTTCGGATAATGACATATTATTTAAATCTTAATGCATTAACAATTTTTACTCTCGATGCAATTATCGACGGGATAATTGTTGCAAGCAACGCAAGCGTAAAAGTAATTACTAAGACAATTATGTAATGATATGGATTTATCTCGATTGGCAAAACATCCAAAAAGTAGATTTCTCCATTTAATCTTATGATGCCGAATTCCTTTTGGATAATACTTAGAGCAAATGAAATTATTGCACCGATTAACAAACCAAACAGAGCGAGGCGTATTCCAGTGTTCACAAAAAGCCCAATGATTTGTTTCTTGGTCATCCCCAATGAGCGAAGTATTCCTATTTGTCTCATTTTTTCCAAAATAAGAATTAACAAAGTGGTTATAATGTTGAATGCTGCAATAATGGAAATTAAACCCAAAATAATAGGTATCGGTTCTTTTTGCAATTCAATCCACGAAAAAATAGAGCGGTGAAGGTCGAACACCGTTAAGCTATAAAAGGGGTAGCCCAAATATTTTTCCAACTCAGTCCCTAATTGCGATGCTTTGGTAACGTCCTCGATTATTAATTCAAGGTTTGTTGCCTGTGTTTTTTTTAAATCCATAAATTGTTGAACAATATCGAAGTCGGCATAAACAACCAAGTCGTCGTATTGTGCCATTTGGGATTGGAATATTCCAACAATTTCGAATTTTCCAGCTCGGTAACTAATATCTTCCAAGTTTTCGGATTTTAGAAAAAACAAGTGAACCGAGTCGCCAACTTGAGCATTTATCCTACGGGCTAATCGGTATCCAATTACTATGGCCTTTTTGTTGATTAATTCACAATTACCATAAATAATTATAGACTGCACTCTGTTCTTTAAATAATCAGATTTTACTCCTCTTAGCCCTATTCCTTCGGTAAATTCCTTAGTCTTAATTAAAGCTTCGGATTGATTTACGGGATATACTTTTTGGATTGATTGACTAAATTTTTGGATTTTGCCAGTAATTTTCTCATAATCGTCAACAAGAGCTCGATTGAAAGGTTGAATAATAATATGAGAAGTGAATTTGATTGCATTTTCTCTTAGAGCCTTGTCGTATCCTTCCAACACTGCTAACGAAAGCAATAAAGCAACAACTCCAATTATGATACTGAAAAGTGAAAAAAACTTAGCAAAGCTCAAAAAACGCTTATTGGTATTCTTCCAGAAATTAGTTGTTATTAATTGCGTTAAATTCATTAAGCAAAACTAATAAAAAAATCACTAATACTTAGGCCGAGTTTCATACTTAATTGGGTCGAAAATTCCAGCTTCGTCGAAGCCTTTCAAGCGTAATGCACACGAGTCGCAAGTTCCGCAAGCAATATCGTTGTTGCGATAGCAGCTCCACGTAATTTCGAAAGGCACTTTTAACTTACTTCCGTATTCGATAATCTCTTTTTTACTCAATTCAATAATTGGAGTTTCGATTTTGATATTTGTATCGGGTTTGGTTCCCAAATCAATCATTCTTTGAGCAGCATCGAAAAAATCTTTACGAGTATCGGGATAACCGCTGGAATCCACTTGATTAGCACCGATAAAAATTGCTTGGGCTTTTATAACTTCAGCCCAACTTGTGGCTATCGCCAATATATTAGCGTTACGAAACGGCACATATGTGTTGGGAATTTCTGTATTGTCCAACTTGGCATCAAGAACATTGATTTTAGAGTCGGTAAGGCTACTGCCTCCAATTTCGGCAAGATAGGAAATATCGACAACTAATTTGTCGTTGATATTATAATAATCACAAAGTTTTTCGAAGGATTGTAATTCGCGCTCTTGGGTTCTTTGTCCATAATTCAAATGTAATGCCGCAATTCTGAAGCCTTTATTAATTGCTATTGCGGTAGTTACTGCCGAATCCATCCCACCACTTAATAGTACTATTGCTTTTTTCATAATTTTTTCTTTAATAACGATTTGGAATAAATATAATTTAGTTAATTTGCATTTAAGGGGAAAAACATTTTTTTACTTTGTTGATAATTCCAAAAATAAGAGAAAGTTTAATAAAAAACAGATGGAGGATAATACTCGTTATCTTTATTATTGTGTCCATCATTGTTGTGTGGATTAACAATGTTTCGTCTGTTAATAATTTAATTTTAGAAAACCATAGGTTGGAAGTGAAATTAAAGGACTATCGCTCCCAAAACGAAGAACTACGACAACGCATCACCCAGCTATCATCCCCAAATAGAATTATTGAAATTGCTACTAATAAATTAGGTATGGTTTCTAACGAGGAAGCGCCAATAGTACTCAAAAACGAATAATGAGAAGACGAAAGAAAATATCGAATCCCGAAAAAATTTCACAATATAAATTATTTGCTATTGTTATTCTTTTTACGTTAGCTTCTGTCGGGTTAGTTGCACGATTATTTTATTTGCAGATAATTAAACACGATTATTTTGCAGATAAAGCAAAGAACATCCAATTGATAAAAAAGAACATAAATGCAACAAGAGGCAGAATTTATGATAACAGAAATAATGAATTGGTTACGAGCACTAAATCTCTTTTAATTGCAGTCGACCCCTCGGTTATCCATCGAATGCCAAAGCGAAAAAAAGCATTTTTCGATTATCTTGCTAAAATCACACAAAAGCCGGCAAAAAATTACTATAAAATTACACAGGATACTACATTAAAATATGTAGTACTCGAGAAAGAAGTTAATATCAAGTATAAGGAAAAATTAATAGAACTACAATTTTTTGGGGTAATCGTTCAAGAAAATTTTGAGCGGATATACCCCTACGACCATTTGGCAGCACATATACTTGGGTTTACGAATTCTGATGGTATAGGAATAAGTGGATTGGAACTACAATTCGATTCAATTTTAAGTGGCAAACCCGGTTATATGGTATTGAAGCGGGATTTGCGACGCAACCTCCACGCAAGTGCTGATTTGCCAAACATTCCACCCGTTGATGGTTACAATTTGCATCTTACAATCGATATTAATCTACAAAGTATAGTCGAATACGAACTTGCAAGAGGGGTGGAGAACTATGCCGCCAATGCGGGCACCGTAATTGTTATGAATCCGCAAACTGGCGAAATTCTTGCTTTGGCATCCAATCCCCAATTCAATCCAAATATACCCGTGGAAAGGAAAAGCAGCTGGGTTCGCAATCGAGCCATTAACGACGAGTATGAACCCGGTTCCACATTCAAAATGATAACCGCCGCTGCGGCATTAGAGGAAAAACTTGTTAAACCAACAGATGTTTATTCGGGTTATGGAGGTGCTTATAAAGTGGGCGATTATACCATTCGCGACGTCCATCCTTTGGGAAATATCACATTTCGTCAAGCAGTAGAACAATCCAGCAACATTGTTTTCGCCCAAGTTGCCTCTAAAATTCCGAGCAAAACATTCTATAAATACATTCGTGATTTCGGATTTGGGCTACTTACCGACATAGAATTGCCCGGCGAAGCTCGTGGACGAATACCCAAACCCGAAAAAATAACTCCAATGCTCCAAAAATACATTGGTTTTGGTTATGGCATTGCGGCTACTCCATTGCAAATGCTATGTTCTTATTGTGCTGTGGCTAATGGCGGCAATTTAGTCAAACCATTTGTTGTAAAGAAATATACCGACAATAATGGTAATACAATTTACGAGAATAAACCTAAAGTAATACGCAAAGTAATATCAAAAGAAACCTCTGATTTAATTAAGGAATTATTCGTTGGGATTGTTGAAAATGGCACCGGTAAAGCCGTTAAAATTGCAAATTTAAAAATTGCGGGTAAAACGGGAACATCGCAACAATTGGTGGAGGGTTCGTATTCCAAAGCACATTATAATGCATCGTTTGTTGGTTTTTTCCCCGTGGATAATCCCCAAATTGCAATGATTGTTGTGTTGGATAATCCCAAAACAAACTATTATGGAGGCGCTACTGCCGCACCAATCTTTCGTAACATAGCTCTTCGTATCATTAACTCAAGCGATATATTACTTAAATAAATCTTTCGCCACGAATTACAATAGTATTTGCGAACACAAAAAACTATCCATCTCTCGCTCAATAGGACAAAAAAAAGAGGCCGCCCTTGCACGAGTCAGCCTCTTTTTCATTATTTTGAATAATTTGAAATTATCTACAAATTATCTTTCTTTTGACTTTCTTTTGATATCTTTTTAAATACCCGGCGCAAAGCACGATATAATGTTCGCGAGTTATCTGCAATCAAATCCATATCAGATAAAATTGTGAAATATAGTAAATTGCGTTTGATTGGTTTTGGTGAATGTTTAACTCGTTCCACCTGCAACTTATTGAGTTCTTCGATTTTTTTCTTGAAGGCATCTATTTTTTCTTCGATATCGGCTTCTTTGTAGTCTTCCACATTATTAATCACATTCATTATTATATTGGCAAATTGAGAAAGATTATCCGAAATAGATTGAATTTCTTTTGCTTGTTCTTCGCTCAATAAAGTGTGAGAATTAGCAATGTAATAATAATTTTGTTCAGTTAATAATTGCACCCTATCTGCCAAATTCTGGAGGTTCGACATAATCTTGGTAGAGAAGTTCATAAATTCATCCATACGTTCATCGGGTACTTTGAGCATATTAATAATATTAATCGAAAGTATATTAACTTCGCGAGCAACATCACGGGCTTCGGAGCGTAACTTGCGTAATTTTAGTGCATCATTGTGTACTAATCTATCCAAACTCAAGGCTATCATATTATAGGTTGTATTAACGTAATTTGCAATTTGGTTTATTAGTTCTGTATAATACGAAGAGTCGAGTTTTTGGTCCTGAAACACATAGGCTTTTTCGCTTTTTTCTTCCTTTTCGGCTCTTTTACGGTGGTCTATTGCATTTTTCCAGAACACTAAACCCAATCCTAACAAAGCTATAATTACCCCAAAAGTACCTATAGAAATGACCACAAAAGCGATTGTTAAGGAAAATAATGTTGCAAATATTGCAGTTACCATCCATCCGCCAATAACCGTAAGTACTCCCGATACGCGGTAAACTGCACTTTCGCGACCCCAAGCTTTGTCGGGTAAAGCTGCTGCCATTGCAGTTATAAAGGTAATATATGTTGTAGATAAAGGTAATTTAAGGAAAGTACCCAACGAAATTAATGCCGATGAAATTGCTAAAATTACCGATGCACGAATTATATCGAACGAACTTCTTTCGCCGTTCTCGTCCACCTCGAATTTAAATTGAGTTGTATCGAATTGTTTTTTTACGAAGTTCTTTATTGGAGTGGGTGTTATTTTTTCGAAAAATTGAGTTATAGTTATTGTAATGGTAACCAAAGCACGAGCAAGTGCATTGGATTGGAACCTCTCGAAACCTTCTCCTTGGCGACCTAAAGAAATTTCTGTTTTTGTTACAGATCTTGCTTTTTTGGATAGAACCAAACTTCCAAACATAATTATTCCCGCAAACAACAAATAATACACTGGCGGAGATATATCAGAATGACCGAGATCGACCATTAGAATGGAAGTGGGATTAGCACTTTGCGAAGCTATATTATAAGCATCTAATCCTGCAAGTGGAACACCTATGAAATTAACCAAATCGTTCGAAGCAAAACTCATAGCTAATGCAAATGTTCCAAAAAGTATAACTATTTTCAAAATGTTGAATTTTGTTATTGCTATAATTATTTGGAATATCAAGGTTATACCAATAAAAAGTCCAATCAAAATGAGAACTAAATTTTGATTAATATATCCCAATAATTCGGGAGTGATAAAAGAGGCATGCTTCAAACCCTTGATAAATACAAAATAAAGCATAAATGTGGTGGCAAATGCACCCCAAGCAGCCCCAAAGTATTTGATTCTTTTCATATAATCGAACGAAAATATTAATCGAGCAAAAAATTGAGCAATCGTACCAAAAATAAAAGCAGTTATTATAGAAAGAACAATCGAGCTGAAGATGGATGTTACTTTTTGAACATTAATGTAGTCCGACATATCCGATAAAGGCAATCCCGATGAGACAAGTTTATAGATAGTAACGCCCAATGCGGCTCCCAGCAAATCAGCTAAAATAGATACAGTTGTCGAGGTAGGCAATCCATAAGTATTAAAAAAGTCGAGTAAAATAACATCGGCAACCATTGCCGCTAGCAATATTACCAATACTTCGTCTAAAGTGAAATATCCTGGGTTGAATATGCCTTTGCGGGCAATTTCCATCATTCCGCCCGAATAAACAACACCTAAAAGCATACCTAAACCAGCAACAATCATTATTACTCGAAAACTGGCAACTTTGGAACCAATTGCTGCATTAGTAAAATTAACTGCGTCGTTTGCTACTCCAACGTATAAGTCGATTATACCAAGAATTATCAGAAAGATTAGAATAATTAGTTGTAATTCCACAATTTTCTTAATTTTGTTTAACAAATAATTTCAAAATTATCAATCTATCGACGAAACTATGTTAAAACTTCTTAACAAAGCTCTGAAACCTTGTTCTTTTCTCATTTTAGTTTCATTATTTTTTTATATTAACTTCAAAGAATCAATAGCCAATCAAATTGATATGCACTTTTTGGACAAATACAAATTTACACAAGTTATTGTTAGATTGAACAACGGCGATGTGTTTTCTTGCGAACTATTGAATTACGAAGTTGAAGATGGAAAAGTAACTAAGTTGGAGGTTGCCACAGCTATCGGTAAAACCAAAATATTTGCCGACGAAATTGCCGAAATTATGCACTATCAGGATTATAATCGCCATTCGCATAGGATTTATATCTTGCCAACAGCCGAGCCGATTTCCGGCAACCATTTTATTGGTAATTACGAAATTTTGTTTTTTTATTTCGGTTTTGGAGTGAGCGATTATCTTTCCATCACTGCCGGACGTTCGGTAATTCCCTCAATTCGTAGTCAAGAACAAATTTCTGTGGTAAATGCCAAAGCAACTTTGTTTCAACAATATTGGGAGTCGATGGAAGGAAATATGTCCATTGCACTGGGCGGAAACTATGCTTTGGTTAATTCTAATAATGTTATTTCTCATCTATATTCGGCAGTTAGTTTTCGTGGTGCAAAGTCGATTCTTACGGCTTCGGTATTTGCCAAAATTGGACAAAATGATTATTACGAAGCCCGTTTTGGGGAGAATTTTCTGCCATTTTCGTTCGAAAATGGTTCATTTGGCTTTGCACTTGGTTTGGATACCCGATTTTCGTCCACTCGAGACATCCATTTTATTGGTGAGTTGTGGAATAGCAATATCACCAAACCTGGGAGCTCGGGTTTGTTGCTTGGCTTTAGAATAGCCAACACTAAAGTTGCTGCCGATTTTGGTATTGCAGTTTTTGGTTCGCCATATTTTGTTCCATTCACAAGTTTTACTTGGACACCTTTTTAAAAAATAATAAAGAAAGAATTTCTTCTATGTATAATTAATTTACCAAAAAATGAAAAATAAATCAATATTAATATTCACAATTTTATATCTCATATCGATTTTATTGGTATCCTGCAAATCAACTTCAGTTCGTGATTATAGCAATGACGAAGAAGTATATTTAAATGCTTTAAAGCTATTCAACGATAAAGATTATCGCGAAGCACTTCAATTGTTCGATGTAATTTTGCTGCAATATCCCGCCAGCAAATATGCAGATGATGCACAGTACCATATTGCCGAAATTAACTATATTGAAGAAAAATATGTGCTTGCCGCATTCAATTATCAAAAATTGATGCGTAACTATCCTGCTTCGGATTACGTTAAAATATCATTCTATAAATCTGCTCTTTGTAATTACTATCTCTCGCCAAGTTACGACCGCGACCAAAAGTATACCCGCGACGCAATTAAATCGTTTCAGGATTTCCAAATGGTTTATCCCGGTGATAGTTTGTCGGTCGAATCCGACAAAAAAATCCAAGAATTACGCAACAAACTTGCTAATAGGGAATATTTTACAGCAGAATTATATAAAAAAATTGATAGCCCAATTTCCTCGATTATTTATTACGACGAAGTAATTAAAAATTATCCCGATACGAAATTTTACGAACCCTCTTTTTACGGAAAAATCCAAACATTATACGAAATTGGAAAATACGAACAACTTAAATCCTTAATCCAACTTTATAAATCTAAGTTTCCTTCCAGCAGCAATTATTCCAAAGTTTTAGAAATCGAAAAGCAAATTGCCGCAAAGTAACAAGATGAAAGAAAGAATATGCGTTACCACACTTGGATGTGCCAAAAACATTGTTGATAGCGAAAAATTAATTGCCAATTTAAGTAAGCAATACAACGTTTCCGAAAACCCAAATGATACAGATTATCTTGTAATCAACACCTGTGGTTTTATTAATTCTTCGATAAAAGAAAATACAGATTATATCAATTCTGCAATCAAGCTAAAGGAAATTGGAAAGATTAAAAAGCTTTTTGTAGTCGGATGTTTGCCCCAAAGAATTTCTACCGAATTTGCGAAGAAATTCCCCAATGTCGATGGATTCTTTGGTGTTGATTTTTTGGAACAACTGCCCAAAGCATTGAACTCACAAATTTACGAACTGCATGGCGAACGCCATTTGCTCACCCCTTCCCACTTTGCCTATCTCAAAATTTCCGATGGATGCGAGCATAATTGTGCGTTTTGCTCAATACCTTATTTCAAAGGTGGATTTCGTTCCTTGCCCATACCCGAATTAGTGGAAGAAACCCAAAAACTTGTGGAAAAGGGAGTGAAGGAAGTAATTCTCATTGCCCAAGATACAACAAGTTATGGTGTGGATCTATACGGTAAGAAAGCATTGAATGAATTATTAATTGAAATTGAAAAAGTCGAAGGTTTGCAATGGATAAGATTAATGTATGCATTCCCAAGAAATTTTCCATTGGAAATTTTGGATACAATAAGTAATTCAAGCAAAATAGTAAAATATATCGATATTCCCATCCAACACATCAGTTCTAATGTTCTGAAAAAGATGGGCAGAGGAATGGATAAAGAAGCCACAATATCACTGCTCGAAACAATTAGGAAAAAAGTTCCCGGTATTGCCATCAGAACCACTATAATTGTTGGTTTCCCCGGCGAAACCGAAATAGAATTCCAAGATTTATTAAAATTTGTGAAAGATTTTAGGTTCGAACGCTTGGGAGTGTTTGAATATTCGTTGGAACCGGGCACCCCCGCATTTGTTTATGGCGATGAAATACCCGCAGAAATAAAGAGAGAACGATACGAAAAATTGATGATAACTCAGCAAAAAATTTCAAAGAAATTTAATAGCCAATTCATTGGAAAAACAATCGATGTAATTGTCGACGAAATTCAGGGAAATCAATCAATCTGCCGAACTCAATTTGATGCCCCCGAAATTGATAATCTCGTTTACTTAAATACTAACAAAGTAGAGCCAGGCGACATCATTAAAGTTAAAGTAAATAATTCCAAAGAATACGATTTATTTGCAAAAATATCGAAAATCAAATAAATTTCTTAAATTAGTAAAATTTATTAATCCGAAAAAAATATGAAAACGATAATTATCTTGATTTCTATTATTTTAATTACTTGTAATTTTCAATCAATTGTTTATTCGCAAAACTACACAGATAGCCAACATAGCATCAATATCGATAAAATCGAGATTAACAATCAAGAATTTGGATTAGTAAAAGGTGCAATAATCTTGTCGGATACAGATTCGCTTAAAATAAGCTACAGTTTAAAAACATCTTCAAAAGAAAGCAACAAATCAGATTTCTTTTTTAAACTCCAATTCACCGATGGAATTGATACTTCCATTAGTACTTCGGGATTTAATACTGCATCCTACAAAAAATTGCAACAAGGCAAATATTACTTGGTTATCTCGGCTTTTGCAGTCAAAGACCGATGGGCGACCCAAGGACTTATTGTTCCAATAATAGTTGATAATAAATTGTCGGAATTATACAAAAAAGCTAAATCGATAGAGGAAGATTTAACAAAATCAATCGACAGTATGAACGTGAAAAAAAATATGTTAGATAGCGGGGTTATTGGCGTAATCGAAACTCCAACGGGAAGAATTGGAATTGTTTTGTTGTCGTTCTGCTTAGGTTTTGGTTTCTTTTTTGTACTATATTCCAAAAAAATAAGTTCATTCAATAAAGTTAGGAAATTAATTGAAAAAAGAGGTATAAAAATGGCTAATCCAGAATTGGCTCCTATCACAAAAGAAGAATACGAAAAAATTCTTACCGAAAATGCCGCATTAAAAGCCGAATTGGCTTCGATGAAAGGTCAGATAGACGCAATGAACCAACGAAGCAACGAACTCTCGAAACGAAACAAAGAAGTTGAAGATAAGTTAGAAAAGCTCTCAAAGAGCAAAAACGATTTGGAAGAGCTTGCTCGTCAAAAAGATGAGCTTTTTGCGATAGTTATTCACGATATTAAGAATCCCGCCGCATTAATCAAAAATTTGGTTGATTTGCTTCGCTCCTACGACTTAACTGCAAACGAACAACAAGAGATAATTGAAGATATTGCCCAAACCACTTTGAAAATTGTTAAGCTTTCGCAAGAAGTAACAAAGATTTTATCATTAGAAAGCGGATTGATGAACCTTGAATTCGAGCCTGCACCCATTAATATGATTATCGAGGATGTTGTTACGCGCAACAAAGTAGCTGCACAAAAGAAAAATATGACTTTATTTACGGAATTGACCGACGATTTGCCCGATGTGGAAATGGATGCCCAAAAAATTGAAGAAGTGTTGGATAACTTAGTTTCCAATGCAATTAAATTTACACAGGAGGGTGGCTCTGTTCGCGTTAAAGCCTACAAGGAATTAAGGGACATAATTGTCGAGGTGAGCGACAACGGCTTGGGTTTGAGCGAGGAAGATGTTGCAAAAGCATTTCGTCGAGGACAAAAGCTGAGTGCAACTCCGACGGGAGGAGAATCTTCCACGGGGATGGGGTTGTGGATAGTCAAAAAAATTATCGATGCCCATCACGGTAAAGTTTGGATTAAAAGTATTTTGGGAAAGGGCTCGACATTCGCCTTTGCATTACCGGGACGGCAACCAAAGAAAGAAAAATAAATTTGTAGTATAGCATTATTCAATAAATAAAATTACTTTCTAATTTTTTGATAGATTTCAATAATTCTTTTGGCATTTACTTGCCAACTATGCTTTAATTCGGCATCTCGCCTCGCATTATGAGATATATGGTTCGCAAGTTCGGGGTTATTATAAATTTCATTGATAGCATCCACAATAGCCTCGACGCTGTTTGGTTCGATTGTGTAAGAATTCACCTTGTGTTCAAAAACATCTTTCAAAGTGCCGATACTACTTGCAATTATGGGCTTTCCCATTGCTTTGTATTCGTAATGCTTAATCGGTGTGCCAAAAAATTCGTCCTTGTGATTATGGATTATTGGACTAACGAGCAAATCGCAGGCGGCAAGATGTTTGGGAACTTCGCTATAGGGAACTAAACCCGTAATTACAACTTTATTTCTCACTCCGTCGTGCTTTAGGATTTCTTCGACTTTTTCCCTAAGTGCACCATCACCAATAAAAAACACAATAGAATTTGGTGTATTGTCCATTATTTTTTTTGTTGCTTGGGCAATTAGGTCAACCCCGTGATAAGCATTAAAAGTTCCCGAATAGCCAACAACGAACTTTCCTTCTAAACCATATTTCTTGCGAATTTCCTTTCCATCGATATTTGGGTGAAATATGTTGGTATCAACTCCATTTGGAACGGGATATACTTTTTCGGGTGGAATTTGGTAAAACTCGCAAGCTTGTTTTTTTAATACATCTGATATTGTGATTATTGCATCGGCTTGGGCAACTTCGATTTTCTCGCACCATTTAAGCAGATTTCCAAAATATAGTTTACCCCAATTTTTCTTGACCCAATACTCAATTGAATCAAAATGCAAAAGAAAAGGTAAACCCGTTTTTTCCTTTAATTTTGCTCCACCATAATGAAAATCGTGATGATGAAGGTAAAAAAAATGCGGTTGGAATTTTTCCGCAATTTTCAGTATTTTTTTTAGTGATGAATCGTTGTAGGGAAATGTTAGTATTTCGGGTAAGTTCCTTAATAATTTGGAATATTCTATAAGATGAAAATCAGTTTCCGATGGCAAGTTCATCGGTCCCGACGAAGCAAAAGCTGTCTGATTACCCAATTGAACAAACGCATCCAATAAGCCTCGATAAAGCGACGCCACACCACCTTCGGTAAGCGCCCCATAAAAACCAACTCGCCAGAAAAGCACATTTAATTTTTCGTGTATTTCCACTTTAGCCAATATACTTTGAAGTGATAATAGATAACAAGAATTGCACTATATAAAAATTCGATAAATAATAAGGGAATTTCGAAAAACAAGAATTTAATTATATTGAATTTATTTTTATTCCCACATTCATCGATTATCGAGCCATTGAAAGTTAGCGTGAGAAATAAATATATTTTTATAAATGTCTGAAATCTTTGAAATCTGTTTTCGATTGTTCCAAAATAAATATTAAATCCACTATATTGTTTGATTAACGCAACCATTTTAATGGGTTTTGATAATTCCTTTTCGTCCAATTTGATAATCTCACAATTTTGTAAATCCAAATTATGAGCCGATGCGATTTTAATAGCATTTCCCGATAATAAAAACAATATCGATTTCATCGGTGTTCCATCGAAATTACTCGTTCGTATTCCAACCGAATAAGTTTTTCTTCCTCAGGAGTAAGTTCCTTGTTTCGGCGTTTCATCACGATGCGTGCAGTTTCGATTGCTTTGTCCACTTTGTAGATAGGGGAATTGTTTGCCCCCCCCCACGAGAACGATGGGATAAAGTTTGGCAAGAACCATTCCCTTACTAAAATACCGCAAATACCCACAACTGTTCCTGTAGTCAACATCGAATTTATACCCGTTTTGGTGTGGTCGCCAAATAGCGTCCCCAAGAACATCCTACGGGTATCAATATCCATTCTTTCAATGCGAATTTTAATATTCGAATATGTATTCTTTAAGTCGCTTGTGTTGGTATCTGCTCCAATATTAACCCACTCTCCAAGAAAAGAATGCCCCAGAAAACCCTCGTGTTGCTTGTTGGAATAATCTTGAATAATCGAATTTTCCACTTCGCCACCAACCTTCGACCAATCGCCAATTGCAGTATCGTGGTAAATCTTAGCGCCAACTTTGATTGTGGTGTTTCTGCCTATATATGTAGGACCGATAATCGTGGATTGTGGCATAACTTTTGCATAATCGTCGATAATCACGGCTCCGCGGCTTGCATCGATAACGCAATTTGGGAGAATGTTTGCCAAGGGGCTTATGCTTATGTTAGATTTATTTATAAGGTACACACCTTCATACTTTTTTTCTGATTCGATTTCCGTTTCGGATTGCAAATCTTCGTTTATCATCTTGCCAACGAAATCGAAAATATCGAACAAATAATTAATTTGTATCGCTTTTTCCAAACGAAATTGAGGAAATTTTTTGAATAAATCAATTTCGGGATTACTCAGCAATTCGGGACGACTAAATTCATCTGCTTTCTCGAAATCTTCTTGGGTTAGATAAATACCAACTATATTTCCTTTGAATTTAATTAAAAAAGACCCATTTTGATTGTCCTCAAAAATTCTATTCAAATCGCTCAGTAAATCCTTAGTTGGCAAGATTGAACAATTTAATGCTAATAAGTTACCTTTGGCAAAATCATTATTATTCAATATATATTTGGCGAAAAATGACGATAAATGGGCGTTTCGTCCAAAATAATTCAATTTGGAATTAGGAAATAATCTTGCGTATTTTTCGAAAATTTTGAACTTACCAATTCTTAAGTTCCAAATAGGGTGAAGTATCGAAAAAGGATAAAAGTTAATTGCGTCCTTTGGTTCGAAAAGTAATAAATTGTGTATTATCATAAGTCTAATCAATTTCTTTGAACAATTCGCGGGCAATAACAAGAGATTGAATTTCGCTGGTACCTTCGTAAATTTCTGTAACTTTTGCATCTCTCATCAATCTTTCCACTTCGTATTCGCGCGTGTAGCCATAACCACCGTGGATTTGGACAGCATCGCGAGCAACATCGTTGGCGATGGTTGTTGCAAACATTTTGGCTTCGGAAGCAGCGCGTACGTGTTCCAATCCCGCATCTCGTAAATAAGCGGCTTTGAATACCAACATTTCTGCCGCCGAAATTTTCATACTCATCTGAGCCAGTTTATATTGTATTATTTGATGTTCATAAATTGGTTTTCCCATAGTTTTGCGAACTTTTGCGTAGCTAACCGATTTTTCTAATGCAGCTTGGGCAATTCCAACAGCTTGGGCGGCTATGCCAATTCTCCCGCCATTCAATGCCTTCATTGCAATATAAAAACCCTCGCCAACTTTGCCTATTATATTTTCCTTCGGAACTCGGACATTGGTCAATGCAATCGATACCGTCTCGCTGGAATGCATACCCATCTTGTCCTCCTTCTTTAATGGCTGGAACCCTTCGGTATTTGCATCAATCGCAAAGGCAGAAATACCGCGATGCCCCATTTCGGGATTAGTTTTGGCGAATACAACATAAACATCAGCACTTTTTCCAGTAGAAACCCAGTTTTTTAAACCATTCAAAATCCAGTAATTGCCATCTTGCTCTGCACGAGTGGATAGAGAGCGAGCATCGCTTCCGGCTTCGGGTTCGCTCAAACTATATGCACCAATCATTTTGCCCATTGCAAGTTGTCGCAAATATTTATCTTTAAGGAAATCAGAACCATATTTGAGAAAAATCCAATTTACCAATGAATTTTGCACCGATACGGGAATCGAAATTCCTGCATCTGCTTTTGCAATTTCGCGCAATGCAAGAACATACGATATTGTATCCAAACCAACTCCATCCCATTCTTCGGGTACAGTTATGCCCATAAAACCTAATTCACCTAATTGATGCAATATATCTTTGGGAAATTCACCAGTAATGTCCCGTTCGATTGCACCCGGTGCTATCACTTCTCGAGCAAACTTTTGGGCGGTTTCTAATATTGTTTTTTGTATATCCGATAATTCCAACGAAAACATAGTTCTCTCTCAATTTAAAATTATTTAACAATTTAAACGTTTTGTTTAATGTAAAATTAAAACATTCGATTAATATGAGAAAATATTTTTTTGCAATTTGGATATTCTTTTTATCAATAAGCATATACGCACAACCTAAAATGGAAATAGTTGGAGGCGATACTTACGATTGGGGCAAATCCAAATCAACTCAAGGCAAATTACACACTGTTATCTCTATTAAAAATGTAGGTAATCAACCTTTAAAAATTTATAGTGTTAATGCAACTTGCGGGTGTACGACTGCACCAATTTCCAAAAATGAAATAAATCCTGGAGATACCGCCGGTATCGACGTTACATTAAATATTTCTACATATTCGGGTGATGTTAAAAAGAACATTGAAGTTAAAACTAACGACCCCGACCATCCAAATAAACTAATCTGGCTGAAAACCCACGTAATCAAGCCTGTTTCGCTTTTTCCTCAATATATGAATTTTGCAAATATGATTATTGGCAAAGAAACAATTAGTAAAGTTGTAATTACCAATTCCACAGATGAACCTATTAAAATTAAAAGTGTTTCAACCTATCCCGATGGATTGTCTGTTAATATTAAAGAGGGAGACGAGATTGCTCCAAATTCGGATTTTGTGCTCGAAGCTCGTATAACTCCAAAAATTACGGGGCGTTTCCAAGCTAACTTAAAAATGGAGACCTCTCATCCCGATGTGCCAATACTATTGATTAACGGTATTGGTAGTGTTGTTGAACCTTTGGAAAATGAATCTCACTAAAAGCAATTCGTATTGGCTTTCAATATTTTAATTACGTTTTGATATGCTATTTCCAAGTCATCGTTAATTACGATTTCATCGAATTGATTTTTAAAACTCAACTCAAATTCGGCTCGTTTTAATCTATAATTAATTTGTTGCTCCGAATCACTTGAACGATTTCTCAATCGTTGCTCCAATACTTGGAGCGATGGTGGAGCAATGAATATTAACAAAGAGTCATCAGGATAATTATTCTTCATCGACAAAGCTCCTTTAACATCAATATCAAAAATCAAGCACTTCTTACCATCAATTTTTGTTAATTCGCTTTTAGGAGTTCCATAGTAATTGCCAAAAATCTCTTCCCACTCAATTAATTGGTTCGTATCAATAAGTTGCTTGAAATCGGCAAATGTTTTAAAATAATAATGTAATCCATCAATCTCGCCAGTGCGGGGGGAACGAGTTGTTGCCGAGATTGATAAAACAAAGTTTGGGAAATCAGTCAGTATTCTTTTTACGATTGTTGACTTTCCTCCCCCACTGGGGGAGGAAAATGCTATTAGTTTTTTCATTTATTGCTCAAATGTTAAATATAAATTAATTCGTCGGCTGCATTAGTTAGCATAATCGGACCACTTTTTGTAAGGTGGACATTGTCTTCAACTCTCATACCAAACTTTTCGGGAATATAGATGCCAGGTTCAATAGCAACCACAGCATCTTCGGGGACGTTTTGGTCGTCCATTCGGAATGTGATTGTTGGTTTTTCGTGGGGTACAATACCAATTCCATGACCTAGTGAATGCTTGAAATAATCTCCATAGCCTGCTTCTTGAATTAATTTGCGAGCTGCACCATCAAGTATTTTACCATTGATACCTGGACGCATTGTTTCTATTGCTTTTTTCTGGGCAGTTCTCAGCAACGAATAGATACTTTTCTGCTCTTTTGTTGGTTTGGCTCCAACGCAAATTGTGCGGGTAATATCAGAGCAAAAACCATTAACTTTGCAACCAAAATCGATGATTACAATATCGCCTTTGCGGATTTTCTTTTCGGATGGCTGTCCGTGAACTAATGCACCTCGTGAACCGCTGGTAACGATTATATCGAATGCATCGCCCTCACTACCCATTTTGCGACTTTGATAAGCAATTTCGATCGCTATATCTTTTTCGCTCATTCCAGGTTTTATAAAATTCAAAAGAAAATTGAAAACTTTTTCGGAAATTGTGCAAGCTTGGCGTATGTTGTCCAATTCTTCGGGTGCTTTCGAACGTGTTGTGGGCTCTACTGCTTCGGGTATTGGCTTGAACTTAACGGGACGTATTCTATTCCTAAATTCGACTGCATCTTGATACGACAAAACATCGGATTCGAAACCTATTTCTTGATATGGTGTTAATAAATTTAAGTTTATTAATGTTCCCCAAACGTCTCGGGTTATTAGCGTTTGCAAATTTGGCAATGGATACAATTCGGTTTTGATTTGTTCCTCGTATCTATCATCAGTTACAAATAATATCTTATCTTTAAATATGAACAAATGTGCATCCGACCCCGAAAAGTTCGTCAAATAACGTATATTTGGCATATGTGAAACATATATTCCTTCTACTTTTTCGGAATTTAACTTGAAATAAATTTGTTCTAATCGATAATCAATTTTATCAGGATAACTCGATTTTCCTTTGCCTAACTTCTTATCGTTGCCATTAGTTTTTTCTGTTTTCTGTGTTACATCAATTTTATTTTCTACTGCATCTAATTCTAAAGCAGGAGCGGGAGTTTCTTCAACTTTGGCTACAGCTTTTTTCTTAGGTTCGGGCTTTGGAGTAGGAGCGGGAGTTTCTTCAACTTTGGCTACAGCTTTTTTCTTAGGTTCAGGTTTTGGAGCAGGTGCGGGAGTTTCTTCAACTTGGGCTACTGCTTTTTTCTTAGGTTCGGGCTTTGGTGTGGGTGCGGGAGTTTCTTCAACTTTGGCTACTGCTTTTTTCTTTGGTTCGGCTTTTGGAGCAGGAACTTTTGTATTTGAATCATCAGTTTGCAATTGAGTAGATTTTTTTGCCATATTTATACCTTAATTTATTTTCTGTTATATTCTTTTATACAAAATAGTTAGGTGATTCTTTAGTTATCGCTACATGGTGGGGATGCGATTCGATTAAACTGGAGTGTGAAATTTTTACGAATTTTGCATTAGTTTTAAATTCATTAATATTACTACAACCAGTATAACCCATAGCAGCTTTCAAACCACCAGTAAGTTGATAAATTGTTTCACTAACATTTCCTTTAAAAGGAACGCGACCTTCGATACCTTCGGGAACAAATTTAGATATTTCGCTTTCTACATCCTGGAAATATCTATCGGCGCTTCCTTGTTTCATAGCTTCGACCGACCCCATACCTCTATATATTTTGTAAGCTCTTCTTTCGTAGATAATTTTGTCGCCAGGGCTTTCTTCGTGACCTGCCAGCAAATTGCCAATCATAACCGAATCCGCTCCTGCTGCAATAGCCTTAGAAATATCGCCCGTTTGCTTAATGCCACCATCGGCTATCACTGGAATGTTGTATTTCCTTGCAACGCTCACAACATTAAATATTGCAGTTAATTGAGGTACTCCTACACCGGCAACAATCCGTGTTGTGCAAATCGAACCAGGTCCGATGCCAACTTTTAAACCATCAGCACCGTTCTTGATTAACTCTTCGGCAGCTTCGGCAGTGCCAATGTTACCCGCTACAACCGACAAATCGGGATAATTTTGTTTAATTGTTCTCAATACATTTATAACCCCAGCCGAATGACCATGGGCTGTGTCGATAAAAACAACATCAACCCCCGCCGCAACCAATGCGGATACTCTGTCCATCGTTGATGGGGCAACACCAACAGCCGCACCACAAAGCAGTCGCCCCGAACTATCCTTGGCTGAATTTGGGAATTGTTTTTTCTTTTGTATGTCTTTAACTGTGATAAGACCTTTTAAAATATAATTATCATCAACAACGAGTAATTTTTCGATTCGATATTTTTGTAATATTTCTTCGGCATCGTCCAAAGTGGTACCTAATGGTGCAGTAACCAAATTGCCCTTAGTCATCACATTATACAGACTATCTTTGAAATCTGGATTGAATCTTAAATCGCGATTGGTAACTATTCCAATAAGTTTTCCATTATTTTCGACGATAGGAATACCCGAAATTCTGAACTTGTTCATTATTTGCAGGGCATCGCCAACTGTTTTATCCGCCGTTAAAGTGATTGGCTTAGTAATCATACCACTTTCGGAACGTTTTACCAAATCGACTTGTTCTGATTGGCGTTCGATGGACATATTCTTGTGTATAACTCCCAATCCGCCTTCTCGGGCTATTGCACGAGCCATATTCGATTCGGTTACGGTGTCCATTGCCGCCGACAAAATTGGAATATTAATGCGTATTTGACGAGTAAGTTGGGTTTGTATATTAACGTCTTTCGGAAGCACTTCGCTATAATTGGGGATGATTAAAACATCATCGTAAGTGAGTGCTTCACCTATAATTTTCTCTTCAAACATTTTTTAATTTATTTTGCGAAAGTTAGAACTTTCAGTTTTGTTTCGTTAAATTTAATTTTATTTATAATCGATTCTTTGTCCAAAGGATTATCGAGTAATTCTGCTTTCAAGGACTCCAATTCTTTGTTAATTTGTTGAGGATTGATATCTTGGGCTGAAGCAACGTCTTCGACTACAATCGAAATATTATTGTTCGACACTTCGACAAATCCCGTATTTATAGCAAAGTAATTATTTTTGTTTTCCAAATCCACCACCCTAACAATCCCACAATCGAGAGTGGAGAAAATAGGTGCGTGGTTATATAAAATTTGGAATGGAGACAATTTACCAGGAACATCAACAATAGTTGCCGAACCTTGGAAAACCTGTTGTTGTGGCGATACAATTTCCACATTTAAAAGTTTGTCGCTCATCTATCGCCTTAATTATTTACTTTTATTATATCTATCGATAACTTCGTCGATTGTGCCTACATAAACAAAGTAATCTTCGGGAATGTGATCAACCTCGCCGTTCAAAATTGCTTTAAACCCAGCTATTGTTTCGGAAATCTTAACATACCGACCTTCGTATCCGGTGAATTGCTCGGCAACGTGGAAAGGTTGGGAGAAGAATCTTTGAATTTTGCGAGCTCGATAAACAGTAATTTTATCTTCGTCGCTCAATTCGTCCATACCCAAGATGTTGATAATGTCTTGCAAATCTTTGTATTTTTGCAAGGTTTGAACGCACGAAATAGCTGTTTCGTAATGTTCTTGACCAATAATTAATGGGTCCATAATTCGTGAAGTCGAATCCAATGGATCAACAGCAGGATACAAACCTAATTCGGCAATCTGACGCGATAGTACTGTTTTGGCATCTAAGTGTGTAAATGTATTTGCAGGAGCAGGATCTGTTAAGTCGTCGGCAGGCACATAAACTGCTTGAACTGATGTGATTGAACCTTTGCGAGTAGAAGCTATTCGTTCTTGCAATTCACCCAATTCTGTTGCTAATGTTGGTTGGTAACCAACTGCTGATGGCATACGACCCAAAAGTGCCGATACTTCTGAACCTGCTTGGATAAAACGGAAGATGTTATCGATGAACAACAACACGTCTCGCCCTCCCTCGTCTCGCAAGTATTCAGCTGCAGTTAATGCAGTAAGAGCAACTCGTGAACGGGCTCCTGGTGGTTCGTTCATCTGACCAAAAACAAGAACAGTTTTGTCGATAACGCCGCTTTCATTCATTTCTAAGTACAAGTCGTTACCTTCGCGAGTGCGTTCTCCCACACCACCAAAGCAGGAATATCCTTCGTGGAATTTGGCAATATTATGTATCAATTCCTGAATAACAACTGTTTTCCCAACACCAGCACCACCAAAGAGACCGGTTTTACCGCCTTTTGTGAATGGTTGGATTAAATCTATTACTTTAATTCCAGTTTCGAACATTTCTTTCTTAGTACTCAATTCGTCGAACTTTGGAGCAGAACGGTGAATTGGATAACTTGCCTTGGATTTTATTTCTCCTTTACCATCAATTGGTTGGCCAATTACGTTTATCATTCTACCCAATAATTCAGTACCAACGGGGATTGTAATTGGATTGCCCGTATCGATTACTTTCATTCCTCTCACTAAACCATCGGTGGAATCCATTGCTACAGAGCGAATTCTATCTTCGCCTAAATGTTGCTGAACTTCGCAAACTAATATTTCCTCGATGCCTTCTGAATTTATTCGGGGTATGTGTAATGCATTTAGTACTGCTGGTAATTTACCTTCGGAGAACTGAACATCAACGACAGGTCCGATAACTTGAATAATAATTCCTTCGTTCATAGAATTTCCTTGTACAAAAAAATGAATGAGATTTGTTATTTTTACAAAATTACGAAAAATTTAAGAATTCTTAAAGATATTAGTAGATAAACTTTAAATTTAAATTACCTTGACATAACGAAAATTTTTTGAAGGAATTTTGTCGTAAATCTGAATTCGGTTTCTTCTACAAAATTCATTAAGCTCTTCGCAGGTATAAATTATGGCATTAACTACTTCGGTTATATCGCTTGCGCAATGCGAACACTGACCGAGTTCTAATTTTTCGTTAATTATATACGCTTTTTTGATTAATTCCCAGTGGGTGAGAATCTTACTTATCGAGGGTGCATCATAGTTGTCGCTTAATTCTTTTTTCCAAAGCGATTTCAAGCTTGGTGGGTCTATCATTTTTTTTAAGTTCTCTTTCAATATTATCGAGGGGGTTTTGCTCGAGGCAAGAATGACCCGTTTAATTGTCCAATTGAACAACATAAAGGCTATATAAAAAGCTATTGTTGCATCCTGACTAAGGATGTGATTGATTTTGCTTACTCTCAATTCAAAATTATCGTCAGTTCCAAACATTATTATTCTCCTGTTAGTTCCTTGCACAAAAATAGAGTATTGGGTTATTTCTTGCAAGCACAATTGTTTGAAATAGGAATTTGAATGAGCCAATACCTAATATGGATTATTTTAAAATGTAAAATATTTATAGTTATCAATGAATTATGAGCAATACGAGAATGTGTTTAATGAACAAAAATTATACTCTCTTGCAGTTTGCTAATCAAAATATCTTTTTTAGATGGAGAAATGGGAATTTCGATTAGATTGTACATAACCAGATAAGGTGGGCTTGTTTTAAGGATGGTTCTGATATAGCTAATGTTTATTAAGTGACTTTTGTGAACTCTCACGAACAAATCATCGGGTAGGAATTGCTCGAATGTTGATAAAGTTTTGGAGATCAAAATTTTCTGACCGTCTGCAAGATATAGATAGGAATAATTGCCCTCACCCTCTAATCTCACAATTTTGGATTGTTCCACCAAGATTATTCCAGAAGAAGTCGGAATTGCTATTTTTTCAAATAGTTTTTTTATTTTCAACTTATCTTGCTCGGTTTTTTTGGTTTGTTCGAACATCGAAACTATGTTTTGGTATTTTATGATAGCATCGATTAATTTATCGGCGGATAAAGGTTTAATTAAATAATGGATAGTAGGGTAATCGAGCGAATCAAAAATATAATCAGAATGCCCCGTTATAAATATCACCCAAGGTTTATAACTCAATTGTTTTAATAAATCTAATGAATTTCCATCGGGTAATTCTATATCGAGCAATAATAAATCGGGTTTGGATGATTCGATTATTTCTTTTGCTTTTTCGATTGTTTGGGCAAATCCAAGAATGTTAATTTCAATATTGTAGTAATGGACTATTGATATAATAATATCTATAGCTTGAGCATCATCCTCTACTATTACTGTTTTAATCATTACTAAAATTTGCAAAAATAATAAAGTAATTTACGAAAAAAAATACAATATTTAATTAATCTAGCAATGTTTTTAAAACAATTAATCAATAAAAAAAAGTCCAATGCTTTATTAAGCAATGGACTTTTTATTAGGTATTTTTAGTTAATTCATTTT
>CALKJQ010000137.1 GCA_937995785.1 Candidatus Kapaibacterium sp.
TGTTTTAATCTTTCAATCACTTTCAACTTTGAAGCATTATCTTTTCATTATAACGTTCGTCCTTGTAAAAGGATAGGACACAACTGAGAATTGCCTAAGGTTGCTCTGAAAAAAGAATTAAATCTAGAAAATAAAGAAATAAAAGTAGTTGGCAAAGAAGTTATATACAAATTATATAAATTTTTCGATGACGGAAGATTGGAACTAATCGACAATAATAACAACAAAATTACAATCGATAATGGAGACTCAGTTAGATATAGTATCGATTGATGGTTCAATTTATAATTTAATTGCAATCGATATCGGAAATAGTGCAATAAAATTATTTGGTAATAGCGAATTACTGAGGTTTTCTTATCGCTCCAAATGGGAAATAGATTTAAAAATAGTTTTATCGGGGTTATCTTCTCGGCTTTGCCTTTTTGTTGTTTCGTCGGTCAATCGCGAAAAATCAGAAATATTCGAATCCATGATTGCATGCTATCCCAATTTCAAGATATTCAAAGCAAACGACTTAATAAGCAAGCAAACAATAATCGATATAACCAATTTGCAAGGTATTGGCAACGACCGATTATTAGGATTAATTGGTGCAAAGTTCTATAGTAATCCGCCAATAATGACAATTGATTGCGGGACGGCAACAACAATTAACTTGATGGACAATCTCGATGTGTGCCGCGGTGGTGCGATATTACCAGGCATTTTCACACAATTCCGTTCATTAACAGAAAACACTTCTGCTTTGAAAAAAATAAAATTAAAACACATAGATTCATATTTTGGCAAAAATACCAATGATGCTATTTCTTCGGGTATTTTAAATGGAACTACAAGTGTTATCAAAGATTTTATCCATCAAGCCAAAATGGATATATCAACTGATAAATTGAATATATTTATTACAGGTGGTAATGCTATCTGGATTATTGATAATTTACTAAAATACGACAAAACCATCATCCACAAGCCAACTCTCGTGCTTGATGGACTTAAATATTTAGCAAAAAAGTTTTTACAAATCACATAATATCAGGTAATAATGATGAACATTGAAAAATTGAAAGCATATCAAGAAAAAATCAAGCAATATAACTTGATTGATTTCTTTAGCAAAGACACCGAAAGGGCTAATCGCTATTCAATTCAATTAGAAGATATATATTTCGATTATTCCAAGAATTATTTGAATAAGGATATATTGAATGAATTATTTGATTATGCCAATAGTTGTAATTTGCAAGAAAAAATAGAGGCTATGTTTACAGGCGAAAAAATCAACAAAACCGAAAATCGGGCTGTATTACATACGGCTTTAAGAAATTTCGCAAACAAGCCCCTTTTTTTGGATGGCGAAGATGTTATGCCCAAAGTTCGTGAAGTTCGTGAAAAAATAAAGACTTTTACCAATGCCGTTCATTCGGGCGAGTGGAAAGGTTCCACCGGCAAGCGAATTGAAACAATTGTTAACATAGGTATTGGTGGTTCGCACTTAGGTCCAGCCTTTGTTACTAATGCACTTTATTACTATAATCAAGATGGTATTAAGGTCTATTTTGCTTCGAATATCGATGCCGACGATATTTTACAGATTCTGGCTAAATGCAATCCCGAAACAACTTTGTTTTTGATTGCATCCAAAACATTTACAACATTGGAAACAATAACCAACGCCAATACTGCAAAACGATGGTTTCTGAATTCAATATCGGACGAAAAGGCAATTGCAAAGCACTTTGTAGCACTATCCACAAACGAAAAAGCTTGCCTCGAATTTGGAATTCCTCCCCAAAATATGTTCGAGTTTTGGGATTGGGTCGGGGGGCGTTATTCCCTTTGGTCTGCAATAGGCTTGTCTATTTCTCTTGCAATAGGATTTGATAATTTCGAGGATTTGCTCAAAGGTGCCTACGAAATCGACCGCCATTTTCGTTATACTCCTTTCGAGCTAAACATTCCCGTAATTTATGCTCTGATTGGATTTTGGAATAGAAATTTATGGGGGTATAATTCTAATGCAATAATTCCATACAGCCATTTATTGTCCGATTTCCCTCTATATTTGCAGCAACTCGATATGGAAAGCAACGGAAAATATGTAGATCTTAACGGAAACATTGTTGATTATCCAACAGGTCAAATTATTTGGGGCGAATCGGGCACCAATTCCCAACATTCGTTTTTCCAGTATCTACATCAAGGAACTGATGTAATCCCGGTTGATTTTATCGGCGTATTGCAGCCTCAACATAATGAAATGTTGCATCATCAATGGCTGTTGAGCAATATGATTGCCCAAAGTGAAGCATTGATGGTTGGAAAGAGTCGAAAGGAAGTAATTAAAGAATTGAAAATTGCCAATTATCCCGATGACGAAATAGAAAGTATCATTCCACATAAAGTGTTTGTTGGCAATCGACCCTCTAATATTTTTATGTTAAAAAAATTAACACCTAAAACTCTTGGGATGTTACTATCAATTTTCGAACATAAAGTATTCGTTCAAGGGGTGCTTTGGAATGTTAATTCATTCGATCAGTGGGGAGTGGAATTGGGCAAGCAACTGGCAAAACAAATATTTAAAGATTTAAATTCCAAAGAACCAACAAATAATCACGATAGCTCTACTAACAAACTCATAAATATGTTGAAAACTTTATTTTGATATTTGCAGATTTTTATGGTTTTAGTTCTTAATTTTGTAGATTGTTGTTATATTTCAATATTTAAATTAAGTTTTAACAAAAGGAGATTTGTTTCAACTGAATTATGAACAAAATTCATCAAAAAGTAATTATCAATTTAGAATTGATGTGTGGAATATAATTAACACTGTGGAAATTTGTTTTTTATAATATTATATTGTTAAATTTAATATTAATCGACTAAAACAGGTTTTAGACAAACTAAAATATTGATAATAAAGGAGATAGGAAAATAAATAAAAAAGTATATAAGAATTTGTTAATAAAAATTATTTGTAAATTATTTGGAAACTTGAATAATTCTTGTTAAATTTGTTTTTGGGAAAAAGGACAAAATCCTTTTTTTGCAATACATATTTAATGTTTTTATTAAATACTTATAAATTAAAAATTTGGCACAATTATTGGTAATTAAAAATTTGCTAAAAAGAGTAAAAATATACAAACATAGGAGTAATTAAATGAAGTTATTTATGAAAAATTTGCTCGTTTTAATCTTGGTTTTCGGGGTATTCGTAACGGTATGCGATGCTCAAACTAAGATAAGAAGGCAAGTTATTGCTGGAGGAGGAATACTCAACCAGGTCAATAACGATAAGATCAAAATATCGGGCACGTTGGGTCAGCCCGCTATTACCACGCTAAAGCCAACAAGTCCTCTTTTTGGCTTGAATTTCAATCTTTATCAAGGTTTCTGGATTCCCGATCCCTTGTTAGGGACAGACGTAAACGACGACCCAATCTCATACAACACTGGTTTAACAAATTATCCCAACCCAGTGAGCACAAGCACAACATTCAAGTATGAATTAAAATCTCCTTCGTTTGTTAGCTTGAAGCTCTACGATATGGTTGGTAACGAAGTCGCAACTATATTTAGTGGATATCAAAATGCTGGCGAGCAACAATTACAATTTGTTGCCAAAGATCGTTTTGGAACTCCGCTCTCCGCTGGTTCTTACCTTTACGAATTACAAGTGAATCCATCAGATATGGCCGGAAATAATGCATTCTCGCCATTTGTGTTGCGAAATATAATGATAATTGTTAAATAATTAATTTGAAATTTAAAAAAAATGTTAAACTATAAAGGAGTTTTTTAATATGAAGAAATTCTCACTTCTAACAACAATTTTCTTCACATTCTTGTTCACAGTATCCTTAGCTTTGGCAGCAGTACCAAAGTTAATTCCATATCAAGGGGTATTGTATGATGAGCAAGCAGCGAAGCCACTCAATGGTGTGTATTCTATCACCTTCGAAATTTACGACGTTCCAAACGGCGGAACACCAGTTTGGACAAACAATCAATCGGTTAATGTTGAAAATGGATATTTCAACATTATGTTAGGCGAAGTTAACCCATTATCAAATGTTAACTTCAATAAACAACTCTATTTGCAAATTACAGTTGCAAACGGAACACCTTATCCAAGAACTAAATTAGGTGCAACACCTTATGCAATCCAAGCTATTTCGGCAGTTGATGCTGATACAGCAAAAGTTGCAATGGATGTGGTTGATGGCAAGTTAACTTGGCAAAAATTTAACCCAGCTGCTATCGTTGCTGGTGGTGATTTGCAAGGTACTTACCCAGCTCCAACTTTACGCAAGGGAGTTGTTTTGGAAAACATCGAACCAGGTTCAATCACTCAAAAATACTTGGCACCAAATGTTTCCGTTCCTCCAGCTGGCAAAGCAGGTGGCGATTTAGCTGGTCAATATCCTGATCCATTAATCGCTAAGGGCGCAGTTAAAACTGACCGCTTGGCTGATGGTGCTGTTACTTTGGAAAAAATGGCTAATAATTCAGTTAGCTCCTCGAATATCATTGATGGCGAAGTTTACTTAGTGGATTTAAATAACGAAGTTAAAGAAATGGGCGGCGATTTGGATGGTTACTTGCCAAATCCAACTGTAGTTGGTTTCCAAAATATCCCCGTTTCGGCAACTCCAGCTCTCCACGGACAAGTTTATATGTTATACAAACCAAATCCCGATGCTGCTCCAATTTGGGTTGCAATGAATGCCTCGGGCGATGTTGCTGGTACTTGGGATAATTTACAAATCCAACCAGGTGTTGTAACTACTACTGAAATTGCAGACAACACAATTATGGATGCTGATGTTAATGCTAATGCAGCAATCCAAGGCACTAAAATCTTCCCAGATTTCGGTTTCCAAGATGTGATTACAACTGGCGACATTTATGCTGATAACGCATATATTACAAATAATATTTACGGCACAAACATTTATGCATCAAATATGTTAGGCGCTATGAACGGTAATTTCGATAACTTAACTGTTAATTTATCAACATTATTAAATGGTGCTGTTGAAATTAATAGTAATGCAGTTATCAACGGAACAATTACAGGCGTCAACAATTTCGTATTAGATGGCGAACCACTAACATCCGGTGATTTAGATGGTTTCTATCCATTCCCAATTATTCGCGAAAATGCTGTAACAACAAACAAAATATTAAATGGTGCTGTAACCAATCCTAAATTAGGTGCAAATGCTGTTACTACTGATAAAATTTTGAATAACACAATTTTAGAAGAAGATATTGCTGATGGTCAAATTTCAACTCGTCTTATAGCTGGTGGTGCTGTAACTAATTCAAGAATAGCCCAAGATGCTGTAACAAGCGACAAGATTTTGGACGGAACTATCGTAAGTGCAGACATCGCTGATGGTACAATCCAAACTATCGACATAGGCGATGGACAAATCACAACTGCTAAATTAGCTGCTGGTGCTGTTACAAACAACATTATTGCAAACGATGCTGTTACTTCAAATAAAATTATGAATGGCACAATCATCGACGAAGATGTTAATGCTGCTGCTGGTATCCAAGGTACAAAAATTAATCCAAACTTTGGTAATCAATTAGTAACAACTACTGGCGAAGTTAATGCAAACATAGTAACTGCCAATACTACTTTCCGATCCTATGGTAGTATTTTAAATCCAGGTCCTGGTGCAGTTCTTGTTGATGATGATATGAACGTAACTGGCAACTTGACTGTTGGTGGAACTATCAACTTAAACAATGTTAACGCTGTTAATGTTACTGCTACAAATGGTTATTTCGATAACCTATGGGTTTATTTTGGTGCAGATATCCAAGGACCAATCCAAAATTCAATTGGTAGCGTTCTTGTTAGTGATGATTTAGATGTTACTGGTTTTGTTGCCGCAACTGGTCCAATCTTCTCAAATGCAAGTGTTTCCGCACCAGTAGTTTCTGCTAACAATGCAGACTTTACAAACTTGTTAGTTTATAACAATTCAGATTTACAAGGTGCTATAATCAATTCTACTGGCAACGTAGTTGTTAGTGATGATTTAGATGTTACTGGCGCTATTACAGGTGCAAATGCAACATTAACTGGTAATTTAGTTGCCAATGATGCAATTTTAGCTGGCGATTTGTTTGCAAACGATGGAACATTTACTGGTAACGTTGGTGTTACAGGTAATGTAACTGCCGCAAACTTCTTTGGTAATTTAACAGGTGATGTTACTGCAAACAATATTTT
>CALKJQ010000138.1 GCA_937995785.1 Candidatus Kapaibacterium sp.
AGGAGGCTCGAACTCCTGACCTCTTGAATGCCATTCAAGCGCTCTCCCAGCTGAGCTATAGACCCCCGATAAAGAATTCAATTGCATTTAAACTAAAAAAGAAGGCAAATCTGTTTCACCTTCTTTTGCTCGAGCGGGGCCGAAGAGACTCGAACTCTCGACCTCCTGCGTGACAGGCAGGCATTCTAACCAGCTGAACTACGACCCCGTTTTCCTAAGAACAATAAAAAATTAGGAATACAAAATTAAGAAAAATTTATAAATCAGCCAAATTTTTTTTAATTTTTTTTAAAATATTGTTAATCGTTTATACTTATGTTCATTTTGAATCTATTTAGTTAGGCAACGCATGAACCACCGATTTTCCACCGCTCTGTTTTTGGCGTTGCCCTTATTCGCTACGAATTTAAAAACAAAACAAAATAATACTATATTTCTATAACATTAAAAACCGCAATTTATTACAAAGTATTATAAGATTTTTTTGCAAAAAAGTTCTGCACAATTAAAAATATAATTAGTTATCATTACGTTTTATTCAAATTACATTTTACAATGTTACTTATGTTCAACATCCAAAATATTGACGTTTTAACTGCTGCCAAAAGCTGGCGTGTGAATGGTTTCACTAATAATACTTCTTCAGAGTTTGAGAACGGTAAAAACATTGCCGAAATCTTTGGTATCGATGTTTTTACTATCGACAAAATGCGCGAAAAGCTTAGCAAAGATGTTTGGAAATCGCTATTGGCGACCGTCGAAATTGGTCAACAATTAGAGCCTCGAATTGCCGACATAGTGGCATTGGCTATGAAGGAATGGGCAACCGAACGTGGAGCAACTCATTACACTCACTGGTTCCAGCCACTGACCGGTAATACCGCCGAAAAACACGAAAGCTTTATCACTCCAAACGAAAATGGTAAAGTTATCACCGAGTTTTCGGGCAAAGACTTAATCCAAAGCGAACCTGATGCATCGTCGTTCCCGAGCGGAGGGTTACGTTCCACATTCGAAGCAAGAGGTTATACGGCGTGGGACCCCACCTCCCCGGCCTTTATTATGCGGCACTCCAATGGAGCAACTTTGTGCATTCCTACAGCATTTGCTTCGTGGACTGGCGAAGCATTGGACAACAAAACACCTCTTTTGAGGTCGACAGAGGCATTGAACAAAGAAGCCAAGCGAGCATTGAATATGTTGGGTGATACGAAAGTTAAGAAGGTGTTTTCGACAGTTGGAGCAGAGCAGGAATATTTTTTGATTGATGAAGAATTCTTTTATAGACGACCTGACTTAAGTATGTGTGGACGAACGTTATTTGGAGCAAAGCCACCTCGCGGCCAGGAATTGGATGACCATTATTTTGGTTCAATCCCCGATAGAGTGCTGAGTTTTATGACCGATGTGGAATTTCAGTTGTATCGGTTGGGCGTTCCCGTAAAAACACGCCATAATGAAGTAGCGCCTGGTCAATACGAATTTGCGCCGATTTTCGAACATTGCAACTCCGCTGCCGACCACCAACAGGTTATGATGCAAGTTTTGCAAAATACTGCCCGAAAGTATGGATTAGTTTGTTTGTTACACGAGAAGCCATTCGAGGGGGTTAATGGTTCGGGTAAGCATCTAAATTGGTCGTTAAGCACCGATAACGGACAGAACCTATTGGAACCAGGTGGCACTCCTTCTTCCAACATTCAATTTTTGTATTTTTGCTCTGCTGTAATCAAAGCAGTGGACGAGCATCAAGATTTATTGCGAATATCAATTTCATCTCCATCGAACGACCATAGATTGGGTGCAAACGAGGCGCCGCCTGCGATAATTAGCATCTTCTTAGGTGATGAACTTTATGGAATATACAACAGATTGGAAAGTAATAATGCTGACGAAAACAAATCCACGGGTTTATTGGGTTTAGGAACAGATATCTTACCAAAAATTCCAAGGCATACGGGCGACCGCAATAGAACTTCACCATTTGCTTTTACGGGCAATAAATTCGAGTTTCGGGCGGTAGGCTCAAGCCAATCAATTTCTTTTCCTATCACAGTATTGAACACAATTGTAGCCGATGCAATTGGCAAATTAAATGATGAATTGGAAAATAAAATCTCGTCTGGCAAACAATTGGATGATGCTGTTAGAGATGTAATTAAACAGAGTTATCAAAACCATCAACGGATTATTTTTAATGGTGATGGCTATTCCGAAGAATGGAAGATAGAAGCCGAACGCCGAGGTTTGTTGAATATAACAAATTCCTTGGATGCAGCAATGTTATTATCATCTGTTAAAAATCAAAATCTGTTCGAAAAATACAAAGTACTTTCCCATAGAGAATTAGAAGCGAGATTTGAAGTTAAAATTGATAAGTACTTCAAAGTTATTAATATCGAAGGCGAAACAACCGAATGGATAGCCCAAACTATGTTGTTGCCCGAAGTAATTTCGTTTTTGAGTGAACTTTCTACCGCATTAGTAAACACAGAAAAAACAACTTTACAAAATTCACATTTACGGATATTTTTGAATGAATACTCCGATTTGGTTGATAAATTCATTTTGTCTATCGAGGAACTTAGGCAAGTAAATAACGATTTGGGTGGTGATTCCACTCTGGAAAAGGCAAAACATATGAAAGACAATGTAATACCAGCTATGAACAAAGTCAGAATTATTGCCGACAAATTGGAAAGACTTACTGCCGACCGAAAATGGGCACTCCCGGGTTATCGCGAAATGTTGTTCGTGAAGTAACCGTTAAGGAAGCGATTATATTTCTGTATTTCATTCAATTATCCTTAATTTTGTATTTTATTTCAATTGAATGAACTAAGGATAATTGAATGTCGAAATGGAAAATATGGTTTAATGCAACTCGTCCCAAAACTCTACCTGCAAGTTTATCGCCTGTTTTGATAGGTTCGTCGGTTGCCTTCTATCATAATTCATTTAATTTACCTTATTTCATTTTAATTTCGATTCTGGCGTTATTAATCCAGGTTTGCACTAATTTTATTAATGAACTATACGACTTTAAGAAGGGAGCCGATAGTAGCAATAGATTAGGACCAACGCGAGCAGTTGCGGCAGGCTTGATAGACTATAAAACAATGAAGATTGTATCTACTATTCTTGTGATAACCACATTTGCTTTAGGGATGGTTCTTGTATGGAAATCGGGCTGGGTTATATTTGCAATTGGCATTGCTTCTTTGTTTTTTGCTTGGGCATACACCGGAGGTCCTTATCCGCTTGCCTACAATGGATGGGCAGAGCCGGCAGTATTGATTTTCTTTGGAATATTTGCCGTTAATGGCACTTATTATGTGTTTGCAGATAAATTTGATACAATTCCATTGATTGCAAGCTTTATGCCAGGTTTACTATCAACAAATTTACTATTGGTTAATAACATAAGGGATATAGAAACAGATAAACTTGTAAATAAGAATACTTTAGCAGTAAAATTAGAAAGAAATTTATCGAAACATTTGTATTTCGCAATTCATTTTCTTACTATTCTTATACCCTTTTGCTTGGCTTATATAATGAACAATTATTTATTGCTACTTCCATTGATGTTGCTTTCGCTTCATATCAAATGTGTGAAGAATACTTATTTTTTGAATGGTCGCGATTTGAATAAAGTATTGGCGATGAATGGATTATTAATTTTATTGAATGGTTTGCTCACCTCTTTTGCATTTTTAATGATGAAACATTATGGATAATTTAGTTTTAAAAAACAAGCAATTGTGGCTAATTTTCGGAATTACTGCAATAGCCGTAATGGGTATTGCATCTTTTATGTCTGCCTATCCCAAGATAGCTGCTCATTTCAATGTATCACCCGACCGAGTAGCTCTTATTTCCACAATTTTTACATTACCCGGATTATTGCTCACGCCTCTTTTTGGAATTCTCGCCGATAAAATTGGGAGAAAGAAGATAATAGTTCCCGCATTACTACTTTTCGGAATTTCGGGGAGTTCAATTATTTTTGTTGCCGATTTTAATATTTTTTTAGCTTTAATATTCATACAAGGAATTGGAGCTGCCCCACTTGGAGCATTAAACATTACTTTGATAAGTGATAAATTTTCGGGAACTGAACGTATTGCGGCATTAGGATACAATGGAACTATTTTAAATTTATCTACGACAATTTATCCGTTTGTGGGTGGTTTGTTAGCTGGATTAGGTTGGTATTACCCATTTTTCTTGCCACTACTGGCAATAATGATAATGCTACCAGTTTGGTTTTTCTTAAAAGATGAACATTCGAACAAAGTAAATTTTTCGGACTATTTTTCGGCTTTTAGTTCCACAATCAAAAACTTAAAAGTATTGTCAATACTATCGTTGGCAGTAATTACTTTTCTTATTTTATTTGGAACATTAATTTCCTTTCTGCCATTTTTAATCACCGATATGGGCGAGACTAATCCCGTATTTATTGGACTGCAAATTGCAACGATGTCGATAATGGCGGCAGTCTCGTCGTCGCAGCTGAAAAGAATTAATAAATATTTAAACCAGAAACAATTATTAATTATTGCATTTTTACTATATGGAATATCCTCTTTGTTAGTGATATTTTTAAATCAGCCATCCTTGTTGTTCATCTCTTCTTCTATTTATGGAATTGGTCATGGTGTAAATATTCCTACTTTGGTTAGTTTGCTGTCGCAGTCAGTCCCCAAACAACAGTTAGCTGGATTTATGTCGCTGCAAAGGGCATCTTCGCTCTTGGGGCAAACTTCTGCACCAGTAGTCTTTTCGATTTTTTATAGAAGTTTTGGAATTGAATCTACATTTATTTTAGGAAGCATTTTAGCAGCCATAGCAGTTGCAATAATAATATTTTTTATTCATTCTAACCCAAAAATATGATTTCGATAAACAATCTTTCAATATATTTCGGGGGGAATCCACTATTTCAGGATATTAATTTTTCGGTATCGAGGAATGATAGAATTGGACTTATAGGTCGAAATGGGTCGGGCAAAACAACAATTCTCAAGATTATCGCGGGAATTATCCAACCCGAAACAGGCATTATATCTACTCCTAAGAATTACAAAATTGGATTTTTACCACAAGAACTACACATCCAATCCCGCGAAACTCTCTACGACGAAATTCGCTCCTCGTTGGTCGAAATCGAAAGTATTAGAAACGAAATCGAGGATTGCGAGATTCAATTAAGCAAAACCAAATCGAACGAGGAGACCATATCTTTAGTCGAAAAAATTGAACATTTAACCTATCGATTAGATTTGTTAGGGGGCAATAAGATTGAAGCCGAAATAGAGCAAACTTTGATAGGTTTAGGTTTTAAGCGTTCCGAGTTTAACAATAACGTAAATAGCTTTAGCGGCGGTTGGCGAATGAGAATCGAATTAGCCAAAATTTTGCTTGCGAAACCCGATTTGATAATGTTGGACGAACCAACAAACCATCTCGATATCAATTCGTTACTTTGGTTAGAAAAATTCCTCAAGAATTATTATGGAAGTTTGATAATAGTTTCGCACGATACCAATTTTTTGGATAATGTTACCAATAGAACAATCGAACTTGCAAATAAAAGAATTTACGATTATAAACTCTCATATTCCGAATTTGTGGAATATCGAATTAAACAAAGGGAGCAGCAAATTGCGGCATTTAACTCCCAACAAAAGGAAATCGAGAGAATCGAAAAATTTATCGATAGATTCCGCTATAAATCTACGCTTGCCACGCGAGTGCAATCAAAAATTAAAATGCTGGAAAAAATTGATAGAATTGAAATTGATGAGATGGAAAATTCTTCAATCGACCTAAGATTTCCTTCTGTCGAGAAATCATCATTGATTGTTTGCGAAGCAACAAATTTATCAAAACAATATGGAGAGAAGAAAGTCTTAACAAATTTAAATTTCGAAATTGTGAGAGGAAGCCGTATTGCTTTTGTGGGAAATAATGGTGAGGGTAAATCAACTTTGTGTAAGATTTTTGCTCGCCAACTCGATTATTCGGGCAAGTTATATTTTGGAAATTATTTACACACTCAATATTTCTCGCAGATGATATATGATGAACTAAATCCCAATAACACCATTTTGGAAGAAGTGGAACGAGTTGCAGTGAATAAAACCCGAGAGGAGGTTAGAACTGTATTGGGTGCTTTCCTTTTCCACGGGGACGATGTTTTCAAAAAGATAAAAGTGCTTTCGGGTGGCGAAAAATCACGGGTTGCTTTGGCAAAAATTGTAGTTCAGCCTTGTAATTTCTTGATAATGGACGAACCAACAAACCATTTGGATGTTATTTCCAAAGCAGTATTAAAGGATGCGTTACTTAACTTCGAGGGTACTTTGATTATTGTTTCGCACGATAGGGATTTCCTTCTTGGATTAACCCAGGAAACTTGGGAAATCAAAAACCATCAAATAATTAAGCATTTGGGTGATTTTGAATTATATTTAGAAAAAATACAAAACAATATACAATTAACTAATGTTACTGATAATACGCCAATTGGTTCGAATAAAACACTAAGTGAACCAACGGATTACGAGCTTAGAAAACAATTGAAAAGGGATATCGAAAAGCACAAGAGAGAAATCACAAAACTCGAGAGAGAAATCTCTGAATTGGAAGCAAAAGTTGCAGAGCTTGAATTTAATTTTTCAAAACCCGAGTTCATTTCCAATAAAGAATTAATGCTTCAATCAGAAATTGAATATAAAGAATACAAAAATAAATTAGAGTCTTTGTTGGCAAAATGGGAGATTGAACAAATCGAGTTGGAAGATAAAAGTAATCAGATTGAAACTTAGATTTCGTGTTTGACGTAGGGTAACTTTATAGTGATATTCGTTCCTTTTTGTTCAATACTTCTAATAATGAACACGCCGTTGTGTAGTTCAATTAGTTTTTTGGCAATAATAAGCCCCAACCCAACGCCTTGTTGCTCGAACACATCTCGCTCGAATTGCATAAGTGCGCCAATATTATCAACCTGTTCCTGAGTCATTCCGCGACCGTGGTCGATGATTGTTAATTCGAAGAATTTGTCGGAGATTTGAGTCTTAACTTCTACTTGGGAACCTTTATTTGAAAATTTAAAGGCATTATCTAAAAGTTCTTCAACAACTTTGTGATAACTTTCCGAAGAGATATTAATTGCTATATCGAACACATCAGAATCGACAACAAGGTCGTTTTGGCGGTCGAATCTATTGGCAACAAATCCAGCGATGTCGTGGAGAATGGCAGCTGGTTCAATTGTTTTGAGCTTCTGCAATTGTAATGTTTTCTCGTTGTCCGACGCAATTGCTTCGATACGGCTATAAATAAGGTAGTTTTCTGTAATTTTAATTAATCTTTTAGACGAATGAATTATATCTGTTGCAAGTTCTTTAATTTCGTCGGGGAGTAGCTTATCGGGGCTATTTTGCAAAAACTTTGCCGAACCCATAATTTGATTTAATACTGTTCTAAACTCGTGGGGTAATACTCTTGTAACTGATTTGCTAACTTCTTGGACTTTTTCTTCGATAACTTTTTCTTGAAGGAATGATTTTTGAATTTGAGCATTAATCGAAGTTATTAATTCATCTCGTGAATATGGCTTAACTAAAAAGTCGTCGGCACCGAGTTGCATTCCGGTTCGGATGTTCTGCCGCTCTGTGAAAGCTGTAAGAAATATGAAAGGGATACGTGCTGTAAGGGGGTTATTACGAATAGCTTTAAGAACTCCATAACCATCTAATTTAGGCATTGAAATATCACAAAGAATTAAATCTGGTTTTTGAGAATTAACCATTTCTAATCCTTCTTCGCCATCACGTGCAGTAATTACTTCGTAACCTTCAAACTTTAGTAATGTTTTTGTAGATTCTAAAATAAATGGAGCGTCGTCGACAACCAAGATAGTTTTCATTCAATGCTTTATTATATGAAAAACAAAAATAATAAAAATCTGTTAATTATTAACATTTATTTTTCTGTTAATAGGTAACGTGATTATAGCTAAATTTTGTTCGTTCTTGCCAAAAGATTCTAAATTGAATGAACCATTAATAATTCTTATTTTCGAGGCTGCTTTTGCAAACTTGAATACTATTTCTTTTTTATCGAACTTCAGAGCTTCTATCAGATTACTTGAATATTGCTTGTAGAGCTCTATCATTTCGTGGACAACGGGGTTTGATTCTGATAAAATTTGTAAAGTAAGCACCTTTTCGTAATCATTCTTTTCAACATCAATAAACAATTCATTTTTGTCCATTCCTTCGCTTAAAGCTAAGATAATTTCATAAAGAGATCTTTCGATATATGTTTCGCTTGTTTGTAAGGTGACTGTATTTACTAATTCTTCATCGTATTTGAATGAAATGTTATCTTTAATATTTTTCCGTAGATCGTAGAATATTTTTGATAATTTAATGGAATCGAACGAAATTTCTTTTGCCAAATCACCCTGAATTGCAACATCAACGAAATCCGAAACGAAGGAAAAGATTTCTTCACTACTGATTTCTGCCATTTTGATATATTCTTCTCTTTCATCGTCGCTATCATAAATTTTTTCGTTAAGCATTTGTAAATAACCTAACACACCCGTAAGCGAGTTTCTTAGTTGGTGGCTAGCGTTAACCATAAATAGAGTTTTTGTTTCGTCGGACTCTCGAGCGTAATAACTTGCTAACTGCATTTGACGAGCTTTTAATTTTGCTTCTTCCTCTGCCATTTTTTCCAAAGTAATATCCCTCCCGATAACATATACTAATCCATCTGCGAGAGATTTAGTTATTGTCCAATTCACCCAAATGAATGGTCCTCTGGATTTTTTCATCAGCAAATCGATTTTTGTTGATTGTTCATCCCCGCATACCAAAATCTTATTTTCCAATTTTTCTCTATCTTCGGCATAAGCCAATAAGTCATAAATCGATTTATTAATAAGTTCGTTGCTTTCGTAACCAAATACTTTTTCGGATGCGGGGTTCATAGATTTCCAAACCCCATTCAGATCCATTGCGGCAATTATATCTTGAGTTGTTTCCACAATTCTCCTTTGAGATCGAGTCATTCTTTCGGCTAAATCCAATGCCCTTCCACGACTTGTGATAATAGATAGAATAAATCCCGATAACAGAAAACTAAGTATCAAGGATATTCCACCAGCAACAAAAGGCAAATATGCTTGGATTGCACCCCCAAAATCGGGAACAGTTGAAAAGTTTAATTCAATCTTTTTTCCAGCAAATTCGGTTGTAATATTCTCATTTAAAATTGGAGTATAACCCGTTTCGATTAAACTATAATTGGGTGATTTATAAAAAATATTTTTCGTGCCATCAGCCCTAACCTCTTTCAAATCGAATAAAATTGTCGAATCAGATGCGAAAGCGGTTTGTTTATCTTTCGACATTCCAGAAAGTGCTTCATCAACATATTTAACGACGTCCAATTCCATTGCCAAAGCGCCTTGGAAACCTTTCATAAATGGATTGTCCACTGGGTAAATAGGATAGAAAATAAAAGATGTAAGTTTTTTATCATTCCTATCGAATAAAACAAAATCACTCATCGTTTTCATTTTTGATTGTTTTGCTCTTTCAAATGCATCGGCAAATTCGGGTATTGTTTTCAAGTCGAATCCAAGAAGTGGATCTTGCTCCTCTGCATTGTATGGCACTTTTAACTGAATTGGATAGTACAATTCCCTATCACCTTCGGGGATAATTTTATAATAGTAATACCCTAAGTTTTGTGTGTTATAAACAAATGATCCTTTTTCGGAATTTTTTACTTCCATCACATAAACAATAGAATTAATCGATTGATATGTCTTGGTTGGCACCGTACCATAAATTTCAAAGTAGTCCCGAACCACTTGGGGTAGTATGTCGTATAAGCCTCTCATCGAGCTCAAAATATCGAGTTGAGTATTTTTTAAATTTGATAACCGGGTTTCTACTGACTGGATGGCTTTTTTGAATTCGCTTTCTTGTTGGTTTCTAACATTTTGTTTTGTTGTATCGTAGATAAAAATACTTGCAAAAATCAATAATATTAATATTAAGTATGCAGGATAGGTTTTCTTAAAATCATATACTGAAATAACTTTACTACCTGATTCTTTTATGATTTGATCAAAACTTTTATTTGTGTCGTTCATTATTATACCGATTAATGTTATAGAAAAACTTCAATATCTTTCACGAAAGTAGTAGTACTAATAGGTTTGGAAAGATAACCATCAAATCCTTGTGCTATAAATTTTTCCTTGTCGCTTACGCTCGAAAATCCGGTAATGGCAACAATCTTCACATTTGATTGGCTTGGCATATTTTTCACATAGTTTAATAATTCGCTACCATTCATATCTGGCAACAAAATATCCATAAGCACTATATCCACCGGATTGTCCTTTAGCCAATCCAACGAAATTGTGGCATTTTCGAAATCAACAACTTCATAACCAGATTTTTTGAGAAGCATTGCAAATAATTTTCTGTTAGGAGTATTGTCTTCGATTATACAAACTTTTTTACCCATTATTATTCATCATTTTTTAATATTCAAAATTAATAATTAAAATTTTATTTTTAATTGATTTTTTTATCTTTCAACGATTATTTCTACTCTACGGTTTTTAGCTCGATTTGCTGCTGTATTATTCGGGACTAAAGTTCTTGCCGCACCATAACCTGTATTAAGTATTCTACCCGCAGGTATACCCTTTCTCATCAAATAGTTCTTCACATTTTCTGTTCTCAGCACCGATCTTCGATAGTTTTCCTGCACAGAACCTCCGCGGTCGTCATTATGACCTTCCACAATCACTCTGGTATTTGGGTTAGATATCAAAAACTGTGCTAACGCATCTAAATATTCTCTTAATTCCTTACTTAGTTCATAATCTGTTTCGGATTTGGGGTAGTTATAAACTTCTCTTTTACCGATAACAATTTGTTTTGTAGGTTTGGTTTCGGGTACGACTATCGCAACTTCTGTTGGTTTAATCTCGGGTTCGGCGGGACGCTCAATTTGGATTTGTGGTCTTTCTAAATAGGCTAAATCTGCTGCTACGTAACTTTTTGGTTCTATCCGAAAGTCAATTCCATTTCCTACATTAGCAGAAGCTAATGCAAATAGTGGTGGTTGATAATCGGGGTTGAAGAATAAAGTATCAATAAATTTTTTATCAGGACCAATTTTAACAACGATACCCATTTTCACAGAAAAAGAATTGAAGTTAGAACCAAAGTTGGATATTTGGTTTGTTCCCGAATTCATCAATAAATAGAGCGAAACTTGCGAGCGAGCCAATGCTCTGATGTTTGCCGAAAACAAATCGTAAGAAATTCCAAGATGAACTCCCACTCTAAAATTCAAATTCTGCAAACCCATTGTATAAACTTCGTCAATTTGCTCTGAGTAATAAAACTGCTTCTTTTGACTTGTTTGGGCACTCAGTGGTATTTCGAAATCAAATCCACCAAAAGCCCAAAAACCACTAAGTTTCTTGAACTCGTAGGTTGCAGAAGGCGATATCGATAAATATGAATATTTAATGTTATTTTCGAAAAGGGTTCGCACGGTATCATTCAATTCTGTTTTTGCTTTGGAAGTCCGTACGTCAATCAATGATAATCTTAATGCTGCTCCATAATCATAGTCTAACTTTTTCCATTCACCATATAATCCAACATTATAACCCCAGCCGTTACCTCCACTATAATCTACTTTTTTATATAATTCTTGGAGTTCTACTTCCTTGTACTGAGGTAGGATTAAATCTCCAAAATAAAAATTTGAAAATGGCGAAACTGAACCAAACGGACCAAACCACCAATCACCTGGTGCTCTATCTACTATTATGGTGTCGAGTGTTGGAGTTATTAGAACGTCTCGCAAATTTTCTTTCACTAACTGTTGCGAATTAAGGTTGGAAATAGTAATTAATAAAAATACAATTATGTAAAAAGGGGTTGTTTTCATTATTTTTTAATCTGCAATCAATTTATAGGTTATGTTGTAAAAATTGCTTCTCAAATTTAATACTATCAATTTTGATACCGAGCCAGTTATTCTAATCAAATTTGCATTGTTGTTATCCAAAAATAGTTTTGGAACTATTCCATAATAATCACTTACAAAAATATCATATTTTTGCAAAATATTGATATCAAATTCAATTTCGATTAAATCATCTTTGCTATTCACTCTTTGAATTTGTGGTATTGGTTCGAATCCAATTTTTGTTTGTGTCTTACAAACAAAATCAACGATTATATCATTCTTAACCACAATTGGATAAAAATTATCTTCGGGTGTAATTTTTATATTGTCTAACCCTATTGTTTCTACTTCACTATTATTGTACAAACTTCTGAATGTCCATTCCGAGACTGGTTGCGACTTGAACTTTAGATTAGTATCCAAAAAGAAAACATATTTATCGTTCATAAGATTATTTTCGTAAACATAACTATTTAATGAATGATACGGAAACGATAAAGTTGATTTGATTTGCCAATTCCCTATTTTTTGCAATGTATCTTTAAATTGACTTTCGGCAAAATATTTGAACTTAATTAAATCTCTTGGTTGAAAAAACTCTTTATCGGATTGAACAGATAAAAAGATTTCCTGCAAACAAGTAAATGTATCGATTTGCTCTTTTCCGATGTCTCGATAGTTCAACCAAATTCTAAAACTATAGTTTCTGCCAGCTGTAGCAATCGTATCACCAGTTTGGGTTAAATCCAATGTTAAAATTCCAAAAGGTTCGTTCAAGTAATATGGAACATACGAAAAATCATTTGCCGACCATATTCGAAGTGAGCTATCTAACGACCCTACGTAAACCTCGTCTCGATTTTTGCTATATTTCACTTCTCTTATTGCTGCATTTAATTTGGGCTCAACCTTCAATGGACTATCCCCAAGACGAAAAAATCCTAATTGATTAGAAGCACCACCAAAAGCAAACACATCCGATTGATTTGTGAAAGTAGCAGAGTAAATAGGTTTGCTATCCACACTATATGAAGTTTCGGAATTTCCATTTGTAACAAGCAATTTGCCATTGTAGGTAGAAATTAACACTTGTTTACCATCTAATGAATACTTTAGGTCGTAGGCATTTGCATATTGCGATTTGGAAAATGCTTTTAGATTAATCGGAATAGGCAAGAAGAATGTCTCGTTAAAAACTGCTAAATTAACATCATCGGTGATTATCGAAAAATTGTTATTTGTTGGATTTAAATCAATTTTTCGAACGAAATTACCGATGGTATAGAATATATCTGTTGTTTTAGCTTGTCTATTCCAGAGTACTGTTTTATCTTGAATAGTAAAAACAACTTTATTTGGATCCTTCAAAAATTTTGCATCGTAATAATAATCAGTTCCTGATATTTTTATCGAGTCAACTGCTTTTTTTTGAGGGATGTCCCAGACTTTAATATATCCATCCTTACCAAGAGTGAGGACTAATTTGCCATCCGTCGAGAAATCAACCGCTCTAATTTCACCTTGATGGGCATCGGGGACTTCCCAAATTAGTTGCATTGGCTGGATTTTTTGTTGCTTGGTTTTGATTAATATTTTTTTCTTTAATGTAAAAGGAACTTCCCAATTAAATGATTTTTCGAAATCATTGCTGATTTTGTTCCACGATTTTCCTTCATCTAAGGAATAAAAAATTGATAAAGTATCGGCGGGATTATTTTTGGAGAAAATTAAATTTTTACCACAAAAAAGGGTATCTGAATCTGAGGAATAGTTTATTAAATTTTGTGAAAAGATATCAGAAAAAAAAAATGATACCATTATTATTGTATATATCATTTTAGCCATTAATTCCCTCCACTTCTAATCAAATAGAACGGAACAATGGTGCTGGATATCTCGACTGTATTATCGTCGATTGGTATTGCTTGGATTATAAATTGGTAGTAACCATTGGAAACCCATGGTGGTGGGGTGTAGGACGAAACATATTCCCCTTTTTCCATCCTTAAGTTTCTCATAATCTCTTGATTTTGACCAACGGTAAGCATCTCAACCTTTTTGCCAACAGCATCAATTATGTAACCTGTTACATAACAATCGTCGTCTAATTTATAACGCACAGTTGGACCAGCACTTGCAGCGGGATAATCCTTTGGATCGACCATTTCGGCTTCCACTATTACAGCATTTGGAATGTATGGGCAACGGGTTGCTAATAGCACGGGTGGAGTGATATTACCTAATTCATCAATAAAATGGGCATAGAGATTGTAGCAATATTGCACACTACGATAGCGAACGCTATCGTCGAATACTCCATAAAAATGCTCTATGGTTTGAGTGTTACCTTGGGAAATAAATGATGGATTAAAATATGCCGAACCAGGCATACAAGAGGCAACAGTATCGTATTTTAAATTCGTTTCATCGATAGACAAATCTACCTTCAATGCCTTGGCAACGGTATAACCATAAACATTGTATTCGCTTTTCATCGTCCATTCGTATTTCGTTTTTCGGACGTGGTCATATTTAACAATAAAATCTTTTAGAATTGTTTCGTAGCTTGGCTTTGTTGGATTTTCGTAGATAACAATGCTTTTAACGCCATCGTGCATTTCAATATTGTCATCGCTATGATACCAAATAATATTATCGAGTATTATTGAATCCTTTTCTGTTTTATGTGAAACTGCTTGATAGTATCTCGTAGGGGTTTGCCATTCAACCATTTCGGGTACATATTTTCCAGTTTTACTTGTCAGCCGGAACCTTCCCAACATTTTTGATGAATCAATCTCGATATATTGAGATTTATTAAAGGTGTTAGGTCCAAGCATACTGATACTTAACATTTTACCCACTATAAAATGCTGAATATAATAGCCAATGTCGGGATATTCATTGCCGGTTTGGGCTGCTGCTTTTAAATCAGTTTTTTGCAATAATATATCTATATCATTTAAATCGATATTATATTGCTCGGGAAATCTGAGATGAAATGTTGCGTTGGTGAAATAATACCAATTCGTATTAGTTTTTGTGAGAATGATGTCAAATTCTAATGATTCTCTATTGGGCTTTTGTAAATTGGCAATTTTCACTACTGCCAAAGTGTCGAATGGTTGGGACAGAGCTGTGGCAATTACACTAAAAAAAAATGCTATATATACTAATAGTTTCACTATTTTTCCCGATTATTCCAACTAACGTTGTAATCTCTTGTTGTGATAATGCCATCCATATCATAATCCAACATCAAATATCCGGTTTGAGATATATTATCCCAAACCACTAAATGGTCGCGTTTGAATGTGAATGGATTCAGAACATTTTCCATTTGGTTTTGTCCGATGGCATCTGTTAAATTATATCCGGCTTTCAATGCAAACTGTCGAGTTGTTGGAGTTGCTTCTACCAATTTGAGCGAAGCAGTTCCACCAAGGATAAAACTTGGTTGCGAGAAATCATACACTTTGGAATTGTTTTCGGCAATCAATCTTATAGGATCTACCGATTTTACCGAGGCGTGATTGCGATGAAGAATGACTAAATCAAATGATGATGATTGTGTTTTGGGGTCAAATTCCGATTTTGATATCCTAATGTTTGGATTGCCATTCAAATCAACGATTTTACCATCATAACGAACTAACAGAAGTTTACTAAACTTAACATTGGGGTTAACAGTATTCCTAAATTCTAATACCACCCAATCAACAACCGAGTCGGGAACCGATGTGATTTGATTTACATTAATATTAACTCTATTATATGGATATGGCTTCGATTTAATTCCATCTACAAGCAAATTCCCTTGCATTCCATTCCACAAATCTGTTCTCATTAATCCATTGGAATTTGGAATATAGGAACCTTCTAAAAATACTCGAGATTGGACAAAAATTGATAACGAGGTGGACAAACCAATTGCATACGAACCTGTGGTATTCAATTGTCCATAATTCGAAAATGCCCATCCGTATTGACTTGCAACTTGGGGAACTCCCGATTCTAAATCCTGATAATCTGTTCCGTCCCACTTTTGGAGCAATAGTTCCAGGAATGAGTCAGATAAATATCTGGTTTCGTCGTAGGGTTTATTTAAGTCGTATCTCCAGCCATAACCGAAGTTTGCTACAAAGCCGCTCGAAATTCTATTATTATTCGCATCGTAGGCTTCTATGTCTATTGAGCGTTGGATTTTGGCATTCGAAACATCATAACGAGGATATGTTTTGATTCGCATATCCAAAAGTAATGAGCTTAGATTACCTTTTGCATCATTATCGGCAAAGAAAAAGTAGGTGTAGGGATTGTGGAAATAAGCTCGTTCGCCAACGGGAATTTGGGTTCGCAGAAACATTCCTGAGATTTCGGAATGAGTTGTGTCCATAAATATAGGATTATACCTATTATTATATATCAAAGTATCGGCTAAAGCAAGAATTTTAGCACGCAATTCCAAAGTATCATTGACTGATACGTTTCGAGTAAGAACCAAAGAATCTGTGTTATGAACTCGTAAATTTTTCAACACACTTTTGTCGGTAGGAACTTCGCCCGAGGTTGATAGCGAGCCTTTGCCAACATAGGTTACGTTAACAGAGGTCTCAAATCGTGGTTCGTATGCTAAGGTTGCTCCAACGTGACGCTCAATTTCGGTAGAATCTTTCATTGTAAAATTGTTTTCGGCAGAATTTCGCAATTCGCCCGAAGTTAGGGTTAATTTGGATGTTATTTCAAACCCTCCCGATTTAACATTTACCCCAAGTGGGTTATCAATGTTAAGTCGGGAAAATTTGCCATTCGCTAATAGGTCTTGGGATTTAACGTTATTTCTCATTACCAAATCGCGATGGGCGACATAACGAGAGCTATCGTTTACTACTGTTGATTGTGCTATCACATCTTCGGGATTTGTACCAGTATAATAAGTAGTTAAAAGTGCATCTTTCCTAAATATCATTGAGTCGCGAACTATAATGTTTCTTATCGAACCAAAATTGTCTTTTTTAGTATCGGAAACAAATTTTTTTCCTTGATTTTGTATCACAAGTTGATTGTAAACCATATTGGGAACTTCGTAATAAACATTATTAGAACTTTGAAGTAATTCAACGCGACCATCAATTGTATCTTGTTTCATTTGAACTTGGCCACTTTTTACTTTTATTGTGCCAAGGTTTTCTATCTTACCCGAACTATTAAGAGTTTGGGAAGTTGCCGTAGCAACTCCCAAAATCAAAATAGCAATATGTAAGATTATTTTTTTCATATTTTCTTCTAATTTCCTCCCCCAACCGGAGAGGTTGGAGGGAGGTTTTGTTCCATTGTGATTATTGACCAATTTCAATTATGCTGTAGTTAACAATTGTACCAGCGTTGGTGATTTGACCAGTTCCGAAGATTGGCACATTTGCGTAACCGGTATTTTTAATATTACTAATGAACAAACCATTAACAGTATTAGTGCCAGCAGGATCTGTTGTTTTGTTATTCCAATCATCGTTCGATGGTGAATTTGCAACAGAGTTGTTGTTATAGAATCCCGCAGCTATACCTCCAACAGTTCCAGTCATTGCTGTGGTTAATATTGCATTATCGTTGTTATCTTCGTTACCAATTATTAATGCAGCATCGGGATAAGTAGTTCCATTATCAATTGTAATAGAGTGAGCAATTTGAATTTCATTTTGTGTTGGTGAAACGCCATAATGTGTTCTTTCATCTGTAGTGTTGTTGGTTGCTGGAGTTCCATAAGCAGGACCATCGATACCAGCATAAACTAATGCACGAATTAAAGTGTTGTCGTTCGAACCAGGAACTACACCTTCATCCCATGTTCCTGGATTTGTCCAACGACCATTGTTGATTGCTATGTATTGCAATGGTGCAGCAGTCAATACGATATTGCTTCCATTAGATAATTCGTAAGTTGTTCCACCGCCAGTAGTTCCATTTAATTTTAATCCGAGTGATGGATTGGTTACTAATTGAACATATCTTGGATTTAAAGCTCCATTATTGGTTGCTAAGCCAGCACCACCTGTAACTTTATGTCTGTCAGATGCGTTTGTACCCCATGCTTCTTCGAATCTTAAATTAGTTTCCAAAGCTGTAAAACTTATAAGATCAGTTGAAACATAACCAACCCTTAAAGTGGATATGTTGCCACTTGTTCCATCATAGCCTAAGGTAACGCAACGGGTAACATCATAATTCGCATCGAAACCACCATTGTTTTGTGGCACTGTTCCAGGTTGAACATTCAATTGGAAATAAGTTGATGGAGCAGCCGAGAATGTTACTTGTGTTTGTGCGTTATTGAATGTATAAGCAGTTCCAGTCGAGAAAGTACCACGATAACGCAAATTACCACGAATGTATTCATCATTATTTGCAGAGGCGTAAGATATTTTATTTCCTCCTGTGGCATTAGCAAAAAACGTATTGCCAGTTAAACCGCAATTTGTTCCCATTTCAACTGGACCACCAGCAACCGAAACATTACCGCGAGTGTGAACATCACCAGTTGCATTTTTAGTTGCTCCGCCACTAAATACTAAAATACCATAATTGTGTTGTGCATTGTCATCATTTGTAAACACTATGTTTTGAGTTCCACTTGTTTGAGTATAGGCAACTGTAGAGGTTACATCAAAAATCATATTATCGTGATTTGCATCGGTGTTTGTAAATGAATTAGCAATATCTAAATAAGTATTTGCACCAAGATTCAAACGACCACCAGTTGTTGCATCGCCATTTCCCAATGCTAATGAACCGGTTCCTAAGATATTAAATTGACCATTTGCATTGCTAATGTCCAAAACACCCGTTGTTACAGTTATTGCACCACTTGAATTTACGACAGCATTATTACCAACAAAAGCAAATGCTGTTGTATTTGTTCCATTAATTGTAACGCCACCGGCTATTGTCGAAGTACCCGTTCCGTAAACAGTAAAGTTTGCACCAACTGTCAAATTAGCACCAACGGCGGTGGTTAATTCTTCGTTAACTTCAACTGTTCCCGTATTTGATTTTGCAGTTCCCGTTAAATCCAAATCTTTGTAACGATTGGTATTACCCGAACCACCATTTTCGGCAAATACAACTTGGTTTGTTCCATTACCATCATAGTGGAATATTCCAGTATAAGTTCTAGCTCCACCGGTAGCATAGTATCCGAGGCCTCCGGTTAAGGCTGCATAACCAGGTAATGGTGAAGTACAGCCTTCACCACTAACATAAACGCCATCAGCGATTGTTTTGGTGCCAGCACCCGAAACAACTAAGTTAGTGTAATATAAACCTTGTACGGTTTGTCCATTTGTTGTGGCAGCCCAATCAACTATACCTTGGATTCGGTTACCAGTTCCTGTTCCCAATTGAGCAGTACCATTGAATTGTGCAGCAGTACTTTTCATTTTTACTACAGCACCGCAAGCAGCTGCTGTATAGGTGCCGCTTGTATTGTTTGTGAAATTCTGTGCTATCGAGCCAGAAACGAAAAATACTAACCCTAAAGCGATAAGGATTAGATTGAGTTTGTTTGTGTTTTTCATAAATACACCTTTTGTTTTT
>CALKJQ010000139.1 GCA_937995785.1 Candidatus Kapaibacterium sp.
ACCTTACTTTAAAATTAGATAATGCTATAAATTACACCACAATTCCGCTTAACACCACACTTTATTCCACTAAACTGTATAACGGTGATTTATATATACTGCTTCGGGCCGATCTGTCTGTAAAAAACGAGATAGATTTTACAATCGAATTAGCCACAATAGGATCACCGACTACGTATGTTGGGTATATCGTAGACGCCGATCTCTCTACGTTCAGAACCGAATTTCGGACATATGATTATTAGGAGGGATTGATATGAAACAAAATCGTTTTTTTTCCATTCTTTTGTTAGCGGTAATCGGTTTGCAAACGTTTGCAATTTTCGGTGTTTCCGAAACCGTTGTTGAAGTGAATTATTGGGATAAATATTCGGTATTGGCAAGCCAATTCAAGCCGAGTCTTTCTTCTCCTTTACCGAATAATATTTATCATCAAATTGGAAGCCCGAATGTGGTTAGATTCACGCCTTTGCAAGCACAAAAGATTAACGAATCGTATGTATTATATCGGGCCGAAGTGGTGTTTTCTTTTGAGTTTACAATTGCAACGGTATATGATATGGCTTCTTTACCGATCCAAAGCGATAATTTTGATGCGAAATGGGCAACGTTGTTCTTTTGCACCCGATTCAATCGCGCTAAAGATTATGTAATTATCCAACCTTCCGGAACCAAATCATATTCTTACGATCCAGGTGATTTTTATTGGTCAACCGCAACACGTGTTAAATCCCAAGATGTGTATATGTACGAACCCTCGATTACAATTACGAGCAGAAAACTCGCAGCCTATCCGAATTTTGGATATGCCGGTGATCTTGAGTTTGATTTGAAGTTCGAGTTTGATGATCGGGTTCGTGATTTCGGCGACGCGCAGATTAAAATGACCCGAAAAGCGTTTATTGCACGTGCAGAACAATCCCGAATAGTTTCGGTTTCCGAATACGAAAATCCGCAGATTTCCGAATACAATTCTCAAATATCAGCCAGAATTACGCCTTCAGCAGGTGGGAACGGACAATCTGCGCTCCAATCAAAAATCGATGAATTGCAATTAGGCGTCACCGCCGGATCCGAATCCTTTGTTACAATAATAGAAGGACAATCCATTGCCGCGCCGCGCGGGTCTATTCTGCAAAACGCAAACACCGTTCGCGGAATCAAACTTTATCCGAACGTTTTAGAAAAGAAACAACAAATCAATATTCGGTACGGCAAATTAGATATTGATACACAAGATGAATTTCTATTTGGTGCAAACGTGGATCCTGCCGGCGTTTCACGGGTATACGGCGCGCCGACCACTGATACAAGACAACGAACGCTCGGATACGAGATTAAAAATCGCGGGCAATTATACACAATTGAAACCACGTTTATCTTAGAATCTCTTAATCAAGTAGAGGTTTTGAATACGCAAGAACCCGTTCCTTTGGCTCCGATTAACCAAACCCGTGATGTTTATTATTGGGATAATTATGTTGAAGGAACCATTGAAATTTCGCCCTCTGTTATGAATAAAGATTGGACTCCAGGAATTACTTCATTTATTAATTGGTTCTATCAATGGTGGTGGCTGATCTTAACCATAGGAGTCATAATCGGTACCGTGTCGCTTATTCTCTATATTAAACTGAGTACGCCCGAGTTCCCGGGCTTACGCATTCCGAAAAACTATTAATAATTATATTTTTTTTTCAACAACCGAGGTGGCCTCTTTGAACAAACTAAAAACCAAAAAAACCATTCAAACACCGAATAAACCGCATACCCGATCAACAGCGTACGGTTTCATTCTACTGATTACCGCTGCTGTTCTTTTAATCGGCGTATTCTCTACTTTGAAACCGAGTTCTGCAATTGAAATTGTATTTGAAATTGATCCTGATGAATCAGTACAACAACCATCCGAGTCCAAAATATATCCCGGTTTGATTAATGCAAGCGGAAGGTGTATTTTGGATGGGGATCTTGTTGATATAATTCCCGATACGATTGTAGAATCGCATAGCGATACGTTTTACAGTTTGTATGTCCAAATACGTTTTCCCGATCCGTTTTTCCACACCGTTTCCAACCGTGTTGTGTTTCTTTTGTTTAATTTAACAATATCTAACGCAACAATCAAGGTAAATAACATGCAAATTGGTGATCTGAACTCTCCAATTGATTATATTACCACAAACGGAGCGTTGATCGAAATCGGGTTGAAATCCGGTACTTCTTTCAACGTTGTTGTCGAAACAATTTTACCCGCAGGAGGATCCGATGAAGATGATCTATGATAAACTCAAGTTCCGCGAAACGGACGATATTTCGGTTTCCGAGTTTTCTTTACTTTCTTTTTTTCTCAGTATCGTTGCGGTTTTAGGAATGCTTATTATATTTTCTTTGCTGAAAACGGAAGAACCGGTTTGGGCACGCTACAGTTTGCTCATGTTCGGATTCGGACTCTCTGGGATCCTTGCTCTTAATTATTATAATAACAAACGATTAGAAATACTCAATTTCTATTACCGAAAAAACAACAGCGATAATGTTTTTTACGCTCTTGTTTTATACGCTATTTTATTACTCATTCAAATCGGAATGGGGCTTTTAGAAGCATATTTGGCTCCCGCTAATATTATTCAAATTGCATACACGGTGTTCAGTTCTGTATGCGAAGAATTGTTCTATCGGGGGCTTGTATTAGGTTTCTTTATCTTTTTGGCAAAAGGAAAGAGAAAATCCATAATGTTGGCAGGACTCCTTATTAGTACGGGGCTTGTAGTGTCGTCCGTTGCGTTTGCATTAAGTCATACTAATTATTATAACAAACCCTTGTTATTATTATCGGTTGGGTTATCCGGGTTTGCGCTTGGACTCGGATATATTTGGAAAAAAGATATATTGGTCCCGATGCTTGCACATTTCTTATTAAACTGCACCGTGGTAGCACAGCAGTATATCGGAGGGATTACATTTTGAGATCAATTATGAAAAATCTAAAAATATTGATACAATTACGATTATCATTAAAATTATTACACTTTATTGAGTCTTTGATGGAGGATTTGTATGAAAACCTTGATTAAATGTATGATTTGTATTTTATGTTTTATTTCTTTATATTTTGTTTTTGCACTAAAAATCAAATTATACGAGCCTATTCCGGGGGGGTTACCGTGAAAAAACAATCTGTACTATCCAAATCCGAACAAGAATTGGTTAAAAACTATCTTTTAGAAGAGTTTACCATCACAAACGCGTTATCTTCAACACTTCTTACTTCTATCATTACATTTTTCATATTGTTCATGCTAAACGCTGTTATATTCAATGCGGTTCCTTTAATTCCGCAACAACCGTTTTCCGAATTCGTGAAAGAGCGTGTAGAATATTATGCACAACAACAATCTTTTAATATATCTGAAGATGAGTCAATTATTTCTAATTTAATTTCTTCGTTCATTCTAATATTCATTCATATTATACTCGATGCTCTCGATTATATTTTGTTCGGAGTTAATAAAACGAGCGTGTACGGTACGGCTAGTTTGATTTTCATTGTAAATATCGGGTTTATTTTTCTTATCTATCTCACGGTATATCGCAGCCAGGTAAAAATTAAAAATCTTATTATTTCGGTTATTATCGGGTTTATTATTTCATGTATCTTATTGAATCTTGTTGCGTTTATAATTATTGCCTTCTCTTTGAGTCCTGTATTGTTCGGATATATCGGTTGGTGGGTTCTTCTTCCGTCTACAACGATTGCCATTCCGATCCTCGTTGCTTGGATTACCGGTGTTCATGAATTATGGCTTGTCTTATGGTATGTTTTCGTATTTATTCTTAACATAATTACCTCGATTTCTGTATTTATTTCTTCAAAATTCGGCAGAAAAACATTACCGGAAACCACCGTGAGTAAAATAGAAAAGATTCGTGAACGTGATGATAATTATTTATGGTATATTATCTCTTTACTCGTTACCACTGTAGTTTCTATTCTTTGGAAACTATTAGGCCGATTTGTTGTTGAGTTTTTCTCAATCTATCCGAGTCCTGAGTCTAACGATGAACCGATTTTACAACATTGGATCGGCGGAACTCCTACTAACGTATTGACTTCTACCGGCACGTTTGCGGTGTTTTTCGTATTGATTACAATCGGTTATTTTGTTTCGTTTATGACCGCGTATTCGATCTACCGATCCGCTGCAGGACAAAAGAATTGGGTAGAATTGTATAAGAAAAGACACCCGAACTCTACAGAACAATTCACAAGATGGTTCGTATACACTACATTGCTTTCTCTTTATTGGATTTATTCGATCTATATACCCCGTCATCTGTTTTTGGCAGAAGATTGGGTCCAAACATTTATTTGGTCCGCTTTTATTACAATAATAAGTATTGTTGCCGGAGCGGCAACGCGGATTCATTATACTTAGAGGGATTTATTATGAATTTCGATTTTGAAAGAAACAAACAAATTATTTGGGCTTACGGGCTCCTTATTTTATCCATCATTTTGGTAATCCTCGGCGTTATGCAATTGCTCGCTTTAATGATCGGGGTATCTGCAGGCTATTTGATCGTATTTTTCGCTATCATGATCAAATTAGAACTTCAGATGCGTACCGATAAATTAAATTTATACGAAATGATTGCGGGCGTGCGATGTCTTGAGAGCAGAACCGTTATTGATGAGAATATTGTAGAAGAATCGCTGTTTTATTTGAAAGATATTATCACCGTTGCGGATATTGACCTATCTTCTTATAAGAAAGAAATCGAAGTAAAAACGAAAAAAACTACTCCGAAAATCGATGGAATCTCGATAAATGATTTGAAATCATGGCGGATTATAAAAACCGTATTACTCCAACCGGATACGATTACTAAATACGAAGAACAAGAGTTCTCTTCTTTTTATATCATTACTCCGTGCGATGATCTTTCTGCATTCCATGAAGTACCCAATACCTCGATATATTTTAACGGAAAAACGTATGTTGGAACCAAGATTTATGGGGATCTGTTGTTCATCTCGTGGATCACACCCAATGAGCCTTTATTCTTATTATACAATAGCCCGAAACTTGTTCTTTCGCTTACCAATATCCGGAAAGA
>CALKJQ010000140.1 GCA_937995785.1 Candidatus Kapaibacterium sp.
GCGGAAAATAAATACGTCGAGTATATGGTTGAAACCGACGAAAACGATGAATCCGACGAGGTTATAATCCAAGAATACGCAGAACTGGAAAGCGAAGTGGCAGATTTTCAAGATTTTGCAAACAGCAACGAAAGTCCCGAAGCAATTGTTGTTCTTTCCGAAGAGTTACTCGAATTCGAAAAAGAACATATGCCTTTTGAAGCCCACGAAGATTTATACCCAAGTCTTGATTTTCAAATTGACAATTTTTCGGATATCGATTTAATTAAAGGCATTAATTTTCTACCCTTTAAGTTCAATTACGAAGAAATAATTGAATTAAGTAAAAATATTTCAATCGCAGAATATCAAATCTTTGAAAATGAACAACAGAATACGATACCCGAAATCGTTGAAGATACAATTGCAAACGCCAATGATAATGAGCAAACCGATAGCACTTATCAAACAGAAGTTCATCTCGATGATAGCAATAAACCCGATGACAATTCTGATGATGATATTTCGGATGATTTTGTCCCAACCGAAACATTAGCAATGATTTACGAAAAGCAAGGTAAGTATATGAACGCAATCGATATTTACCAAAAACTTATGGAAATCCACCCCGAAAAGATGGAACATTACTTAAACAAAATAATGTTGCTCGAAACAGATGGCAACTAAACAGATTACAACTTAAGTAGTTTCGTAATTTTATGTCGAATAATCATAATCCAGAAAGAATTCTCAAGCAATACTTTGGTTATGATTCATTTCGGTTCAATCAATTAGACATAATAAATTCAATTTTAAAAGGCAACGACACAATTGCAATATTGCCCACTGGTGGCGGCAAATCGATTTGCTATCAGGTGCCCGCATTGATATTAGAGGGAACTACTATCGTTGTATCGCCCTTAATTTCATTGATGAAAGACCAAGTGGATGCATTAGTTGCCAGAAACATTTCCGCAACGTTCGTTAATAGCACTCTAAGCGAATATGAGCTCAAAAATAGGCTAAATGGAATTGCAACGGGCGATTTTAAATTAGTTTACATTGCTCCCGAGCGGATAGAGAGCCAATTGTTTCTCGAAGTTTTAGAAAAATCCGATATTAGTTTCGTTGCGGTGGACGAAGCCCATTGCATTAGCGAATGGGGGCACGATTTTCGCCCAAGTTATCGCAAAATTACTAAGATATTCGAACACATCCCACGAAGAAATGTTGCTGCATTCACCGCAACTGCTACTCCCGAAGTCCGTAAAGATATTTACCAATCTCTCAGGATGAAATCACCCAATATATTCATAAGTGGTTTTGAACGCCCTAACATTGCTATTTCGATGATTTATCCGAACAATCGCTATAAGGCAATATTAGATTTGATTAAAAAGAATAAAGGAAAATCAATTATAATTTATGTGGGAACTCGCAAAGCAACCTATGAATTGGGCGACTTTCTAAATAATAATGGGTATAGTGCTGTTCCTTATAATGGAGCTATGGAAAGCGAAGAACGAAAGCAAATTCAAGAAAAATTTATAAATGATGAAGCTAAGATAATAGTTGCGACCAATGCTTTCGGAATGGGTATAGATAAACCTGATGTGAGGTGTGTCGTCCATGCATACTTACCACTAACAATAGAAGCCTACTATCAGGAAATTGGCAGAGCTGGCCGGGACGGCAATCCTGCTCAAGCAATTTTAATCTATAGTCCCGAAGACGACAATTTAGCTAATTACTTTATTAGCAACCAATTTCCAAATAGTACCGATATACAAAAACTTATTAACTTTTTATCATTGAGTATGCAAAGCCAAAACACAAATGTTATTAAAGGTGATTTAGAGTCCTTGGCACGCTCTTTGAACATCAGCCAATCCAATCTCGCCTTACTAATACAGTATTTGGAGCGTAAAAACTTTATAAAATTTTATGATAATTCTTCTGTGTACGAAATTAATCTTACAGAATTTAGTGAACACACCTCTAAAATAGTTAAATATTTAGATAGAGATAGATTGAATGTGTATAATAAGCTTGTAGATTTATTTGAACAAAACACAAGTTTGAACCTTTCGGTAGATTTAAAATATCTGATAAATGATTTAGGAATTTCGCACGAACATTTGGTAACACAACTTAACTCACTTCAAAACAATAGTTTGCTCCAAATTGTGAACAAAATACACTTGTCGGGGATAAAATTGCTGATCGATACATTCAGCGAATCGATGATATTGGAAACCATTGCCGAAATGCAAAAGCGTCGCGATTTGCAAACTAAAAAGTTCCTAAATTTCCTCGAGTTGTTAAAAACACCAAATTGTAAGTCCGCATTTATTTTAGACTACTTTGGCGAGAGCAATCCAAAGGTATGCGGAGTTTGCGATTCCTGTCGCCATACCCTCGATAAAAATATTATTATCCACGAATTCAAAACAAAATATATCTCCGAAAAAAAACCTACCGATAGAGAATACAAATTATATATGTCCATCAATCAATTATTTATCCAAAACATAACATTCGAACAATTTGTAGAAAAATCCCAAATGACAGCCCCCGAAATTGCCAATATTTGCCAAAAAGGCATAGAATTGGGTTATATTTCTGTTAAACCATCATTCGTCGAACAAAATATTTATCGAGAAGTAGTCAATATATTAACCCATAAGCCAACAGCTCGGTTAAGTGAGATTAGAATGAAAATGAAAACCGAAGTTAATTTCCCGTTATTGAGAATTTATGCCGCATTTGCTCGCCTCGAAATATTTAAATAACAAAATATTATATAAAACAATCAAAATAATTTTTACTTTTTATGAATAATAATTCAATTATTTCGTTTTATATCTAAATTTAAAGTAAAAGTTAATGAAAGTAGCAGTAATTATAACAGCAGGTGGCAAAGGCGAGCGATTTGGTGGCGAAATGCCAAAACAATTCATCGAATTGAAAGGAAAACCTATAATAATTCATACAATCGAAAAATTTTCGAGCATTGCATCGGTCGAGACGATTGTTATTCCCGTTCATAGCGAGTGGTTTACCTACACAAAAGAATTGATAGCAAAGTATGATCTGCCCAAGGTGAAGGATGTGGTGGTTGGAGGCAAGGAACGTCAGGATTCCATCTATAATGCTTTGCAATCCAAATCTTTAGAAGAAATGGACATTGTAATGGTTCACGATTCCGTTCGTCCGTTTGTGGAAGAAAAATTAATTAATAAAATTATTGAATTAACCGAAGACTACGGTGCTGTTATCGCTGGCACCACCCCAAAAGATCCCGTTAAAGAAGTTAATTCCAAGGGAGAAATACAAAGAACAATACAAAGAAACAAAGTTAGCGTTAGCCAAACACCACAAAGTTTTTGGAAAGATATAATTATTAATGCCTATCAAAAAGCTCGCGAAGTGAACTACATCGGCAGTGACTCCTCGCAATTAGTTGAATTTCTTGGCTATAAAGTATCCGCGGTTGAAGGCAGCGAATACAATATTAAAATTACAAACCAATTCGATTTAAAATTGGCTGAATTGATTTACGAGCAACTAAATAAATAACGAATACAATAAGAATAAATATATCAAAATTGAACAATACCAATTATTTAGAACAGCCTGAATAATTGGTTATTTTTTTGTTGTATAACAAAAGTATAGATCATCTAATAATTCATTAGAAGGAAAAATCTAATAAATAAAATTATTATTCCAAATCTTTAATCATTTTCTCAGCAATTTGAATTGCATTTGTAGCTGCACCCTTTCGGACGTTGTTGGCTACAACCCAAAGCCATAGAGCTTTATTAGTGTGGATATCACGCCTAATCCTTCCAACAAAAATTTCGTCTCTATCTTTTGTGATAACAGGGGTAGGGAATTCACCATTGGCGAAATCGTTAATTAGTATTGTGTTTGGCATTTGTTCGATTGCAGAAATAACAGCTTCTAAATCAAATTCTTTTTGGGTTTCCACATAAACACTTTCGCTATGACCAATTTCGATAGGCAATCTAACACAAGTAACAGAAAAGTTTAATTCGGGTAAACTTAATATTTTTCGACTTTCGTTAACCATTTTAATCTCTTCTACGCTCCAATCAGGATTAGTTTCAGATGCGGGATGGAATATGGCATTCGAAAAAATTTGCTTTGTTGGTTCCGATGCTATGTTGCCTTTGTTTTCGTCTTCTAATTGGGACAAACCTTTCTGACCGGCACCCGATATAGATTGATAGGTCGAGACAATTACTTTTTCTAATCCAGCTATTTTGTTTATTGCATCCAATACGGGCATAAGTTGGATTGTGGAACAATTAGGATTGGCAATAATGCCTTTGTGGTTTGCTAAATGGTGAGGATTTACTTCGGGCACCACCAAAGGAACATCGTCGTGCATTCGCCAAGCAGAGGAATTGTCGATAACAACCGAGCCCATTTCGGCAAAAATAGGAGCGTATTGCTTGGAAATATCGCCACCCGCAGAAAACAAAGCAAAATCACATTTATGGATATTCTCTTTTTTAAGTTCGATTACTGAGTATTCATTACCACGAAAAGTAATAGTTTTTCCGGCAGACCTTGCGGAAGAATATAAGTGGAGGTTATCGATAGGGAAATTTCTTTCGTCGAGGACTTGGAGAAAAGTTCGACCAACAAGCCCTGTTGCACCCACAATTGCAACGTTGTATTTATTCATTATGTATCCTTATTTAAGTCGGGATGACTGGACTCGAACCAGCGACCCCTGCGTCCCGAACGCAGTACTCTACCAACTGAGCTACATCCCGATTTTGAACTCTTTGGGAGATTTGATAGTAATCAATCTCTTATTGTCGTCGTCTTCATCCAAAAAAATTTTCACTAATATGGCATTGTCGGGAATTAGAGAAGTTTTTTCTGCCCATTCGATTAGTGTTATTGCGGATCTATCGTTTAAGTATTCCTCGAAGCCGATTTCGAGCAATTCAATTTCTTTCTCGATACGATAGAGATCAATATGATAAAGAACTAATTGGTTGTCTGACGAAGAGGCATTGTATTTGTTAACTATAGTAAAGGTTGGACTTGTAACGATTTCCTCAACCTTGAAATATTCGCATATACCTTTAACAAATTCGGTTTTTCCCGAGCCCAGATCGCCATAAATAGCTAAAATATCACCGGGAGAAAGCCCTTTTGCTATTTCGTGTCCTAAGTTTATTGTCTCGTCCTCGCTCAATGTAATAAATTCATAATTATACATAAAAACCCATAGCCACAGTTAAAAATAAAAAGCAAAATTAATGAAAAGCAATAAATAACAAGCAAGTAAAATGTGATTTTTTAACGAGGAGAAAGGATGCTTATTGGGATTACCATTTCCTCCAATGAGATACCACCATGCTGGAAACTATCGCGGTATTTGTTCAAATAATAGTGGTAATCAGTTGGATAAACAAAATAAGTATCCTCTTTGGCAATAAAATTACTTACGGATATACCTTGTCGTGGAATTTTAATATGTTCTAAATCGCGAACCATCATAGCACTTTTCGAATCGGTTTTCACATTTTTCCCGAATTTATATCGCAGATTGGAACTTGTTTCGCGGTCGCCCAAAACTTGCACTCCTCGCATACACCGTATCGAGCCGTGATCGGTTGTAATAATCACTTTAGCATTTTTGCGAGATGAGATGTTTATCAAAATATTCAATAAACTCGAATGCGAAAACCAAGATTTGGTTAAACTTCGGTATGCAGATTCGTCGGGTGCAATTTCTTTGAGTATGGCATAATCCGAGCGGGAGTGTGCAATCATATCAACAGCGTTTACCACTATTGCTGTTAGGTGGGAATCTATATAGGAATTGAATTCTTTTTCAATCTTTTTGCCGTAATCGGTATCGAATATCTTAATGAAATTAAGTTTCGTTTTAAGATTAATTCTTTTTCGCTGAATCCATGCGTCCAATAACTCTTTCTCGAAAGCATTTTGTTTGTGGTCTTCGGAATTGAAATCCACATTCCACCACTGCGGATAGTTCTCCTTGATTTGAGTTGGATACAATCCGGCAAAAATTGCATTTCGGGCAAAAGGTGTTGCCGTAGGGAGTATTGAACTATAGAAATCGGTTTTGATTGTATAGTAGGGCGACAGTAATTCACTCATTACAAGCCATTGGTCGTAGCGCATACAATCCACAACGATAAAAAACACATTTGGGCTGGATTTGAGAGTATCCTCCAAGTATGTATTCAATAGATGGGGCGACATCATAGGGTTTGTGGGTTTGGGTTTATCGGTTAGCCAATCAATATAATTTTCTTCAACAAATTTGGAAAATTCAGTATTTGCCAACTTCCATTGGTCGCCAATGGTTTGCTCCAATCCCGTATCTTTAATTCTATCTAATTCCAACGACCATTTAACCAATTCTTTGTATATATCCACCCATTCGTCCCAATGATTGCTAAACGATATTCGTTGAGATAATTGATTGAAAACCGAAAGATAACTTTGGATAAATTTCTCTTGCTTGATTCGGCTTTCTTCCAAGAACTTTTTGCAAGTCATAATAATTTGTGCGGGATTGACGGGTTTTGTCAGATAATCATCAATTGATTTTCCGATGGCTTCTTCCATCAAACTTTCGGCTTCGTTTTTCGTTACCATTACTATTGCCGTTGCGGGGTCGATACTCTTGATAACAGGCAATGTTTCCAACCCCGTAAGACCAACCATAGTTTCGTCCAAAAAAACTAAATCGTAGTGTTCGGCTTTCACTTTTTCGATACCATCTTCGCCATTTGTGGCAGTATCCACATCGTAGCCCTTTTCTTTTAGCAGAATTATATGTGGTTTAAGTATATCGATTTCGTCATCGATCCACAAAATTTTACCTTTTATCATTTTAATCCCTCAAAAATTTTGATTATTTAGTAGAAAAGGGCATTCAAAGTATCCTATTTACTGATAATGATTCTAACATTTTCGTAAAAAGTTCATCATAATAGAAAAAGAGAGGCAATGGAATAGCGAAATTAAATTCAATCAAATGCTCTCCATAAACAATGCCATAATTCATTACTATGGACGCAACGCCAAATGGGTCTTCCTGAAATATTATTTTGTCGAATATAGTGGGAAACGAACGATAGGGCTTGTTTTTCCTTTCGAATAATTCGTAGCGGTAATATCGGGATTCAGCCGAATCCTGAACCTTACGCCAATGTTCTATTAGCACCGCTTGGTCGTCGCTACCCACTATTTTCGAGTAAAACGGCACTATTTTCAATCTAAATGCCACTTTGTGGGTTTGGGCTAACAAACTATCTGGATGGAATAATATAACAGTGCTGTCGGCAAATCGTGTTTCCGATGAATTAAATCGTTCGGGCATCAACATAGTTATGCCCGAATCGGATGATTTATATCGGACAAATTGAACATCTTTTGGATTGAGCGTCTTACTCATTTCCACTTCTGCAACAAATTGTTTGTCTTGATCGGCACGAAACTTATCGCCTAATTTTTCGAATGCAAAAGCACGGTTGTTATAGGCAAGCACATTCAAAGGCTCCCATAAAAGTACTCTTGTGTAATCCTCGATTGCTTCTTGATATTTATCCACTTTGTAGTACGAGTTGCCACGTCTAAGAAATATATCGGCGTTAGTGTAGCCATTTTCCATTGCAATACGAAAATGGTCGATAGCATCGTAGTATTTTTCTAAATTATGTTCGGTGCGGGCTAAACTAAAATAGACTGCCGCATTCATTGTATCCAACTTGGCGGCTCGGGCTAAATCTTGGTAAGCTTCGTTGTATTGGCGCCGTTCTATATAAATATTACCTCGGTTCAAAAGTGCTTCGGTAAAATTTTTGTCTAATTCTATTGCTTTGGTGAAGGATTTGAAAGCAGTAGTTGTGTCTTGTTTTCGTAGTTTTATTATGCCAAACAAATTATTAACATCGGGCTGATTTGGTAATTGTTTAATTAATTTGCTTATAAAAATATCAGCTGAATCGTATTCTTGCAAGTAAAAATAACATAAACTAACATTAAATTGTGCATCGGGATGTTTGGGATCTTTTTGCAAAACTTTCAGGAATTCATTAGCTGCATCAGCCCATTTGCTCAGCACCATTAAGTTCTTTCCTAATTCGAAATTTTTATTTATATCCTGTGGATATATTGGTAATTTGGTGCAAACTACTAAAACTATTAGAACTAATACAAGCTTTAACTTCATTTTTATTGTTCGATTAAAATCATTATAACGATTTACTTGTTCAATTCGTGAATAAATCATTTATATTGCTAACTTTTACATATTTGAATAGGAATCAATATCAATTATTACTCTAACTTTTTTTGATATATCATTATTCTGGAACGAAGCAATTGCATCTTTAAGCAATTGTTGAAGCAAATTTCCCGACCGGTCTAATTTTTTAGAACTTTTTATAAATAATTGTATTCTATAATAATTACGAATTCTCGCTATATTGGGAACAACGGGTTTGGAAATAATAAAACCAGATTTATTTTTTGGCAACAATTTATAGAATTCTTCGGCGCCACGCATTGCAGAATCCAAATCCTCGGCATTAAATTGCAGTTTTGTAAATCTTGCAATTGGGGGATACTTAAATTGGCGACGCATAGCCAATTCATCTTCATAGAATTTTTGAATAGAATAGTTCTGGATATGTTGAATAACTGTATGTTTGGGATTGGATGTTTGGATTATTACTTCACCTGGAAATTCGGATTTTCGTCCCGCTCTACCAGCAGTTTGAGTAAAAAGTTGGAACGCCCTTTCGTTTGCTCTAAAATCGGGAAAAAATAGGTGCATATCCGCATCAACTATTCCAACAAGTGATACACGCTCGATGTTGATACCTTTGGAAAGCATCTGAGTGCCAACCAATATGTCGATGTCCCCTTCGATAAAGCGATGAATTAAGTTGCGGTATGCATTTACGCGTGAAGTTGTATCGCGGTCGAATCTTTTGATAATGGGTTCGACGCCGTATTCTTTTAGCACTTCGGCTAAATCTTCCTCCAATCTTTCCGTCCCATAACCCAATTGTTTTATTTCGTCGGAACCGCAAACATTACAAATCTTAGGCGACTCCGAAACAAATCCGCAATAATGGCAAACCAATTTGTTGCTATGCTTGTGGTAAGTAAGCGAAACATCGCAATTCCTACACATCGGAACGTCGCCGCAATCGGGGCAATATAACTGCGGAGAGTAACCTCGTCGATTATGGAATAGTATCACACCTTCTTTCCTATGAACCCTTTCCACAACTTTTTCCAGTAAATATTCCGAAAAGTATTTTTTTAATCTCTTCTCCTTTCGCTCTGTTGCCATATCTACTATTGTAATTTTAGGTAAAACAGCACCATCGGCACGATTAAGAATTGTGTGGAAATTATAAAGTCCCAACTTTGCGTTGTTCCAACTTTCGAGCGAAGGTGTGCCCGACCCCAACACTATTGGTATCCCTAAAATATTTGCTCTAACGATTGCAGTGTCGCGAGCATTATAGCGTGGTGCGGGGCTTTCCTGCTTATAACTTTGGTCGTGTTCCTCGTCCACTATTATTAACCCAAGATTAGTTAAAGGTGCAAAAACGCCCGAACGAACGCCCATACATATCTGATATTCGCCCTTTTGGATTTTCTGGAATATTTGATTACGCTCATTATCCGAGAGTTGGCTGTGCAATACCGCCACCTTTTGCTGAAAAAAAGATTGCACTCTATCCACAAGTTGGGGAGTTAGAGATATTTCCGGTAATAAATAAAGAACGTTTTTCCCACGATTAATAACCTCGTTGATTAATTTGGTATACACTAAAGTTTTGCCGCTACCCGTAACTCCAAAAATCAAATGAGAGGAGAATCCGCCTTTTTCGAGAAACTGCATAATATCGCAAAACACTTTGTCCTGTTCTTCTGTTAATTTATGATAAGTTTCGTTGCCCGCTAAATTGGTTCGAGGTTTCGTCGAGATTGGCTTATTGATTTTGTATTGCAAAACAACACCCTCTTCAATCATTGATTGAATTGTGGAAGATGCAATTTTAAAAGAGTTAACCACCTCGTTTTGGGGTATAAATTCTCTGCCATTTTGTTTTTGAGTTATCAAAAAACTAATTAATTGGGTTCTTTTGGGAAATCTTTTTTCGTATTTGTCCAAATAAGACATCAATTTCTTTTCATCATTAACGAACTCGGGATTAATCGACAATGCCAATATCTTTGTCTCGATTTGTGTTTCGATTGCTTCGTGGATTTGGATAAACCCTTTTTGCGAGAGTGCTTCGAGCTGTGGCGAAATGTTTCGTAAATCCAATTCCTTTTCAATCGATTTAATTGAAATTTTGCCGCCAGTTCTAATTAGTAATTGAAGTAGTTTATTGCGTTTTGGAGCTTTTCGTTGTATTTCTATTATTTCATCGCGAGTGGGTTGGCGAATTATTTCGATTTCTTTAATCGAGTTCAAGTTGAAGTTTGGTGGCATAGCCGCCCTTAGCACCTCGCCAATACTGCAAATATAATATTTGCTAATCCATTTTGCAAGGTTAAGCATATCGCTATCGAAAATTGGCAGTTCGTCTAAAATTTCTATAATGGGCTTTAAGTCGGCAACCGACGAACGTTCATTGATTTCGAGCACAACCCCCGTTACATATCTTGAATTGAACGGAACTATAACTCTTTTGCCAATTATATCATTCAATAACTCATTGTCGTTGGGTATTGAATAATCGAAGGTAGATTCAATTGGCAATAAAACTGCAACTTTTAATGATTTGCCCATTCTCAAAAACTTTTAAAGTTTAAATTCGTCAAAAAAAATAAATTTAAACAAGAAAGTATGAACAATATTCTACAAGTTTTCAACATTTGGAGAATTGTTAAAATGAACAGAATATCAAGCAAATGTTTTGCTAACCTCTCAACAATACTTTTGATTTTTTTTACATCATTGATCAATCTTTCTTGTTCGGACGACTTTGCTCTACAAGGAAAAAAAGTTTATACCGAAAACAAAATTGCCGGCACTCAAAACAATCAAAACGATATTACATTTACCCGTCAAAATGTAATAACCAAAGCAATTGCCAACGGACGGGATGCAGTAGTTGGTATCAATGTTATCGAACTGCAAGAGTTTTCTTATAATCCTTTTGGATACGACCCATTTTTGAATGATTTATTCCGTATGTTCAACCAAAAAATGGTAAAGCAAGTTCAAAGTTTGGGTTCGGGTTTTATTATTTCGCCTGATGGCTATGTGGTTACCAACGACCACGTTGCCGGTAATGCAAAAAAAATAATTGTAACGCTCACCGATGGGCGTAAATTCGATGCACGAATAATCGGCACCGACCCCGTTTCGGATATTACATTAATCAAAATAGATGCCCAAAACCTACCTTACCTAAAGTTTGCCAGTTCGAATGATTTAATAGTTGGCGAATGGGCGATTGCAATGGGTAATCCTTTTGGATTATTCGATATCAATTCCAAACCTACTGTTACAGTTGGAGTAGTTTCTAATTTAGGTATTAATATGATTAACGAGGGCAGACCCGTTACGAGAGTTTACAAAGATATGATACAAACCGATGCAGCAATTAGTTCGGGGAATTCGGGCGGACCACTATTAAACGCCTATGGCGACGTAATTGGAATGAATACCGTTATATATTCCACTGCCCAAAGCAACCAAGGAGCGGGTAGCATCGGAATAGGTTTTGCAATACCTATCGATAGGGTGAAGCAAATTATAGATGAGCTAATTGAGAATGGAAAAATCGACCGAGCAGCTTTCTCGGGGATGGATGTGGATAATATCGACGAAAATTACAAAAGAAATTATCGGATAGATACCGATTTCGGAGCAATCGTTACACGAATTTTCCGTCGTTCGCCCTCAGAACGCGCAGGTATTGAACCTGCCGATGTGATTGTTGCAGTAAATGGCAAAAAAATCTATCACGCAAACGATTTATTGGTGGAAATCTTAGATGGTCGTGTTGGTCAAAAGTTCAATTTGGAAATTATTCGTAATGGCGAGAAAATTACCAAAACAATTACCCTCGAAAACAATAGGAGATAACTTGAATAATACGATAAAATTGCATTCCGAAAAATTAGTTAAAGTTTACAAAAAACGCACCGTCGTCAAAGGAGTTAGTATCGAAGTTAACGAAGGCGAAGTAGTTGGGTTGTTAGGTCCTAATGGTGCTGGAAAGACGACAACTTTTTATATGATTGTAGGAATGATCAAACCAAATAAAGGACGAGTTTATTTTGATGGCAAGGACATTACCGACAAAGCAATGTATCAACGAGCGCAAATTGGAATTAGTTATCTGCCCCAAGAACCCTCTATTTTTCGTGGCTTAAGTGTGGAAAAAAACATAATGGCAATATTGCAACTGCAAAAACTTACTTCCAAACAACGAAACGAAAAATTGGAATCTTTGCTTGACGATTTTGGCTTGCAACACATCCGCAAAAGCAAAGGTTATATGCTTTCGGGTGGTGAGCGCCGTCGCTGCGAAATAGCCCGTGCCTTAGCTTCGTTCCCTAAGTTCGTTCTGCTCGACGAACCTTTTGCGGGTATAGACCCACTTGCAGTAGAAGAAATTATGAAAATGGTGCGTAATTTAAAGAAAAGAGGAATTGGCGTCATCATCACCGACCATAATGTCCACGAAACCCTAACGATAACAGATAGGGCATACATTTTAATTGATGGCAACCTTTTCACGAGTGGGACTGCCGAGGAAATTGCCCAAAATCCCGAAGTCCGCAAACAATATTTGGGCGAAACTTTTACTTTGGAGCGATATCGTTTCGAATAATTTTAAATACAACAAAAAATGAAAAAAGTAGTATTTATTACTGGTGCAAGCCAAGGGTTAGGCAAACATTGTGCCATCGAATTTGCAAATCGAGGATATGATTTGTTTTTGACTGCACGCAATTATGATGCATTAAAACAAGTTGAAACGGAAATAAAAAACAAATACAAGGTAGATTGTGAAATATTTTTGCTCGATGTAACAAGTTTGGAGAATTGGAGGCACGCAAATGATGCTTTTTTCCATCGATATTCAAATCTCGACATTCTTTTGCTAAATGCAGGTATTTCGAATCCCGTATGGTTCGAAAACTTCGATTTAAATAATTTTAGAGATACCTACGAAACAAATATTTTTGGAATATTAAACGGAATAGATACCTTTTTATCGCATTTTTTACAAAAACAAAGTGGCACTATAGCAGTCGTAAGTTCATTAGCCGACAGCCGAGGCTTTGTTGGTTCATCCTCTTATTGTTCAAGCAAAATAGCACTCTCTTACATTGCTGAGTCGGCAGCCATTGAACTTGCTGATAAGAATATAAAATTCATCAATATACGCCCTGGTTTTGTTCGAACAAATATGACTGCTAAAAATCAATATAAAATGCCCTTTTTGATGTCGCCCGCGCGTGCATCGAAAATTATGGTAGATGGCATCGAAAAAGGCAAAGATATAATTTCTTTCCCAATAATTACTAATATTTTGACCAAAATAATCAAGCATACCCCCCGCTTTATTTACCAAAAAATGATTACGCGGTGGAAAGATAACCAGCAAAACTCAGCCAACGGTAACGGTCGTTGAGTGGTTCGAGGAATTCGCGATGAACTTGTAATAGGGGGACTGGGAGAGTTCAATTATATCGCTTCATTTATTTTTGCCTTTTCGATATTTAGCGGATGCATCCCCATCAAAACAAATTGATAAGAATTATAACTATTAATATGCAAAATAGTATACTTTTGTTAATTTTGTAAAATTTCTTTTAATTTATATGCAAACTATATCAAAACCCTATTTATTAAATTCAGAAGATCTTACCAAAGAGGACATCAATTTAATATTCCAAAAAGCCAAATATTTTCAGGATAATTACAAACCAGGCGATCGTTACGACGATTTGAAAGGTATCTCGGTTGCTCTCGCTTTTTTCGAAAATTCCACTCGAACTAAATTGTCGTTCGAAATTGCTGCAAAGCGATTATCAGCCGAAACTATTGGTTTTGCGGCATCGTCGTCGAGTTTGTCCAAAGGCGAATCGATGCTCGACACCTTGAAAACAATCGAGGCTATGGGAGTGCAAATCTATATTATTCGTCATGGGAGTAGCGGTGCACAGCAATTTTTGCAACGCAACACATCGGGAATAATTTTAAATGCAGGCGACGGCAAACACGAACATCCCACACAAGCATTGTTGGATAATTATACTTTGCTCAATCATTTTGGCAAATTGGAAGGGTTGAAAGTTACAATAATTGGCGATATTTTCCATAGCCGTGTAGCTCGTTCTAATATTAACGTTATGCGAACGATGGGTATGGAAGTGAAGTTCTTGGGACCAGGAACTCTTTTACCTCAAATATACAATCCCTGGGGAGTAGAATTTTGCAAAAATATCGACGAAGCAATTGAATGGTCGGATATATTACTTGTTCTAAGATTGCAACGCGAAAGGATGAATAGCGGGCTATTGCCCTCGATTGAGGAATTTTCGAAATATTATGGAGTTACTTTGGAACGAATATCACGCAAGCCTCAATTGGTTGTGATGCACCCCGGACCGGTAAATTATGGCGTGGAATTGGATTACAAAATAAGCAGTTATCCTAATTGTTTAATCCAAACACAAGTTACATCGGGCGTTTATATCCGAATGGCATGTTTGTCGCTTTTGTCTCAATATTTAAAAAATTAATTGGATACCAACTGGACAATTGGCAAACTTATTAATTGGGGCACTAATTATTTTGCCGAGAAAGGAATTGATAGTCCTCGATTGAACATCGAAACAATGCTGGCAAATATACTGAATTGCCAAAGAATTGACCTATATTTGCACTTCGATTATGTCCCTATCGAAATGGAACTTGCTAAATTGCGTGATTTCGTAAAGCGTAGAGCAAAACACGAACCATTGCAGTATATAATTGGTGAAGTTAATTTTTTTGGAAATAACATAAAAATCGACAAAAGGGCATTGATTCCCCGCCCCGAAACTGAATTATTGGTGCAAATGGTTGTGGAGTTGATAAAAGATAAAGATAAAGCGTTGAAAATTTTAGAAGTTGGCACTGGAAGCGGTTGCATTGCAATATCCCTGGCAAAGCAATTTCCCCGTTCAATAATAACTGCAATAGATATTTCATCAGAAGCAATTTCGCTTGCAACCGAAAATGCAGAAAGAAACCAAATAGGAAATATTGAATTTAAAGTTGCCGATTTTTTTGAATACGAACCATTGAAAAAATTTGACATAATAGTATCTAACCCACCATACGTGAT
>CALKJQ010000141.1 GCA_937995785.1 Candidatus Kapaibacterium sp.
CTGGGGCTGATTTTGTTAAAACTTCAACGGGATTTATTGGGAGTGGTGCAACTGTTGAAGATGTGGAACTTATGAAAAATAATTGTAGCGGTGTAACCAAAGTGAAAGCTTCGGGTGGAATAAGAACATTAGAAGATTCATTACGAATGATAGATGCTGGTGCATCAAGAATTGGCACAAGTTCTGGGGTTAGAATAATAAAAGAATATATTGAAAAATATTCAAATTAAGTCTTTAATGTTTTTTTCTTGGCGGCGGGGAACAAAACGTTGTTGAGAATCAACCTATAACCTGGTGAATTTTTATATAAATTAAGGTCGGTTGGTGGATCGCCAACAAGGTGTTGGTAATCCTCGGGATCGTGTCCACCAAACCATGCAAGGAACCCTTTACCAAAATTGACTAATAGATATTTAACCTCGTCTGTGCCTTCCTTTTCACCCAAAATGATAACATTATTTTTTATGAATTTCTTTCTAAAACCAGTGGTTTGACCCAAAAAACCGCGAATAATGTTTGCATGGTTTTGGGTTACCATTGTTGGAATAGGATCGAATTTAGCCGAGAAATCGAATAAAGTGAAAAAATCTCCTTCAGGATTAAGTCCAAAGGGGTCTATTGGAACATCAATGTTGGAATATTCATATACATAAGGATCTAATTCAAGAATAAAGTTCTCGAATACAAGAGTTTGAGTGAAATCAAGCTTCGAATTAGCATTGGGATCGGCGGGGTCGCCATCGAACATTTCGGGACAAATATCCACATTGAGTGCGGCAAGTGCAATATCCCAAGTATCAGTAGCACTACACATTCCGAACATATATCCACCATTGGCAATAAATTCGCGCATTTTGAGAACCACGTCTTTTTTCATTTCCGAAACTTTTGCGTAGCCCATTTTCTTTGCCATACTTTCGTTTATTTGAACCTGTTGTATGTACCAAGGCTGGTTACGATAATTCGCCCAAAATTTACCATATTGCCCCGTAAAATCTTCGTGATGAACGTGGAGCCAATCTATCTCTTTTAACTTATCATTTAAAACTTCTTCGTCCCAAAAGGTTTCGTATTTTATTTCGGCATATTCAAGTGCCATACGGACGGCATCATCCCAGGGCGCTATTCCTGGTGTTACATAAACACCAATTTTGGGTGCTTTTTCTAATAAAACAACATCACCATTGAATTTATCACTTTTGAGTAGATTTTGGATTTGTTCTGCTTCATTATCGGAAATAACTTCGAAGGAAATGCCACGTATGCGTGCTTCTGTTATGAATTTATCATCGGGATTGAGCATAAACGAGCCACCCCGATAATTCAAAAGCCAATCAACATTATGTCCATTCGACAAATGCCAATAGATAATTCCATAGGATTTTAAATGGTCTGCTTGAGCCAAATCCATTGGAATTAGAATTTTGTTTCCAAATAAGATTGATAAATTCGTGATAAAAAATGTTATTATTAACCAAATATTTTTCATTTTTGTAATTCTATTATTTTCAATTTAAACGAAAATCTTTAAAAATAATTTATGAAAACCCTTGTTTTAGTTGTTGAATATGATGGAACCAATTATTCGGGTTGGCAAATCCAACCAAATGCAACTTCAATTCAGGAAATATTAGAACAAGTATGGTTTAAACTCACAAATCAGAGTATTAGGATTATTGGCTCTGGTCGGACTGATGCAGGAGTTCATTCTCGAGGACAAGTTGCCTCGGCTGAAATCAAAGAAATAATAATTCCCGAAGATAAGTTAGTTATTGCCTACAACTCTGCATTACCAAATGATATTAGGATTGTTAATGCATTATACTTGGACGAAAAATTTAATGCAAGATACGATGCAAAATCACGAGTATATCATTATCACATTGGCTGGGATTTGGATGTTTTTTCTCGTAATTATATCACCCGTTCTCGCAAGGAATTGAACATTGATTTACTTAATAACGCCGCTTCGCTTTTTGTTGAACAGCACGATTTTACCACATTTTCGAAGTTCAATCCCGACATAAAAAATAATATTTGTATCGTCCATAAATCCGAATGGACAAAAGAAACCTACAATTCTTTAAGATATACAATAGAATCTAATCATTTTCTTTATGGAATGGTGAGAGGGTTAGTTGGTTCGATGCTCGATTACGAAAGAGGCAAATATGATTTGAATTACCTTGTTGATTGTTTGCAAAATCCCGATAGATTAAAATATATCTATTTTGCTCCACCAATGGGTTTATACCTTGCAAAGGTGAATTATAGCGAAAAATTAAATCAACTAATCTATAATTTTTGATTTTGGTATGATATTTGTATTATTTTCGACATAGTTCTTAAAAAATTTGTTAAAATATTTGGACAATAACAAAATCTTTCGTAATTTTGTAGTCCAAATTCAAGCGGGAATAGCTCAGTTGGTAGAGCATAACCTTGCCAAGGTTAGGGTCGCGAGTTCGAGTCTCGTTTCCCGCTCGACGACGAGAGTCGCTCTTCTTCTTTATGCTGCATGCCTTGCCGTCCAATCCCCCCGATGGCGAGGCTTTTTTTATTAGAAATCCTTTCTTTAATTTTGTAATTATCTAAGTATATTTGGAAATTTAAGTATTATTTATTAATTTAGCAATAAATGAAATGTTATGGATTTTTATAACTTGGTAGTTAACAACCCGGATTGGGCATATTTGTTTTTGTTAGTAGGATTGTTAGGTGTATTATTCGAATTAACAACTCCGGGAACTACATTTCCTGGAATTGTTGGAACAATTTCATTAATATTATCAATCTATCTATTCACAAATTACCAAGTGAACTATTACGGCTTAGGATTGATTATATTAGGTTTTATTTTGTTAGTATTAGAAATAAAATTCATAACATTTGGGGCATTAGCAGTATTAGGGGTTACAGCGTTTGCTTTTGGTTCTTATAATTTAATAGCAGGAGGAGGAAACGAAATGACTATATCCACAAATATGATAATCACATCGAGTATAGTATTGCTCCTATTCTCCGTATTATTAATCTATTTGGGATTGAAAGCCCAGAAAAACAAAAAAACTACTGGAATCGAAAGTTTAATTGGCTCTTGTGCAATAGTTTCCAAAGAAATTTTCCCAAATTCTATCGGCGAGGTTAAAGTTTTAGGTGAAAGATGGAGAGCCAAATCACAGCAACACTGTCGATTAGATGAGGAAGTAGTTATCGAAAAAATAGATAATTTGACACTATTTGTAAATAAAAAATAATCATTATGACACATACAAACAAAATATTAGTTGCAGAAGATGAGATTTCCAATCAACTTCTCGTTAAACGAACTTTGAATAAAGCAGGTTATACAGTTGTGGTGGTGAACAACGGAGTTGAAGTTCTGCAAATATTAGAAAGAGAAAAATTCGATGCAATAATAACTGATTGGATGATGCCCGAAATGGATGGCATTGAATTAATCCGCAGCATAAGAAAAAATTTCAAGGAAACTCCGTTTTTATTGATGATGACTTCACTCGCAAGTGAAGCCGCTCGTCGCCACGCATTAGAAGTTGGTGTTGATGATTTTATTGCGAAACCCGTAAATTTGAATGAATTATTGGAACGAGTTCAAAACGGCATAGCCCGACAAATGCAGGTGGATACAAAGTCAACTTATCAAGAAACAAGTGTGATAGCAAGCGAAGTTGTTCCCAATTCGGTGGCAATTGCTTTTGCAGCAAGCACGGGCGGTCCTCCCACTGTATTGCAAGTTCTCAAAGGATTAGACCCTAATGCTAATTCATCGATATTTATTGTCCAACACGGTCCGGCTTGGATGTTAGAGTCTTTTGCACAAAAACTAAATGAAGAAACAGGTTTTTCTGTCCGTATTGCCTCGAACCTTATGCCTACTCAACCTGGATTTGTCTACATTGCTCCAGGCGAATTTCATATGCGTGTAGATAAAAATACTTACCGAATAGTTTTGGACGATGGTCCAAAAGAAAACTTTGTAAGACCCGCAGCAGATCCTCTGTTTCGCAGTGTTGCCGAAGCTTTTGGCAAGTTTTCTGTTGGTGTTGTCCTCACGGGATTGGGGCGTGATGGCACTCAAGGTATTTCGCATATTCATTCCGTTAAGGGAAGTATTATTGTTCAGGATCCTGAAACTGCAATAGCTTCCTCAATGCCAAGTTCGGCAATATCTTCGAGTGTTCCCGTTCGTATTGAACTTTTAGATAAAATTGCATCAGCAATTAATGAACGCGTTTTTGCTCTTTCGGCCTTACTCAAGAAAGTAAAAGGATAATAACGTTTTCAGAATAATTTTGCAATCAAAAGTCCAACATTATAGCAAAATGTTGGACTTTTTTTATTATGGAAGTGGATAAAAATAGATTTATTGAATCTTCAAGAATTTGGATTGCTTGGTTATAACTCCATTATCGAAAATTATCATATAATAACCATTGTTTAGGTTGGATACATCAATATTTTTGATTGGGAATGTTAAGGAGTTGATTTCCATTACCTTCCGTCCATAAGCGTCGAGCATCGTCAATTTGCCCGGCAATAACTCTAAAGGTATTGATAACGATATATTAGAATTTGCAGGATTTGGATAAACTTCAAAGGTATTTGCTTTGATAGTGCTTACAGCTTTTGGTTGTTCTGCCTTGGCTTGAAGGTAGTAATATCCATCATTAAAAAATTTGAAGTTCTCAATTTCTTTTCCATTAATTACATTAATAATTTTTGTTATAATCAAATTATTTTCGGATTTCTTGGCATTATCAAACAGAACTAATTTCAACTCTTCATCGGGCAAAGCACCTTCTACAACATCCTCTGTTAAAGGATTATCTCCCCAAATCGTTAGTGAAGTGAGTGGCTTAGAAATTACCGCCGAACCAATAATTTCGCCGTTTTGGTTCAAAACACCAATTTCACCTTCTATATCCTGAATTTCATCAAGTTCAATAGAGATATTTGCACTAACTCCCGTTTGTGTATGTTTTGGTTTGAAAATCTGGGGTTCATTGGTTGTTAAATCAGTATTAATTATATTTCCATAATAAAAGTTTATATTCGGATAGATAAAAGTAACATTTTCACGAGTTATTAATTTGTATCCTTTCCCAGGATATAAAACCTTAATATTATCGGTATTGGTTCCTGGTATGTAGCTATTTCCGTTTTCATCTTTAACCAATAAAAGAGATGAGGCAATCGAGTTGAATGCATCGTTGGTTCTCATTGCATACATTGGATGAAATGGAATAATATACCATTCTCTTGCATCGAAATTTAACGGATACTTCTCGGGTTCAATTATCTCGCCAGTAATCGTAAAGGATTGAGAAACATAGTTGCCATTAGTTACTACTTGGTAACCTGTTAGCACATTCCAATTACCTATTTGGTTAATATTGTGGGAAGGAAAATATGTTCTTCCCCATTGGTCCTGGACATATCTTAAAAAGTTGTTTGCCGTTACACTGGCAAATATTCCTTCGACAGCGGGCATATCTGGAACAACATTTGATGAAATCAAATTAATAATATTACGATTTAGAGTTATATTTAAATTGTTCGAACTCGATAGCGAGGAAACATAACTAATTTTATTTGGTGAAAAATTATTTCCACTCGAACCCGTGTAATTAGAGTACCTTGCAGATGCAAAATATGCAATGCCTTTTTGACCATCCCAAATTTTGTAAATATAATTTTCATTACTTGCAAAACCATCTTTTTCTTCGGTGTAGGGATTATCACCCCATACTGTTATCGAAAGGTTCTTATAAGTTATCCATTTACTTAGACCTCCACAAACCAGAACACCATTTCGATTGAACCAAACACTAACATAATCTCCGGTTTGTAATTTTCGATTACCAACTCTTGGATTGATAGTATCCGGAACTATAATTAGAGCATTATCACCCGTTTGCGAGGTTACAAACCAATCCGTTGGAGGTGGAAAAGGCGTATTATCTTTCTTAATTTTGAATTTTCCATCACTTATATCACCAATATTAGAATTATATGAATCTACCAATCTAATCATTGCTTCGGTTGTAGTTGTATCGATAA
>CALKJQ010000142.1 GCA_937995785.1 Candidatus Kapaibacterium sp.
TCTCCTTGTTCGTCAATTCCGGCAGTATCAAATAGTTTAACTGGTCCAAGGTCGTGTATTTCCATCAAGGTTACTACTGTGTCGGCTGTTGTACCTGGTTTAGAATCTACTATCGCAAAATCTTTCTGACCCGATAATAAATTTAATAAACTCGATTTCCCCGCATTTGTTTTACCAACGATACAAATGTTAATTCTGTCCTGAAACTTAGCCATTTATTCTAATGCTATTTTTTCGAAATTATCCAAAAGTTCTTGCAATTTTGATACTTCTTTACCTCCTGCCGTGGCTAAATGAGGTTTGCCACCTCCACCTCCACCAAGAAATTGAGCAGCACGACCAACAACTTTGCCCGCAGGATATAAATTTTTCAAATCATCGGTAACTACACAACACATTTGCACTTTGTCCTCGACCACAGTAGATATTAGTCCAATAGAATTTTTTGCTAATTTGTTCCGTATTTCATCGCCAACTGCTCGTAATTCATCAATCGAAACATTGTCCAATTTCATCGTAAGAACTTTAATTCCCTTATAATCCCGTGAGTTCTTAATTAAATCATCAACTGAATTTTGTAATTCCTGAATCTTTACTTTTTCTAATTGTTTTTCCAAAGATTTTAATTTTTCAATCAGTTCATCCTTTTCAGATATTTTTTGATTGACCAGATATTGAAGATTTTCAATATAAAATTGCAATGCAGGTGCAGTGATTGCTTCGATTCGACGAACTCCAGCAGCAATTGCAGATTCAGATGTTATTTTGAAGAAACCAATATCGCCGGTATTCCTAACATGGGTTCCACCACAAAGCTCTGACGAATAATTTTTATCCATTGTTACAACGCGTACTATATCTCCGTACTTATCGCCGAAAAACATTTTAATTTTTGGATTCTTTGCCGCTTCATCTAACTTCATTTCGGTAATTTGTACCTCGATTTCTTCGATAATCTTTTGATTTACGATTTCTTCGATTAATTTAATTTGTTCCTTAGATAATTTTTCGAAATGGTTGAAGTCGAATCGCAAGTATTCTTCGTTGACTAACGAGCCCGCCTGTTTAATATGACTACCCAAAACATTAAATAATGCTTGATGAACAAGATGTGTGGCACTATGATTCTTCATAATTTTTCGTCTTTTAATTTTGTCCACACTTGCTAAAGCAATTACGCCAAGGGATGGTTCGAAAGTCTCTTCGCTAATATGAATTCGAGCATTACCTGATTTAACAACGTCGGCAATTTTGTATTTGGTTCCTGCTATCACGATTTCTCCCGTATCCGAAACCTGTCCTCCGCTCTCCACATAAAAAGGTGTTCTATCCAAAATTATTTTGTTATCTTCCACCCATAATACCTTGCCTTCGGATGATAGTTCATTATATCCCGTAAATTCAGTATGGAACTCGGTGGAAGGAATATGAATTTCAATGGATGTTTCTTTTCTGTTTTTGCGTGATCGATTTTTTTGTTCTTGCATTTGTTTGTCGAAACCAATTTGGTCGACAGCAAAATTTCTTTCGCGAGCAATAAGTTGAGTTAAATCCAGAGGAAATCCAAAAGTATCGTATAACAAGAAAGCATCCTCGCCTTTTATGGTTTTGTTTTGCTGAGTATCAGATTTTGAAATAATATCTTCGAATTTAGCTAATCCTCTGTCGAGAGTTGCAAGAAATGATTCTTCCTCGCCAAATATAATTTTCTGAATTACCTCTTTGTTTGCAATAAGTTCGGGGAAAGTATCGCCGAGTGTATCAATAACAGTATCGACTAATTTATAAAGAATAGGCTCCATAAATCCAAGATTGCGTGCATATCGACATCCACGCCGAAGTATCCGACGCAATACATATCCCCGTCCTTCATTGCCAGGGAAGGCACCATCAGCAATAGCAAAAGAGAGTGTTCGGATGTGATCGGCTATTACCCTCATTGCAATACCATCGGGATGATTTAAATCGTTCGGATATTGTTTTTCGCATAAATTCGAAATTTTGTTTATGATTGGAGAAAAAACATCGGTATCATAATTTGAATTTTTATTTTGAATTACCGATACTATTCGTTCGAAACCCATACCCGTGTCTACGTGTTTTGCTCTAAGCGGTTCTAACTCACCGCTTGATAAGCGGTTATATTGAATGAATACTAAATTCCATATTTCAATCACATCAGGCGACCCCGCATTTACTAATTTTGCACCACTAAGGTCGGGTGTGCGGTCGAAATGTATTTCGCTACAAGGTCCGCAAGGACCAGTTTCGCCCATTTCCCAGAAATTATCTTTTTCGGCAAATCTTTGTATTCTACTTTCGGGCAGATATTTTTTCCAGATTTCATAGGCTTCGTCGTCGGTTGTATAAACAGTTGCATAAAGCCGTTCTTTTGGTAATCTCCATACATCTGTGAGTAATTCCCACGCCCAAGCAATGGCTTCTTCTTTATAATAATCTCCGAAACTCCAATTTCCAAGCATCTCGAAAAAAGTGTGATGATAAGTATCCACCCCAACTTCCTCTAAGTCATTGTGTTTGCCACTTACTCGTATGCATTTTTGAGTGTCGGCGGCACGCTTGTAATCTCTTTCTCCAATTTCGAGGAATACATCTTTAAATTGGTTCATCCCTGCATTTGTAAACAATAAAGTTGGGTCTCCCTGTGGAACGACGGGAGAAGATGGAACAATTTTGTGATTCTTGGATTTAAAAAAATCCAAAAAAGATTGTCTGATTTCTTTTGCTGTCATTTTGAATTCAATATAAAACCACAACGACGAATTAGTTGCATAATTATGAAGCATTATTAATGTAATACTCAATTTTATCTATGTCAAAATCAAAATAAAACAAAAATCCGATGACTTGATAGTCATCGGATTAGTTATATATCATATTTTTAAATTTTGTTATTTCTTTTTCGTAGGGCTCGGAGACATCAATAATCCATTTTTCTCGACTAAAGCTGTATTTCGGAATGGTCTATCCATATTGATATGATGCATAGGTATGTCCATTTTTTGCTTATGACAAATCTGACATTGATAATTTGTGCCGATTGGATAGGGATTCTTTTGGTATTGCAATGGTTGAATATTATCGTGATTTGGATTTAGCAAATTCTTTGTGGGATACATTGCATGAGGTGAGTTGTGGCATGCAATACATTGGACAAAATCGGCTTCGTCTTTTCTGTTCTTGTATAGTGCAGCGGCACTTTGTGTCCATTTATTAAAACTTTTGAAATCTGGCTGAGGTTTTTCGTAGTCAATATGACAATTTTGGCAATCGGGAAGTTGGTGCCATGATTTTCGTGGTTTAATATCCGCCAATGATTTTGCTTCCGATAGTTTCAGATTTTTAACCAATCGTTTTGCTGTTCGGCTACTGTCTAATTCTCGCTTCAGAAGTGCAGCTGCGTGGTCATCAATTTTCCCGTGGCAGTTGGTGCAATTCAATCCCAACTGAGCATGAATATCCCGATTGCATTTCGTATTACCACTGCCCGAACTTGGATGGCAAGTAACGCAAGCAGAGTGCCCTTCTAAGAACATATAATTTGCATGCCAACCGTGCATTGCTGTCGAGAAACTATTATGACCTGGTTTGCCTTCGGCTTTGAGTAATGGATCGGGATGGCAACTCTGGCACAAAACAGGTTTACCTTTTTTTGCTGAATCGAGTAATTTAGTTCCGTTCAATCGGTCGTGAGCGGACAGGATGTTAGTAGAGGTCTGGTCGCTCACCCCCGAAACTTTATTAATGCGCCAGCCTCCTTCGTGGCAAGTTCGGCAGCCCATCTCGGTGGAAACCGGAGCCACCATCTTTGTTTGTTGTAGAATCTTTCCTGTTGATTTATCTTTTGCGATAATTGTGAATCGAGGATATGGATTGTAAGTACCATCATCCATATACGGCAATACTGGCACTCCTTTTGCAACAAATTTGCTCTCTTTTGCATCCCAATCCAAAGTGCCTTTCAAACCTTTCTTGAACAAACCTATATTTTTTTCAATTTTTTTGCCGTAGTAATGCTCGGCAAATTCCCAGAATTGGATGAATTTCGAGGGATTTTCGAAACCTTTTTCCACCTCGTAAGTTATTTCTACACCATCGGATACAATTGTAGGAATTGCCCCTCGTTTAATTAACAAAGCCTCCAAAATATTCCCAGGAGGAAGAAACATAAACATCTTGTAATTATCGGTGATGCATTTCATTCCAATATCATTCCAAGAGAGTAGAACGTATTCATCCTTAGCAGGGTCAAATGGAGGAATATCCAATTCAACTGGTTTTGGCGTAAACCTTTCAAGTTCGGTAATTAATTCTTTGCCGTGTAGCTCTTTGGCAATGAAAGCCGCTAATGCCTCCATTTCCTGCCGAGTTCCCATAAATCGAGGCATATAATCAAGCACTTTACCTTGTCCATAAATTTGGGATATTATACCCATATAGGTGAAGTTTTTAGTTTTTTCTACTATGTCGTTCTTTACTCCACGGATTGTATGGCAGGAAAGGCATTGAAGGTTGAAAATCTCCCTTCCTGCCTCGATTTTGTTTTCTTCTGTAATTTCTCTTATTGATGTCCATTTTGCTAATTTCAAAATTCCTTGTTGATTAATTAGTTCTTCATCTTCTTTATAAATTGAAGTTGAATACATATATCCGTGGATAATGTAGGGTTTTCTTGCATATTCTCGACTATACTCGAAACCAGCGAACCACGCTAAACCAATGATTAGCAACACGAACACCATTATGCGTTGCAACGATATAGAGGATTTAATTAAGTAATAAATCGAGAATAGAAATACCAAAATAGTAGATAAAATCATTATCCATATGACATTGCCCATTTGTTGATTTAAAACGAAGTTGGTCATTCTTGTTCCTTCGGGTATGGCATAGTAATACCATGCACCAAAAATAATCATCAAAGGCAATGAGAATAATAACCATTTGGAACAATACTTAATTAAATAAGTTCTGAACTCACTTTCTTGCATAAATACAGCAGTAACCAACCCGAATAAACCGGCAACCATCGTCATTACAAATGTTCGGAAAAATAATGATGGGAAATAAGTTGGATTGAAAAATCCCGACCAGAAAGACCTATTTTCCAACCAAGCTCCAGGAGTGAGCATATACGAAAGTATTCCGTTAATAATAAACAAACTTAACCAAGCGAATAGGAAATAAAGGAATGCAACCATTAGGCGGTCTTTTTCTGCCATTTTATCGAAACGGTAATGATAAATAAGCAGAGCAACTATTTCCCCAACAAAAAATACCCATTCTATTGCCCAACCAAAAACAAATGTATGGATTAATGATGAAGTTGCAGCTGGGTTAGCCAATGCAATTATAAACCAGATGCCCACTCCAGTAACACCACCAAAAACCATAGTTATAAGCAAAAAGAACCAGGTATGTTTTTTTACATATTCCCGAAGTTCTATATTGTTCTCGCGAACGCTTTTTCGGTCGGTCCACCATAGGAACATACCGCCACCAACTGCGAGGTGGGAAATATAAACGTGCAATACTGCTATAATTGCAACCAATGTTCCTGAATTTAGCCAATACAATTCCCAAATTGGATAGTTCATTATTCAGTCCTCCCTGATGATTTTATAAAGCCAACTTTTATCATATACCAAACAGAATAAAGTCCGATTAATAGTATGACAACAAACAAAGTGAAGACAAACCATTGAGGTTCCATTTTCAAAGACGATAACGAGAAATTATCCTTTAAATACATCATTCTAAGTAAATAGCGAGTAATTACCATAAAAATAAGAGTTAGAAATAGGTGAACGAAGGTTGCCTTGAATT
>CALKJQ010000143.1 GCA_937995785.1 Candidatus Kapaibacterium sp.
TCAATAGGTTATAAATTCATTTGTATCGATACTTTTGATTAAAGATTTTTTCTATTGAACACACTATGAATGCAACAATTTAGTTTAAACTAAATTCCTCAATGTCAATTTGCACGTTTTTATCAGGGTATATACTTTGGAAAAGCGCTACCACAATATAATCGCTTTGCGATAAAATATTTATAATAAATCACAGAGTGAGTTAATTATGGTAGTTCTAATGAAAGTATAATCAATATCATCTCGTAGAGATTAAATTACACACTGTTGTTAAGCTACATTAGTTTTTTAATCTTTTTCTAAAATTATCGTTACAGGTCCATTATTTACAAATTCTATGTTCATCATAGCACCGAACACGCCAGAAACAATTTTGGTATCGGGATAATGATTTTGGAAGTAAGAAACAAATTCACTATAGAGCGATTCGGCTTTTGATGGCGCCATTGCATTGGAATAACTTGGACGAAAACCACGCGAGGCTTCGCCATAAAGCGTGAAATTGGATACAAGCATAATCTCGCCACCAACATCACGAACAGATAAGTTCATTTTGCCCTGCTCGTCATTAAAAATACGAAGATTAATGAGTTTATTGCAAAACCAATCAAAAAGCAAATTGCTATCCTGATGATTGAAGCCGAGCAACACCAAAATCCCTTTTTTGATTGAACAATGCAAATTGCCATCTATATCTAATTTTGCCCAGTCAACTCTTTGAACAACTACTTTCATAACAATTGTTGAAAAAGAAATTCAAAAATACAAATTAGTTATGTAGTTTAATTCGTCTTGTTAATTTTGAATTTAAATCCTGAGCGAAGTTGAAAAAGATTGAAATAGAATCGACAAAAGTTTCGAATATCTACTTTCCCGATAGGTCGGTGGACATTGAACTTCCATTGTTCCTCGAATCAGTTTCGGCTGGTTTTCCGTCTCCTGCCGACGATTATTTGGAAGGAAAGTTGGATTTGAATGATTATCTAATTATGAATCCTTCGGCAACATTTTTGGTTCGGGTAACGGGTGATTCGATGACCTACTCGGGTATTCATTCGGGTGATTTGTTGATTGTGGACCGATCGCTCGAACCCAAAGATGGCAACATTGTCATTGCAGTAATTGATGGTGAATTAACTGTTAAAAGGCTCAGGTATGTTAAAAACAAATTATCGCTCATACCCGAAAATCCGAAATACAAACCTATCGAAATTACAGAAAATATGAATTTTGAGGTTTGGGGTGTAGTGAGCACCGTTATTCATCCACTTATTTAGGGTTAATACAATGGAAAGTATATTAAGAGAAACCATTATTAATAATGAAAAAGCAACATTTATTCAAGTTTACAATAGATTGCCAATCGTGGTCGATAAAGCCGAAGGTGTTTGGATATGGGACAAGAATGGCAACAAATACTTAGATTTCTTAGGTGGCATAGCAGTCAACGTTTTAGGTCATTCCCACCCAAAGATAACTCAAGCAATTGTCGAGCAAGCCCATAAATATTTGCATCTATCAAATTATTTCTATCAAGATGCACAAATAAATTTTGTTAAAAAACTAACGCAATTAACGGGTTATCAAAGGGCTTTTTTAACAAACTCGGGAACAGAGTCTGCCGATGGAGCAATTAAATTGATACGCAAATGGGGTTATTTGAATAATAAAAGCGATATAATTGCTTTTGTGGGAGGTTTCCACGGAAGAACTTATGGAGCTTTATCCATTATGGACAAACCCAACTACAAGGAAGGTATGGGTCCGTTCTTGCCAAATTGCAAAATACTCCCATATAATTCTGTCGAGGATTTGATTGCCAATGTGGATTTGAATACTGCGGCAGTTTTTCTGGAATTTATACAAGGCGAAGGAGGTATTTCCTCGGTCGATCAGGAATTTGTCAATACATTATTTGAATTAAAAATGCACAATAATTTCTTGGTCGTTGCTGATGAAGTTCAATCGGGTATGGGGAGAACGGGTAAGTTTTTTAGTTTCGAACATTGGGGAGTGCGTCCCGATATTGTAATTGTTTCCAAAGGATTAGGAGGAGGATTACCACTTGGTGCGATTTTAATTGAAGAACATTTGGCTGATGTATGGGCAAAAGCACAGCACGGAACTACATTTGGCGGAAATGCTCTATCTTGTGCGGCAGGTTTAGTCTCGCTTGAAGAAATTGAGGAAACATTAATGAATAATGCCGCCGAAATAGGAAATTACTTTATTGACCAACTCGAAAAAGTAAAAAGTGATTTTCCCGAGAAAGTGAAAGAAGTTCGCGGCAAAGGATTAATGTTAGGAGTTGTTTTGTCGTTCGAAGCAAAGTTACTATTGGACGAATTACTTAAAAGAAATGTTATAGCCAATGCAACCTCCATAAATGTTTTGCGAATAGTTCCACCATTAATTTTAGCGAAAGAACACGTTGATATCTTTATTGGGGCTCTGCGTAATTCTTTGAGCGAGATGTAAATGGAAGCTATATCTATATTTTTTTTATTGATTTATTTCCTAAGGTTTTCAATAATATTTTTTGGGAAATTAATTGAGATTAGAAAAACAAAAGTATTTTTAAATAAAACTGAAAAATTCGAAGGTTATATTTCTGTTATAATACCAGCTCGTAATGAAGAATCCAATATTGAAAATGCAATTTTATCGGTGGCAAATTGTTATTTTGACAAATCAAAATATGAGATAATTGTCGTAAATGACCGTTCTAACGACAAAACTCAAGAAATTGCAGAGGGTCTAACTCAATCCATTTCTAATTTAAAGGTATTGAATCTAACTGAAGATTTAAAAGATCCAAACCTAAAAGGCAAAGCAGGAGCATTGCAAGCGGGAATAGAAGCCTCGAAAGGTACGTTAATATTACTCACTGATGCAGATTGTCGGGTTAATCCAAATTGGATTGAATATTATGCTCGTGTTTTTAGTGAACCAAAGATGGGATTGGCTTTATCCTATTCAACCATAGACGGACCAAGAATATTCGACAAAATTCAAGGTATAGAATGGTTATATCTCCACACTATGGCTTTGGCAGGTTTTGGGTTGAACTATCCATTGGGTGGATACGGCAACGACATGGCTTTCACTCGCGAAGCATTCGATTCGGTGGGAGGATACGAAAAAATAAAATTCAGCGTTACCGAAGATTTTGCGTTAATCAAAGCAATTTTTAAAAAGAGATGGAAACTCCATTATTTGATGATGGAACAAACATCGGTTTCCACCAAACCCGAAGTTACTTTTGCATCGTATTTGGAACAACATAGACGCTGGGCACTTGGTGGTATGGAACATGGATGGATTGCTGTTGTGTTTGTTCTAACAACTTTATCGATATGGATAGGTGCAGTTTTGGCTGCATTGTCGGGTAATTATACACTTGCTTTTGCTATGCCCATTGTTAGGGGTATTTTGGATATGGCTATTTTCATCACCCCAATTATTAAGCTACGCAAATTACATTTTATCAAATACATACCAGTCGCAGTGGCATTTTTTCAGTTATTCGAATTGTTTTTGCCATTTACAATGTTTAACCGAAGGATTGTATGGAAGGGACAAATATTCAAGCAATAGAACAAATGACCCAACAAAGTCGAGATAATTACTTTATGACCATTGCTTTAGACCAAGCTAGACAAGCTTACGAGAATGATGAAGTTCCCGTCGGTGCCACAATCGTATGGAATGACACACAAATAATTGCAACTACCCACAATTCGGTAGAAACAAATAAGAATGCCACACATCACGCCGAATTAATTTGCATTAATCAAGCAATCGAGCAACTTGGATTGAAATATCTGACCGATGCAACTTTATATGTAACTCTGGAACCTTGTGCGATGTGTGCCGGTGCATTGGTTCTGACAAAAGTTAAACGATTGGTTTATGGAGCCAACGACCCAAAAGCAGGTGCAGTCTCCACATTATATCAAATTACGACGGATAATCGTTTAAACCATCGTTTAGAGATTACATCTGGCATTATGCAAGATGAGTGTAGTCAAATATTAAAAGATTTTTTTAGAAAATTAAGGGATAAAAAAATTGAAATTCCCGATTAATGAATATCATTTGAAACCCGGTTTATATATAATTCCAACACCAATCGGAAATATGATGGATATTTCTTTGCGGGCATTGTATTTATTAGACAATATGGATTATTTAGCATGCGAGGACACACGCTCGACGGGCAAATTGCTACAACATTTTGAACTTTCCAAGAAAAAAATGTTTGCTTACCACGACCACAACGAAGCCGAAAAAGTTGACTTTATAGTCGATTTAATCCAAAAAGGCAATAAAATAGGATTGGTGAGCGAAGCTGGAACTCCATTAATTTCGGACCCTGGGTATAGGATAACCCAAAAAGCAATCGAGAATAATTTGTATATCGAAGTATTACCCGGAGCAACAGCATTTGTGCCAGCATTGATTCTGAGTGGCTTCGCCAGTCATAATTTTGCATTTATGGGATTTCCTCCAATTAAAAAAAATCGAAACAAATTTATGAAAGCAGTCGCAGAGGCCGAAAACACAGTTATTCTATATGAATCACCTTTCAAAATCAAAAAATTACTCGAGGAATTAAGTAATTTTTTAGATAATAGTCGAAGGATAAGTGTATCGCGTGAATTAACAAAAATTTATGAAGAAACTCTTCGTGGTACTATTGCAGAAGTTTCTGCGTCAATAAATTCCAAACAAACGATAAAAGGCGAGTTTGTGGTTGTAATCGAGGGGAAAAAATGTTAATCACATTCGAAGGGATAGATGGTTCGGGCAAATCCACTCAAATTGGATTACTTCAGAAATTTCTCGTTGAAAAAAAGAAAAGCGTCCTCACCTTAAGAGAACCTGGCGGCACTCATTTAGCCGAAAGGATACGCGATCTTTTGTTGAATGATAAAAATGACATAAATCCCGTTTCGGAATTACTGCTTTTCGAGGCAGCAAGGGCTGATTTAACCGAAAAAGAGATAATTCCCGCATTACAAAGAGGAGATATAGTGATTTTGGATAGATATTTTGATAGCACCACTGCCTACCAAGGTTTTGGTCGTGGACTTGATTTAAAAATTATTCAACTAATAAATAAATTTGCTACATATAATATAATTCCCGATATTACTTTTTACCTGCGAATTCCATATAAGGAATCATTAGAAAGGCGAAAAAGCACTTCAGACCGAATGGAGCGCGCCGTAGATGATTTCTTTCACCGATTGATTGATGGTTTCGATAAAATAGCAGCGGATAATCCAGAAAGATTTGCAATAGTCGATGCCACAAAATCGATAAATAATGTTTTCGAGGAGATTAAAAGTATAATTGTCAAAATGATTGATTAATTATAAATTAACTAATTAAAACCTTAAAAAAGCCTTCTATTTTTGGTTTCTTTCATAAATAAATATTATTAAAAAATTAGATATTTAATTAAAATAATTTGCTTATATTTGATATTTATTATTTTGACAAATCTATATGTTTGAAGAATTAATTTTTGCTGAAAAGAACAAAATCCAAATCCTATTGGATCAAAGTGATTATATTCAAGTTTCAAATATTACCAATAATAATGAATACCCTCTTTATTTGCGACAATATCTAAAGGGATTGATGTTCGAACAGATTACAAAACTAAAAACGGATTTGGTCATTAATTATAACATCAACATAAATGATTTGGAAATAAATGATCAATGGCGGATTTTCGAGGACGCTTGTTATGAATTTTACAAGTTGGAGTATAATAAAATTGATGAAATAATACTCAATGCGGTAGAATTAAATCTAAATTATACGATACGTCCCAAGCAGACTTTAATAAATTTTCTGTTTAGGGACGAACTTTACCAATCCACAATAAACTTGAAGAACAGATTACATTACTTTGATTTGAAAGAGGAAATAATTTCCAAAATTAGTATTTGGTTAGATGAGCAAGATTCTACAATCAGTATTTTTCAGTTTAGAAACATCACAAGTTCGATTATTTCTAATTTATTTAAAGAAAACAAGTATTCTATTGTTGCTAATTGGTTTGAAAATTTAATTAAATCATTGGAAACGATAAAATTTAACCCCGAAAATTCTATATTTAGTATTTTATCAATTTTTTCAAGTGATTTGAATTGGAACGGACTTCAACAATTTTTAAATACAAACAAAAAACAGTATCTCAATAAAATTCTGTCTAAATCCTCGATAGAGGATTGTATTTCGAATTATTTGGCTTGCTGGTTAAAAGATAGTTCAGCAAAAGAAAATAGCGACGATTTATTAAATATCGAGCAAGAATCTGAATTGGAAAGCAACTTGCCAGAATCGGATACAATCGGAGAAATTGCGGATATTCCAAATCAAGAAGTAGATGAATACGATAAGATTTTGAGGGAGGAGTCATTCGAAGGTGAAGAGGAATCCTACGATTTGGACGATACTGCCGAGGGGAAAATATTGGACGAAAAACTTTCTGAACAATCATTTATCAAAAACGATGAATTAAAATCTCTCGATGAATTCGATAATCAAAGCGAAAACACAGAAACAGCAGAACAAATCAACGCATTACAAGATTTGGATGATTATGATAAGCTTATGGCAGAAATTTCTTTGGAAGGTGAAGGCGAAACATACGAGAATCTATCTGCTGAAGAATTAGATGAAGAAATCGACGAGAATAATGAAAACATCACAATTAAAAATAATGTTTGGGATGAATTTTCGCAGAATTCTAATGATGATAGTAAAATACTTGACGATGAGAACATAAGAAAAATTGATGAAATAATAGGTGAATTCGGTCAGACGGAGCAAATTGCAACAGAGCAGACTAATAGAGAAACAGAAGAAACAAATGAGGAAGATGAATTCGAAAGACTGGCATCTATGATTGCAAGTGGTGAAGATGTGGCACAAGATGTTGTTACTCACACTCCCACTGATAATAAAGTGGAAATCAGCACCGAAAATTTTGCTGAAATTAATAATCTAATTAATAATTTAAACGATAAACTTAACCAAAATATCAAAGAAACTCAAGATTTACACGATTATCGGGAATTTGCTAAACAAACCCGATTAGCCGACTTAAATTTCATAGATATTAATACACCTGAATTTACAAAAACTAAAAAAGAATTATACGAATTACTAATTGAACTTAAAAAAAGAAAAGCACTATAGTCGAGAGAAATAATCTATGAAATTTATTGATTCAGCAGAAATCTATGTCCGTTCTGGTGATGGCGGAAGAGGTCACGTTAGTTTTAGACGCGAAAAATTTGTTCCCAAAGGTGGTCCTGATGGCGGTAACGGCGGCAAAGGTGGCAGTATTATCTTTGTGGCTACCAGTGATTTAAATACTTTATTAGATTTTCATTACAAAAGAAAATTTCTTGCCGATAATGGAAATCCTGGCGAAAAAGCCAACCGGACTGGCAAAGATGGAAAAGATTTGAAAATTCAAGTTCCTATTGGCACGATGATTTATAATGCGGAAACAAACGAACTTATGGCTGATTTAACCACCGACAAACAAAAAGCAATTATCGCCCGAGGGGGCAGAGGTGGTTTGGGTAATTCCAACTTTGCCACTCCAACCAATCAAGCACCCCGATATGCTCAACCTGGCGAACCTGGGGAAGAATATAACTTGCGACTTGAATTGAAATTACTTGCTGATGTTGGGCTGGTTGGGTTTCCTAATGTAGGGAAATCTACCTTAATATCTGTTATTTCTGCTGCAAAACCAAAAATTGCTGATTACCCATTCACTACTTTAGTACCCAATCTTGGGGTTGTAAAAATTGATGATTACAAAAGTTTTGTTGTTGCCGATATTCCAGGACTAATCGAAGGAGCGTCCCTTGGTAAAGGATTGGGACACCAATTCTTGAAACATATCGAAAGAACAAGGGTCTTGGTTTTCTTGCTCGACATAAATTCCGAGAATATAGTTAGTGATTATGAAGTTTTGTGTAATGAAATAGAGCAACACAATATTGACTTGTCCTATAAACCACGGATAATATGCATAACCAAATGCGATACTGTTTCAACCGAAGAATTATCTAAATTTTCGAAAAAAATAATCGACAAAAGATATCCCGAACAATTTATAATATCGTCTATAACCCAACTAAATATAGAGCAACTAAAATTCAAAATGTGGGAATTATTAGAAAAATTTCCAAAAAAATAGCAAGTATTATTAACAAATATTCATTTTAATTTAATAGTTTAATTTTTCTAAATTCAAAAATTTGAGTAATTTGCATTTTTGATTTTATCAATTTAAAAAAAAGAGGATAAAAATGTTACCTTACTCAGTTCAACCTTTGACAGATTTTACAAAACCCGAAAACATTGCAAAACAAAAAGAAGCATTAGCAAAGATTAATCAGCAATTAGGAAAAGAATATCCAAACATTATTGGTGGTAAAGAAATATTTACCGAAAAGAAAACAAAATCTTTGAATCCAGCAAACCCCGAAGAAGTTGTAGGTATTTTCCAAAAAAGTGGCAAAGACGATGCCGAATTAGCTATACAAACTGCGTGGCAAACTTTTAAAACATGGCAACATTTTCCCGCCGAAGAAAGAGCAAAATTATTGCTAAAAGCAGCAGAGGTCTGCAAAAAACGTCGTTTCGAGATTAACGCTTGGATGATTAAGGAAGTTGGGAAAAACTATGCCGAAGCAGACGCTGACACTGCCGAAGCGATTGACTTTTTGGAATTCTATGGTCGCGAAATGATTCGATATTCACAACCACAGCCTTTAACTGGTTATCCCCAAGAATATAATGAATATTTTTATATTCCATTGGGAGTTGGCGTTGTTGTTCCTCCTTGGAACTTTCCATTTGCAATTATGGTGGGAATGACTTCGGCTGCAATTGTTACGGGCAATACGGTTGTTTTGAAACCAAGTTCGGACTCGCCAATGATGGCTAAATTATTTACCGATATTATGCACGAAGTTGGCTTGCCTAAGGGTGTTCTAAACCTTTTGGTTGCAAGTGGTGGAGAAGCTGGAGATTATTTGGTAGATCATCCCAAAACCCGTTTTATCGCATTCACGGGTTCGGTCGAAATTGGTTCAAGAATTTACGAAAGAGCAGCCAAAGTTAACCCCGGTCAAATATGGCTAAAAAGAGTTATTTCCGAAATGGGCGGTAAGGATACCTTGATTGTAGACAGCGAAATACCTTGCATCGATACCGCCGTTGCAGCAACTGTTACCTCCGCATTTGGATTTCAAGGACAAAAATGCTCGGCTTGCTCACGCGTTATTGTCGACGAATCTATTTACGATGAATTTGTAGAAAAATTAGCAAAAGCCGTGAAAGAATTACCGATAGGAAGTCCTGAGGATAATATTCGTTTTGGTCCTGTTGTTAGTGCAAGTGCCGAAGCATCAATTTTAGAATATATGGAACTTGCCAAGAAGGAAGGGAAAATTCTTGCTGGTGGCAACAAAATGGACCGCCCCGGTTATTTCTTGGAACCAACGGTTGTTGCAGACTTACCCGTCGATCATCGCATTTCATTAGAGGAAATCTTTGGTCCAGTTCTTGCTGTGTTTAAATCTAAAAACTTTGATGAATCTTTGGAAATTGCAAATAATACTGCTTTCGGATTGACTGGTGGTGTGTTTACATTAAATCGCGAAAAAATTATGAAAGCACGCAAACATTTCCATGTTGGCAATTTGTATTTCAATCGCAAAATTACCGGTGCAATAGTGGACGTTCATCCTTTTGGTGGATTTAATATGAGCGGTACTGATTCCAAAGCAGGTAGTCGCGATTATTTACTACTCTTTATGCAAGGAAAAGCAACAAGCGAGCTTCTATAAACTTTTAAAAACCAAAAATCAAAAAAAGCCATATACTAATGATATGGCTTTTTTTTTAAATATTCTATGATTTTTTTAAATCAAGTTCTTTATCTTGCCCATTTTAAAAGGCACTTGTAACAGATAGGAAGAAACCATTTGTTGCAGGAACGGCACGGCAAACGCCTCCCACACAAAGTATGCCGCCGGCATTTCGCCCATAACTTACAGCAACTCTTGTTCCGCCCATTAAATATGCAATATTGAAATTGTAATAAAATATTTTCAAATCATCTTTCTTATTTCCGTAATTATAATCAAACATTCCAGAAAGAAGCAATTTAGATTTTATTGTTAATTCTGCTAAACCCGAAAACCAATTGCCGTTGTCGGTATCGTCTATCTTTAGCGTAGAGTCTTGAGTTTGCCACAAATGCTCCAATTTAAAGTGCAATGAGTAGTCCGACGACAGAGTGATTGAATTTTCGAATGCAGCAAAATGAGCATATACTTTGCCGTAATATGGAGCACCGCTGAAGAATAGAATATCTTTATTGTTTGTTATGAAGGCATACCTTATAATGGACTCCACATCCGACCAAAAATGAGTGGTATATTCCAGATTCATATCACGGAAAAGTAGCGTATCTCCAACTTCGAAAAATGGTGATTCGTAAGTATATTTATCTAAAATATTTTTTCGAATAGAATTTACCTGAGAAATATTTAACGATAAGTTGCCCCCATATTGTCCGCCGAGTAGTGTGTTTTCGGGAATATAGTAATTAAAATCAAACTGAAAACCAACTTCTCCATTCAATTGTGTGCTATAAGGCAAAATTGAGTATTTAGAAAACAAATGCTGTTTTGTTATAGATGGTATATAGTTTTGAGTGAGGGATGTACTTCGGGCATTGCGTTCGACGCGCAAATCAAAATTATCAACTCGGTGGACAGCCAAGGCAGCCCCAAATCCATCGCCTAAATATGTTATATTTGCCATTACAGCATTGCCGGTATTGAATGTAAATTGATTGATATTTGTGGGATGATTATTGACAAATGCGGCTTCGGTCTCAATTTGAATATTATCCAAAAATGCACCCAAGCGAACAGAATAAGAGAATTCATTTAATGGAACTTTGAGTGTTGGATTATTGTCTGCTTCGTATTTGCTAACAAAGGAAAAGCCTAAATTGATATTTTTATCAGTTTTCCATATATCTTTCAATAGATTAGTCAATGATAAGTCAATATCACCTGCTCTTAATATTGCACTACTTTGTGCCCAAAACTTTCTGGCAGTTCCAATTAAGCCTTTAACACTAATGCCGTCGATTGGTTTTAATAAAAACTTTGCTCCTTCAATTGAATTGTCCACACCTAATTGTGGGTCGTAGTAGGAGCGGAGTATCAATCCATTTCCAAATTGTTCGTAAAAGTTGCCTGCTGAAATTTCAATGTCGTTGCCTTTGTAGGATATATTTCTGTATGCAATTCCCGTTCCTTGGTACCTTGGGTCGATACCGTAAATTGGATTGAGAAATGCCTCGAAACGCACTCCCACCTCGAATTGATTTAAGCGATAATACAAATTCATTGATGAATTTGATAGAATTTTTTCGGGTGCATCGGGAGCATTAATTAAAGAATCCTTCGAATAAGTTTGCCCCTCGATTGAAATATTCCCATTGAATTGACCAAAGCTCGCAAAAAGTGGATTTACTACAAAAATCACGGAAACGAACAAAAATGTTAACTTATTTTTCATAATCAATTTATTAAAAAGGCAAAAATAAGAATATTCTATCTTTTAAAATCACAAAGCAACAAATTCGTTTATACTAACATTACTTTTTGTTAAACTAAAATAAGGATAATAAATTATGAGCAACGCATTAACTCCCTTTTTAACTCAATTAAACAACAATTCAGAATTAGGTTTGCGATATCCATTTGCACAAGAACAATTACCATATAACTATGGAGATATGGAACCACATATCGACGCTCGTACAATGGAAATTCATTACACTCGCCACCACAAAGCCTATACGGATAACTTTAACAAATTCGTAGTTGAAAGTAATCTTCAAAATTTATCACTAATAGAAATTTTCGCTCAAGTAAGCAGAGAGCAGATAGGACTTAAAAACAACGGCGGTGGTTTTTTCAATCACTTAGTTTTTTGGAAAATGTTACGACCAAATCCAGATTCGACTGCTAATAATCCAGTTGGAGATGTTGCATCATCAATCAACTCGACTTTTGGTAATTTTGATACTTTTAAGGCACAATTCAATGCCGCTGCAATGGGACAATTCGGTAGTGGTTGGGCTTGGTTGAGCGTTCGCCCGAACGGAGAAATTTTTGTTTCGTCCACCCCAAATCAGGACAATCCATTAATGGATACTGTTGCAGATAATGCAATCCCTGTTTTGGGTATAGACGTGTGGGAACATGCCTATTATTTGAAGTATCAAAATCTGAGAGCTGACTATATTGCAGCTTTTTGGAATTTGGTAAATTGGGATGAAGTGGAGCGACGTTATCAGGAAGCAAAATCAATTTTTGGTCTCTAAAATCTAACTAATTATATTAAACAATGCCTCGCAAAACGAGGCATTTTTTTTAATGTTGAATTTATTGCTTTATTAATTCTATAGCTTTCTGCAATTGCAAATCTTTATCGTTTAATGTTGCATCTAAAGTTTGTTTTATCTCCACAGAAGGCGTTATTGGTGTGATGAGTAACTGACCTTTATCTAAAATATTTATGAAAGATTGAGAACCATAATAAAAGCCCGAAAGTCTCATTTGTCCTACATCGCTGAATACCCCTTGTGTAGTCTCCCCTACCAGAATTCCTATGCCATTTTTCTTTGCCAAATAAGCTATAAGCTCTGAATAAGATGTTGTGAATTCATTTATCAAAAAAACCACTTTTTTATCCTTCAATGTACCGTTTGGTTGAATATTACTATTGATTTTTGTGGACGAAACAATTGATTTGGCGGGGGCAGTATAAATTGGAATTTCAGCTTCGTAGCCATCAATGGTATTGCTGGTAAAGAAACCTAAAATATGTTCGGATAAAGTGGAATAACCTCGCAAATCGAAAATTATACCTTTTATATCTTGGGCAGATAATTGTTTGGATATGTTTTTAAAATCTTGGTCACTAATCATTGTTGTATTTAAATAAATAACTCCTGTATCCAGCTCGGTCGCATAAAATGGTTTGGATATTGTTTTAACATTCATAGCATTACGCGTTAACTTAATTGACTTAATTTCTCCTTTTGCTGATTTAATTTCGACCTGAACAGTTGAATTTTTTGTGCCCGTCAATAATTGCGCTACTTTTTTGGATAATTCATACTTAGCATTTCGCTTGAATCCACTTAATAATTCAATTTTAATATTATCGACAGAATACAATTCGGAACCATCGGGAATTTTGTATTGGTTAGCTCCAAATAAATATACTTTATTTTGTTCCGTAATTAATCCAATATCGGGCATATAGGAATTATTTTCCATTCCATTCCAAAACTTCGGGTTGATATCACCCGAAATTGAATAGAATTCGTTAATTATTTCTAAAAATGCCTTGCTATCGACGCTCGATGACGATTTGGTTAAAGCTGTAAAAAAAGCGTTTTCTAAATCGCTTTCCGAAATAGAGTTAATCGAAAAATTTCTTAGATATCCATATAGATCAATAAGGATAAGAAAACGCGAAAAAACGTCTTTGTCATTTACTCTAAAAAATTTTGGAAAATCATAATTTGGTATTTTGCCCACACTTAACTGCGATGGGTGAAGCATTAATGGGAATTCAACTTGTAGATTTGGGTAAAATGTTTCGCTATGCTTACCTAAGAGTTCGGGCAATTTGTAATTAGTGTTTGGGTCAGAAAAAATTTTGACTGAGTAATTGCTTTCATAACCACCTTCAGAGATTATCGCATTGAAACCTTCGTTTTGGGAATAATTTGTTAAATTCCAACCGAGAATCGTATTGCGATTGGTAACATCCTCGAAATCGGCATTTCGTAATGTTATCGTCGAATCCTTTTTGCCAATTTTTAATTTTAATGATAATTTATCATAATATACTTCTCCGTTCCCTTCCAAAACAAGTCCTATTCGCAGGTTTGCAGCTTCGGGTGGAATATCTGCTATTAAAATCCCCTTTTGCCATTCCTCCACATCTTTTAAAATAGGATTTGAAGTTATTTCGGATATACTACTGCCAAATGTATCATCAATCCTTACCCAGACATTGGCTTTTCCGTTATAATTATATTTTTTGAACTTGTAAAAATAAGTTAATTCTAATTTAGTTG
>CALKJQ010000144.1 GCA_937995785.1 Candidatus Kapaibacterium sp.
AAAAAGCCACTCGTAGAAGTGGCTTTTTTGAGCAACAAAAAAATATTAGATTTTAATACATATCGCCCATTCCACCGCCTGGCATTGGAGGCATTGGTGGATTCTTTTCGGGTTTTTCAACAATCAAAGCTTCTGTGGTCAAAAGCAAACCAGCAACCGATGCTGCATTTTCCAATGCAACTCGAGCAACTTTGGTTGGATCGATAACGCCAGCTTCGAACATATCAACGAATTCTTCGGTGAATGCGTTGAAACCGAAGTTACCATCATTTTCTTTAATCTTGTTAACAATAACTGATGATTCCAATCCAGCGTTTTCAACAATTTGGCGAATCGGTTCTTCGATGGCGCGTTTGATGATATTAACCCCAATTTGTTGGTCGGGATTGTCGACTTTTACATTTTCCAAATTCTTAACAGCGCGAAGATAAGCAACACCACCGCCGGGTACGATACCTTCTTCAACTGCGGCACGAGTTGCGTGTAATGCATCCTCGACGCGTGCTTTCTTTTCTTTTAATTCCACTTCGGTTGCGGCACCAATTTTCAAAACAGCAACACCACCGCTCAATTTTGCTAATCTTTCCTGCAATTTTTCGCGGTCGTAATCCGAAGTAGTTTTCTCAATTTGTACTTTTATTTCGTTTATGCGGCGTTTAATTGAATCTTGTTTGCCCGCACCTTCGACAATTGTTGTATTGTCTTTGTCAATAATAACTTTAGCAGCGGTGCCTAAATGTTCCAATCCAGCTGCATCTAATTTGTAACCTTGTTCTTCAGTTATTAATGTTCCGTTGGTAAGGATTGCGATGTCTTCGAGCATTGCTTTGCGGCGATCGCCAAAGCCGGGTGCCTTAACGGCAGCAATTTTTAGAATACCACGAAGTTTATTTAATACCAATGTTGCCAATGCTTCGCCTTCCACATCTTCGGCTATTATCAATAAAGAACGGCCAGTTTGTGATGTTTTTTCCAAAATACCAAGTATATCTTTGATAGATGATATTTTTTTGTCGTAGATTAAAATGAATGGATTTTCTAATACTACTTCCATATTGTCGGCATCTGTTATGAAATATGGAGAGAGATATCCGCGGTCGAATTGCATTCCTTCAACAGTTTCTAATGCTGTATCCATTGTTTTTGCTTCTTCAACGGTAATAACTCCATCCTTTCCTACTTTTTCCATTGCTTCTGCTATTAATTCTCCTATAGTTGAATCATTGTTTGCCGAAATAGTGCCAACTTGAGTAATCTCTTTTTTACCTTGTACATCTCGTGAAATACTCTTAAGTCCCTCTGTAATTTTAGAAACTGCCAAGTCTATACCGCGTTTTAAGTCCATAGGATTAGCACCAGCAGTAACATTTTTCAAGCCTTCACGATAAATTGCTTGAGCCAATACAGTTGCAGTTGTTGTTCCGTCGCCTGCTACATCACTTGTTTTGGATGCAACTTCGCGAACCATATTTGCACCTAAATTTTCGATTGGATCTTCTAATTCGACTTCTTTAGCAACAGTTACACCATCTTTAGTTACAGTTGGTGCACCAAATTTTTTGTCTATTATTACATTACGACCTTTTGGTCCTAATGTAACTTTAACAGCGTTTGCTAATTGGTCAACCCCAGATTTCAAATGGGAGCGAGCTTCTGCATTAAACTCAATAATTTTTGCCATAATAATGACTCCGTTTTTTATGATTAATAATTATTAAATAAAAGTTTATACGAATTTTATTGGATTATTTTTCCAATTTTATTAAAACGAATACAAAAAATAAATATTTTAATTTTAAGTTATTACAGATATTTTATATATAATATTTATGTGGATTGTGAAGATTTAATAAAAATTATTAGTAATTTTTTTTTATATTTTTAACGTTTTTATTATCTTTGTAATTCATTGTTTTACAAAATTTATTATCTAATTTTTAAGCAAGTTTTTTTTCAATTTAATAAATTATGGAGTATTTATGCCATTACTAAAATTGCAAAAGGCATCGCGTATTGCATTGAAAGAATATATGGGTTTAGACGACGGTGAAACACTATTAGTTCTTACCGACGAAGTGCTAAGAGAGATTGGTCAAGCTTTATATGAAGCTGGTCAAATAATAGCTAAAGAAGCAATTTATGTAGAAATAAAATCACGCGAAATCAACGGGCAAGAACCACCCGAACAAGTTGCTGAATTGATGAAATCTGTTGATGTGGTGATAGCCCCTACCTCCAAGTCGATAACCCATACAAAAGCGCGCCGTGAGGCTTCCAAATTAGGTGTTCGTGTTGGCACTATGCCTAATATTTCCCTCGACACAATGATTCGATGCTTAAATCCCAATATCGATAAAGTTATTCACAACACTAATGTGGTGTTAGATGCTTTCAGTGGTATAAAAAATATAACGGTAACCTCCAAAAAAGGAACGAATATTTCCTTCTCAATCGAAGGACGAACTCCAATTGCCTCTACTGGCATATTAAAAAATATTGGCGAAAGTGGAAATATTCCTTCGGGAGAAGTATATATTGCACCTATTGAAGAATCTGTTAATGGGTTATTAGTTATTGATGGTTCTGTCGCTACCGTAGGTTTGTTGACCCATCCAATCTATATGGAGATTAAAGATGGTGTTGTTACTAAAATTTCCGGCAAAGGAGGCGAGGCTCGTTTCCTCGGTCGGTTAATCAATAGATTTGATGATGGAGGAAAAACGGTTTGTGAATTTGGAATTGGGACAAATCCTTATGCTAAATTGACAGGCGAAATTTTGGAAGATGAAAAAGTTTTGGGCACAGTCCACTTTGCCTTTGGCAACAATATGTCGTTTGGCGGAAAAATTAACGTCCCAATGCATATTGACGGATTAATTACTAAGCCAACTGTCCACTTCGAGGATAAGTTGATTATGGAAAATGGCAAATTACTTTTAATAGATAATTAGTTGAATTCAATCAAAATTTTTCTTAAATGATTTAGGTATTCGACATTGTGAACTCTCACAATGTCGATTCCTTTTGTAATGAGGATTGAATGCAATAGAGCAGTTTGAACATCTCTGTCCTTTGGCTCGGTAATTTGGAACATTTTTCCAATAAAGGATTTCCGTGAAATTCCCAAAACTTGGGGAAACCCGATTGAATTGAATTTTTCTAAATTCTTGAGTAATTCTAAGTTATGCTTCATTTTTTTACCGAATCCAATACCGACATCAATCCAGATTTTTTCTACTTCTTTTGTTTGTGCCAAAACGATCTGTTTCTCAAAAAAATCATAAACTTCCGTAACTACATTTTCGTATTCGGGATTGTTTTGCATATTTTGTGGAGTGCCTTTAATATGCATTATAATAAGACCGGCATTATACTTGCCAACTAACTCAGCAATGTTTTCATTGGATTGTAGTCCCGATATATCATTAATTATGTCCGCACCTTCGTCCAAAGCTGCTTTGGCAACATCATACTTTGTTGTATCAACTGATATAGTTAAATTTGGATAAATTTTCCGAACTTCTTTTAATATGGGAATTACTCTGCTCAACTCCTCTTCTAACAAGACCATTGGAGCATTGGGACGAGTGCTTTCGCCACCAATATCAACTATGTCCACATTGTTTTCGACCATCCAATCTACTTGCTTGATTGCATTGTATTTATCTAAAAAAACGCCACCATCCGAGAATGAATCGGGGGTGACGTTCAATATTCCCATTATTTTAAAAATTTTGTATCTCATTTCGTATTTTAATTATTTATCGGGATAATCGTAATTAATCATCCAATTAATACCAAATCTGTCGATACACATTCCAAAATATGCATTCCAAAATGTTTTTTCCAAAGGCATCGTAACAAAGCCACCTTCGGACAACTTTGCAAAATACTGATTGCATTCGTCTTCGGAGGAACAATCTACCGAAATTGAAAAATTATTTCCGAATACCATTTTTTCGGCATAACTGCTTGGAACATCACTGCCAAAAAGCACCGTCTCTTTACTGATAGGAAGGGTGATATGCATAATTTTATCTAACTCATCTTCGGTAACACCTTCGGGCGAGGGCATATCACGAAAACGACCGAGATAAGAAAAATCGCCACCAAATACCGTCTTATAGTGATTGAATGCCTCTTCGCAATTTCCATTAAAGGAAATATACACATTTATCTTTGCCATTTATTTCTCCAATTTTAAAAAAGTAAATTAAGAAATAATTATCGTATATAACTCAAAGTAATTTGTTTTTTATTTCGATTAACTTAGCACTTAGAATATCATTTTTTCTGATGATTTCAATACTTTTGTTAACTTTAGGGATTGTATCGTTATTAATCAACTTCCCCTCCTGTTTTAGATAAACAAAACCCTTCTCCATCGGCAATAATGGGTGCAAACTATTTAGTAAGTTTTCCTTGGTTAATAGGTTTTGTTTTTGAAATTTTAAAAGTTGAAACATTGATTTGAAATAATTCTCTTCATAGTCGCTTAGTTGTTGGTGCAGAAAATGTAGTTTATCAAATAGGCGTGCCTTAAAATTATTTTCAAATGTTCGCTCAATGGTTTGCTGTAATTGTTTGACTTTGTTAAATAATGTATTTTTTATGTTCAATTCAATATTATCGAAATAATTTAAGAAATCAGTTAATGTGGTGTGCGTTACATATTGTGCACCACCCGTAGGAGTTGGAGCACGCATATCTGCAACAAAATCTGCAATAGTGAAATCGGTCTCGTGTCCGACTGCCGAAATCACGGGTATTCGTGAGTTGAGGATAGCATTAGCCACAACTTCGGTATTATACGACCATAAATCTTCGATTGAACCGCCCCCTCTACCAATTATTATCACATCTAAATCGTATTTATTCAATTCCTCGATAGCTCGTGCAATATCGTATTCCGAGCCTTCGCCTTGAACCATTGTAGGTCGAAAAAAAATCTCTACAGCAGGCAGTCTGCTATGGATTGTAGAGGTGATGTCCCGTATTGCCGCACCCGTTGGCGAGGTGGAAACACCAACTTTTAGACAAACTTCGGGAATTTTTCGTTTTCTTTCGTTATCGAAATATCCCAAATTGGATAGTTTTTGCTTTAACTCTTCAAATTTTTGGTATAAATCGCCAATTCCAGCTGGTTTTATGGTGTGTATAATAATTTGGTATTTACCTTGCGGGGGATAAACCGAGAGATAACCACTGGCAATAACCTTCATCCCATCATTTATTTTGGTGTCGATACGGTTATTCGACCAAATTGCACACGAAATCTGAGCACCGCTATCCTTTAAAGAAAAGTAATGATGACCAGATTGATTTCGCTTGTAGTTCGAAACCTCGCCAACAATAAACACAAAGGAAAATTTCGACTCAATTACTCCTTTCAATCTGTCTGTTAGTTCGGATATCGTCTCGGGGCGTGGTTCTTCCATCTTTGTTTTATTTATTTGGGAAATTTTTTCCTAAATTAAAAGTTTCAATTCTGTTGATAGCATTTTCAAAAAAGGGTTTCATCTCCTCAGGCATCCTTTTTAATGTGTAGAATCGAATGCTTTCCGCGTTACGAGGTAATTTAGCTGATGATGGAGTTACGAAAAACTTTTTATTTTCTTGGTCGAATCGAATTGATATATTCAATTGAAATGAATCTTTATTAATGCTAACAAAACGCTCGGCAATCAGATATCCACGATCTTCGTCGGATTTGTTGATAGTGAATTGTTCATCTTTTAGTATGTCGGGAATTGAGTTAAAAAAGTGTGTTTTATCGAAAATAGTATTGTATTCTATTTCGCAAGGTTCTGTGTAGTAGTTTTTGCAAGCAGAGACAATAAAAATTAGTATAATTCCGGGGATAAATAATTTCATATTAATACTCTATTTTATTTTCATATTTTTTCCAAACTTCGAACACTTCGAGTGATTTGGATTTATTTAATTGTATCATTCTAATTTTCCTTTTAGATATTGGTTTATTGATTTCTTCGTAAATCAAATTATCGCTAAATCCGATTTCTTCGGCATCCTTGCGAGTAGTGGCAAAGTAAACAACCGGTATTTTTGCCCAATAAATTGCCGAAAGGCACATTGGACAAGGTTCAGTGGACGAATAAATTACACAGTCGCTCAAATCAAATTTTCCCAATTTTTTGGATGCTGTTCTTATTGCATTAATTTCGGCATGGGCAGTAGGGTCGTTGTCGATTGTAACTGTATTATGTTCCAATGATATTATTTCGTTATCTCGGACAATACAAGCTCCAAATGGTCCTCCTCCTTTCTTAATCGATTCTAATGAAATTTCGATTGCTTTATTTAAAAATATATTTTCCAATCCTTAAAACAATTATAATTATGCAAAATTAGGCATTTTTTAGATTATAAGTCCCAAATATTCATCTATTTGATAAGTATAATTTTAATATTTTTAACACACAAATCAATTAATTTAAACATTAGTAATTACTTAAAAAAAAGGATTGTCCCAAAATGGACAACCCTTTTTTTGGTTAGAAAACAATTATATTATTTACTTGGACTAAAAGTAGAATCTTCGATTGGAATATTGAAAAATACAACATTATCCAATTCTAATTGATAAAATGGAGTGCTTACCTCAACTCTCAATGGATAATTGATTCCATTAATACTTTCGTATTGGGAATAAACAGAAACAACTTCAATCGGACCTTGTGGTGAATCTTGCGTAGCTTCAATTTTCTTAATAAGGAAATTGGCTTTGTCGAAGTAATATGTTGATTTATCACCATCGCTGTTTGTAACTTTCATCTTGATTAAGCCATCCTTTTCTCCGATTAACTCCAATTTGTATTTGTTTTCAATTGCCCGAGTTAATTCGAATAATTCAGACTTGACATTTTTCTTGGCATCATCAAAATCTGCACCCGTAAGTTCGATTGTTTCGGCACCTTGTTTTGCCCATGCTTTGGTGCCATTGCACCAAGATTCTTGTTGGAAAACGGGGGTTGTAATACTTCGGTATTCTCTGTCGGGGAATTTGGTTAATTGCACGGCTTTTGCATCGAACGATTGTCCTTGAACTTTAAACTTTCCTCTTGCTTCAACCTTCATAGTTGTAACAGCATTAATTTTTTCGGCACCGCCCATAGCATTTGTATATTTTTTAATGAGTTCCTCGGCTGTGATATTCACCGGAGTTGCCCGTGCAATATCCTCTTCAGATTCCAAATCCAAAGTGTATTCGTAAACATTACCCCATTTTTTCAATTCATCTTTGATATCGGGGTTGGATACGACTGTAATATAGAGTTTGTCGGTTCTTAGGTATTTTTCGGATACTTTGGCAATGTCGAATGTTGTTAAATTTTTCATTCTTGTTGTGTAGGTTTTCACCACATCCATTGACTCACCATAAAATTCGGAATTCTGAATTAGCGATGCAACGAAATCTGAACTTTCGAATGCCATTTGATAATTTCCGATTACATTGTTTTTAATTCGGTTCAATTCTTCTTCGGTTGTTCCATCGGGGTCGTAGAGCGATTTAACTTGTTCCAAGATAACAGCAATCGAAGAATCGGTTTTATCCAATTTAACCTCCGAGCCAGCAATAAACCGATTTCCAAACTTGTTGCTTGTGTGCGAAGCAAACGGGCTGTAGGTGAACGAATATTTTTCGCGAAGTGTTCGGAATAGTTTCGAACCAAAACCACCACCTAAAACGGCAGATGTAAGCCGTAATGCTAAATTATCAGAATGATTTCTTGGAACTGTCAAAGCAGTTATTGTTACCGAAGATTGTTTGGAACCAGTTCGTGGGATAAAATATACTCCTTTTGGCAAAGGCTTGGGGTCGGGTAAATCCATATTTGGTTTGGAACCTAATTTCCAGTTTTTAAACTTACCTTCCAGTGCTTTAATCAATTCTTTTTCATCAAAATCGCCAATAACAGCCATCGTAAGGTTGTTTGGCATAAATGTGGATTGATAATACTTTTTGCAATCATCAACTGTGATAGATTTTAAGGATTGTTCGGTAGAAACCTTTCCATAGGGATGGTCTTTGCCATAAACAGCAATAGCGCCAAGCAATCGGGAAAGTTGTCCGCTGTTTGATTTACGCATTTTTACGCCCGCAATAGATTGTTCAATTAATTTATCGAATTCATCTTTTGGGAACTTTGGATTCAATACCACATCTGCAAAAACTTCAAACATAGTGTTGAAATGCTTTTTGAGAGACGAACCCGAAGCAACTATATAATCTTGTCCCGCCGACACATTTACCGATGCTCCAATACCATCTAATGTTTTTGCAATATCGAGTGCGTTGCGTTTGCCAGCCCCCTTTGTCATCAATCCAGTTGTAATATCGGCTAAGCCAATTTTTGTACCATCTAAGTTAGAACCACCAGCAAGTAACATTCTTAATTCGATTACGGGTTGTTCTTTGTCGCTGATAAGAAAAACTTTAATACCATTCGAAAGAACAATAGTTTTATATTCGGGGAACACAAAGTCCTTTGCGGGCTTTGGTTCGGGTTTTGGCAAAGGTTCAACTGCAAATGAGTTGTTAACGGCATAAGCCAAGAACAATGATACTATTAAAATTTTAATTTTGTTCATATTTACTTTCCTCTATTTTACGATTTTGATTTTGGTTTATATACAAGCACAACTCTTTTATCGGTCGAAAAATATTTCTTGGCAACCCGTTTCACATCATCAAGAGTAACGCTCATATACTTTTCAATTTCAGTGTTTATTAAACCGGGGTCGCCAAAATAGGCATCATTGCTTGCCAAGCTTTGTGCTTTGGAGAGCACGTCTTGTTTATCGCCCACAAAACTTGCTTCTTTTATGTTTTTGGCTTTTTGCAATTCTTCTTCGGTAACTCCCTTGTTGATTATATCTTTTATTATGTCGTCCATTGCTTTGATGTTTTCATCAGCACTTTTCTCGGGAGCGGCGATTGAATAGAAAATTATAGTGCCAGCTTTTTCCAAAGCATAGGGAAAGAAACTTGCACTCAATGAAATCTTATCCTTATCAACCAATTTTTGATAAAATCGTGAACTTTCGCCCGCCGCCAATATATCACCCAAAATTGATAATGGATAATAATCGGGGTCGGAAGAGCTAACTCCTAAATAACCTACAAAGATGCCGGGCAATTGTGCTTTATCGTCTTCAATTTCCTCGTAAACTGCTTTTTCCAAAGGTTTTATTACCATTGGCTTTTCTTTGGGAATTTCTTTTCTTGGCAATCTTCCGAAGTATTTTTCAACCAAATTACGCGCTTCGGCTAAGTCGAAATCACCACAAATTACTAAGGTTGCGTTATTCGGGTAATAATAGCCATCGTAGAAGTCGCGGAAGTCTTCGATTTTAGCATTTTGGATATCTTCCAACGAGCCAATTACGGTCCATTCGTAGTTTGTGCCTTTGAACAAATTTTCGAACATTTTGTCGAGCAAAGTTCCATAAGCAGTGTTTTCGCGTCTCATTTTCAACTCTTCGCTCACAACACCTTTTTGTGTAGCAACTCCGATACTATCGATTTTCAAGCCCCTCATTCTCGAGGACTCTATCCATAGAGCCATTTCCAAGTAGTTTGAAGGTAATTTTAGGTAATACACTGTTTCGTCGAAGGCGGTATGGGCATTTAAAGTTCCGCCTGCTTCCTCGACGAATTTATCGATTGCTGCACGCTCGTAAGCATTGGTTGCTTCGAACATCAAGTGCTCGAAAAAGTGAGTGTAACCAGTTCTGCCGGGAGTTTCGTAGCGGGAACCTATTCTATAATGCACAATTGTTGCCACAATTGGTGCAGATTTGTCGATTGAGTAAACCACACTCAATCCATTGGGTAAAGTATCTTTTACGAAAGATATTGGATTGAAACTATCTACTTTTGCATTTAGGCTCTGTACCAAAAGGACAGCAATTACAAAAGAATAGATAAACTTAACTTTTCTTATCATAATAATTCCTGTAATAAAATTCTTGAAATTGCTAATTAAGATATTACGAAATTATCAAAGATTAGTTACATTTTAATGTTTTAAAGATACGATTTTTATAATTTTGAGTTTTAAATATTAATTTATGAAGAATTTTGCACCTAAGAAATCCATAGGACAACACTTTCTGCACGATAAAAATATAAGTAAAAAAATTGTTGATTTACTTCAAATCCAAGATGGTGATATCGCTGTTGAAATAGGACCAGGAACGGGAGCTCTAACTCAATTTTTAATCGAAAAAGAAATCAAAGCATTTGCTTACGAAATCGACAGACGTTCTATTGACCATCTAAAAGAGGAATACAAACGTTTTATTCCACAGAAATTGCAGATAATAGAAAGCGATTTTTTACAATCCGACTTACACAAAATTAAATCTATAAATAACCAAAGTATAAAAGTTTTAGGAAATATACCTTATTACATAACATCGCCAATTCTTTTCCATTTATGTAATTATTCTAATGCTATAGAAAGTGCCGTTCTGATGATGCAAAAGGAAATATATCAACGATTGGTTGCAAAGCCAAGAAGTAAAGAATATGGAATATTAAGTTTGTTGGCAAATTTATTTTTTGTAGTCGAGGATAAATTTGATGTTCCACCCAGCTGTTTTTTTCCTCCTCCAAAGGTTATTAGCACTGTGGTTAAATTAAATTTTACTAATATATTGCTAAATATGGATATACAAGAAAAATTCAAATTACTTGGTCTTATAAAAGCACTTTTCAATCAACGTCGTAAAATTATCAACAATACAATAAAAACGTACTTAAATCAAAACAACCACGATTTAGCCGAAATAGCAAATAATAATACTTATTTAGTGTATTCAAAGATGCGTCCCGAGGAATTATCTATCAAAGATTACTTAATTTTGTATGATATAATTAATCCGAAAGCAAAAAAGTAGTAATGAAGCTCAATCACATTATTGGTGAATACAACCTAAGATTTTCCGAGATATACACTTTATCTTCTCTTATAATTGCATCACTATCTAATATCATTTTTTTTGGGATAGTTCCTCATTCCGTATTGAATATTATCATCGCTATCGCTTATGTCTTGGTTATTTTAATCGTACGCAAAAAATCTAAACAATCACCTTTTTATGAATTTTTAAGCAACATACAGTATTTAATAGGCATTTTAATTGTTTATAGTTTGTATCAGTTTTTGATTAAATCACTTCATCCGATTGATTACGATAAATTCCTAATCAATTGCGATTTAGCTATCTTAGGAAATCATCCGGGAGAAATACTTGCTCCATTGGTTAATCCGTATCTAACTGAGTACCTTCAATTTTGCTACACTTTGTTCTATTTTTTGCCAATTTTTACAGCAGTCGATTTATATTATAACAACAACAAAGAGTTCGATACATTCTTGAGAAATATCCTTTTTGCGTATTTTTTCTCTTATTTTTTGTACTTTATTTTTCCCGCAATAGGACCACGTTTCACAATTTATACATTCGAGCAGATAAACACAGAGCTTCCCGGGATATTACTAACCGATACATTAAGGTGGTTTATAAATGTCGGAGGTGGGGTAACGAACCAAACACTCAATCCCACAAATTTGGTTAATAGAGATTGTATGCCAAGTGGCCACACGATGATTACATTAGTTGCCATTTTTTATAGCTTTCGTTTTCAATCTAAAATGCGTTGGCTCGTTTTCATTATTGGAATAAGTATTATTTTTGCAACTATATATTTAAGGTATCATTATTTTGTAGATATTATCGCCGGAGCTTTTTTTGGTATTATTTCTTACAAAATCGAGCCATTTATAAACAGAATTTATAGGAAGAAGTTAACTTTTGATAACTGAAAAGGCACATAAAAATGATATTGAATTGAGCATTGTGATAGTTAATTACAATGTCAAGGATTTTCTTTATGA
>CALKJQ010000145.1 GCA_937995785.1 Candidatus Kapaibacterium sp.
CGTGAAAGCCGATTTGGTTGTCTGAGCCGTAATCCTTGAGTTGCCAATAGGGTGGCGAAGTGATAGCCAGATGCACCGAATTGTCAGGCAATTCAGCCATTTGTCTACTGTCTCCGTTTATTATTTTATGATGAGTTTTCATTCCAATTTCATTTTATGCAAAGTTACTCAAATTATTCGACTTTTTTCAGACTTTGAAAGTAACTTTGTCATTCCTTCAATTCCAGCCTATGTTTATTTAATATTCAAATGTCAATACATCCCCAAAATATTAAATTTTAATCAAACAATTCGTATTCGTCTTGGTTAAAAAAAGTATTGGTAACTACTTTTTCCACTTCAACCAAATAGTTTTGTTAATATCAGTAGTTTCGGCGCCCATTTCGTATTTTCCAACTTCTAGGTTATCTAACCAATCGAGGAATTTTGTAACATTAGCACCTGCAAAAATTGCTCCGTGTTGAGGCGCAATTACCTCGGGATTAATTGCTCTCACTCGGCGTACCCAAGAGCGTAGATGTTGAGTAGAAGGCATCCATCTAAGATGGAATTTTTCCATATACTTAATATGAGATGCAAAATCATCAACATAAAGTGGATAATCTATTGGTATAAGTGCCGCACCTATATCGCCCGAGAAGAGAATTCGGGATTTTGGGTCATAAATCGAATAATTACCTGAAGAATGGCAATAATGAGCGGGCACTGCAAAGACCGAGGACCCTTGATTGCCAATTTTTATTTCCATACCTTCGTCGGGAATACCATTTAAAGTAAAATTAACTCCCATTCCAAAATGACTTAGGAATCCTGTCCACAACCAGGGGCAGTAAATTTTTATATCGGGAATCAAATCTAACCACATTGCCAGAGAAGATGCTATATCGGGATCTTGGTGAGATGCAAATATTGTTTTGATTTGTTCTAAAGAAACATATTTTGTTATTTCGGAAAGCACTTGCGGAAAGATTTCAATTCCACCTGGATCCAAAATCATTGCTTCGCCATTGTTGATGATAACAAATTCATTTGTATCGATTACTTCGTTTTTCTTTTGGGGATCTCGCCCAAAGACGACCCATTTATGGTCACCGCTTTCGAATATTATTTCACTTTTCATATATTTACACTAATTAGAAATTGACATAATTATATATTTAAGATAATTTTGAGCAGCTTTGATATCATTATTCATTTCGTCCAAATTGGTGTTTAATCGGTCAACAATATTTCGGATATTTGTAACTAATGCAATAAAGCTTTGCTGATCGGTGCTTAAGTATGATGATTCAATTAAAATATTCGACCCCATATAATTGGCAATAAAACCATTTCGTTTGAGATTTAATATTTTTTGCTCTGCTTTGCTCAACAAATCCAAGGATTTATTTAACATATCCATTGATTTATAGGTAATATTGATATTTACTTTTGCAATAAGGTCGATGTTTTTCTTTTCTTCTTGATTGGTGCGCTCTAATAACTTATTTTTGGACAATTTGTTCAATTCTTGGGTATTTAATAAATCGAAATCAGTGGAACGGAAACTGCTTTTATTTGCAATTAAAATATCGTCCAACAAACTCGACAAAGAATTGGAATAAAAAAGAAAACGGACTATCGAAATAGATGTTACTGTTAGCTGCCTTGCCAGATCGGACGAAACACTCTCCAAATCCTCTAACTCGGGTGCAATTTGTATTGGCAAATCCGACAAAAATCCCGAAAGTGTTATCAATGACTGACCTTGGGCAGAACCAATTTTGCCAGCTTGAACAATTCCATTCACTGCCAATAATTTCAAGTCCAGACTGATACTTTTTAATGCACGACTAAGAACTAATATTTTGATACCTTTTTTGAAGACATTGGAGATGTCCTCTCTAAATTTATTAAGTTGATTCATATTTGTATTTTCATTTTCTCTAATTTAAGAAATTTTTATTTACTTTCTATGCTTTAAAAAATAAAATTTTGATTTTCCTAATTCTTTAATTTTAATTATTTCGATTTGATTTGGTATTATTATGCTTTGCATACTTGATAGTTCATATACTATAATTCCATTATCTCGTAGGATTTTATTACGTAAAATGTGTTGAATAATTTCTTCAAAAAAATTTACATCGTAGGGAGGGTCTGCAAAAATCAAATCGTAATTCTGTTGTTCATTCTTTAAAAACTTTGCTACATCTTGCTTATTTATTTTGTATTTGTTGAGTTCAATATTAATTTTTTCCAAATTCATTTTTATTATCGAAATAGATTGAAATGATTTATCTACAAAATTAACAAATGAGGCTCCTCGGCTTATTGCTTCAATTCCCAAAGCACCCGTACCCGCAAATAAATCCAATACACTTAAAGAATTAAAATCGAGTAAATTAGAAAGAACATTAAATAAACTTTCACGAGACAAATCCGTTGTTGGACGGATATTCGGGGGGAGCTTAGATGCTAATTGTAGTCCACCGTAGACTCCTGAGATGATTCGCACTTGCCAACCTTTGTTTAAAGTATTATTGAATCGAAATAAAGCGGTATAGCAGCTCCTATGCAAGGGGCATAGTGTTGTGCAGTCTTTATTGTGTAATCAACATCTCTTTCTTCCAAATCCGATTTCAACATTCTGAAAGAACCAAGCCTCTTTCCTTCAGCACCAAAAATCATTGCTGTTTCCCAGCAATTAATAAATGTTTGCTGGTTAATATCCTTCCCGTAATAAAAAATACCTCCAGCCAAATCATCTACAATTTCATTCATTACTTTTTCGATTTGTGATTCGAGTGCTGTTGGTATTTGATCTGGTGTGGAATAATTTTCCAAACCAAAATAAACAAAATTTCCATTTGAAATTACACAAAAATCTATATAGTTATTTTGGACTGCCACTATTGCAGCATTTTTATTGTGTAGTTCGGGGTAATTATACATAAAGCAATTGGCAGCAGCTATTTGCGAGACATAAGGAAAATTGATTTCTTTTTCGTATTTCGAAAAATATTGCTCGAACACACTCAAATCGTTGTTCTGATATACTACTGCAATTTGTTTATTAACTTTTGATTTATTCTCACTTAATTGGAACACTTGAATTTGAAAGTTGGAAATATTCAGATTCGGAAACGCTCTTTTCAATTCAATACCAATTAAATTCATAATTTCTTCTCGGGTAATACCTTTTTTGCTTGGCATTTGTGAAATTAATAGCGAATCGGCCGGAAAAATGATGCTAATGTTATCAAAATCGTTACCACATTTTTCAATTATTAAGTCAATTTCGTCGAATGCTTGGGTCTGTTCGTCCGTGTGGAGTGAGTCCAAATCAACGGGGGTATCGGTAGCATTAAGGTATTCTAATTTTAAACCATCTGGTGCGTTCAATATTTTTGTAATGTAAGTTCGGTCGGTATTTAAGAATATACTTAGTACTCTTTTCATAATTTAAATTATTGATAAAGAAAATATAATTGCAAATTAGCAATAAATAATCAATTAATTTGAGAAAAATGTATCTTATTTAATGGGTTGTTCATCGATTGGTAGGGTAAAGTAAAAAGTAGTTCCTCGTTCCACCTCGCTTTCTACCCAAATTTTGCCATAATTCTTTTCGATAAAATCCCAAACAATAAGCAAACCCAATCCTGTCCCTTTTTCTCCACCAGTTCCAACAGTAGTGAAGCTGTGTTTAATTTGGAATAATTTATCCAATTTATCCTGTGGAATTCCTACGCCATTATCGGCAACAGATATTAGAACATAATTTGGATTAAGAGCATACTGTTCGGCTTTAACCACTATTTTACCATTAGTCTTCGAAAATTTGATGGCATTCGTAAGCAAATTTCTCACAACAGTATTAATCATATTTGCATCAAAGAATGCTGTTGTGTTTTCGGGAACAGAATTAACAATTGTAATATTTTTGTTTTTTGCAGCAGTCGAAACAATAGCAATGTTTTGATAGACAAGTTGATAAAGGTCTTGTTTGTAGGGGTCATACTCGATTTTATTCCTCTGACTTCGCGACCAAGTTAGCAAGCCGAGGAGTAATTCGAGCACAACATCCGACGAGGATTTAAGTTCTTGTAGAATTTCCCGCTTTTCTTCTTCCTCAAAAGAATCGTAATTGTCGGCGAGAACTGTTATCATTTCCTTTAAACCACTAATTGGATTTTTTAAATCGTGGGAGATAATCGAGAATAATTTATCTTTCGAGGCATTGCTTTCTTCAAGCTTTGCGTTCTGTTCCGAAATGATTTTATTTTGCTTGTCCAGTTCTAAATTATTTAATTCGATTTGTTCATTTTGTTCAATTAATCGCATGTTAGATTTAGCGATGTGCTTATTACGCATAAAGAGAACAACCATCATAACAGCAAAAAATAAAATAATCATTGCCGCAATAATAAGCAAGAAATTGCGCGTTTGTTGTTGTCTTTCTTGTTCTATTTCTTGGTTTCTATATTGCAACTCATTGAGAGCACTTTTTACTTTGAAGCTTGATTTATTTTCTTGCGATTTCTTGTATTCTATCATGTAGAGATTAGCATATTCATACGCTTTTTGATAATCCTTAACGTATGCATAATAGTTGGAATAAAGTAGATAAAACAGAAATTTTGCCTCTGCCATTTCTAAGCTATCGGCAATTGCATAGCCCTCGTCAATATATTTCTTTGCACTATCCAATTCCATATTAATCATATGACCACGGGCAATATTATAGTAAATATTGGGCATTTGGGTTGTTTTGTGATATTTCAAAGCGATATCCGCCGCTTTATGCAGTAACAATTTGGAAGTATCCAAATTGTTAAATTTATACCGATAAATTAGGGCTAATATGTTATAATTCGCTATGATATATCTAACATTGTTTAATTTTTGGCATAAGTCCAATGATAGATTTGCATAATAAATCGATGAATCTCGAGATATTTCGGGGTATAAATCTGTATTTTCGAAATAATAAACTGCAAGCCGATTGTAAATACTTGAAATTAGTATTGAGTCCTTGATTTTTGTGGCAAGTTCGAGCGAATGCATAAAGTTTTCGTATGCTAAATTATGTGCTCCCGCCACTCTGTAATTCTCGCCTAATTGACAATAAATCTCTCCGAACCATTTTTGGCTGTTAATTTCTTCATTAGCTAATAATGCATCCTTTAGTCTAAAAGTAGATTCTTGGATATCCCCACGATAGTAATGATAGCGCGCATAAAGTATATTCAATTCAATGATTGCGGGATAATTGTTAAGCTGTTTAGCCAATAGAATTGCATCTTGCAACAATACATTCGAGCTCGGATTAAGATTTTCTACATAAATGCGACACAAAACTAAGAAACTTTGCAAGCGTTTATTTTGATCCTTATCGTTTTTTATCGTATTGAGTAATTGTGATTGTTCGAATTCAGATTCTACACGAAAACCGTATAATTGGTTTGAACCAATAATTAAGAATAAAACAATGACCAATCTTATCGCCAAATTTGTTTCTCTCTCAATTATTTTCTCAAAATTAATCATTTTTTTGATAATCCGCAATTGTTACCATAATTTTTACGTTAACATAAGTTAATAAAAATTACATAAAAATTATACCAAACTTTCTTAATTTTATAACTTTTGTATCAACAAATATTAAAAAAATGACAAAACCACAAAAAAAAATTAAAACATCCAACTTGGAATCCATTTTTAAAGAAACTTCATTAGATATAATTTCGATTTTTGGGGCAAGGGAACATAATCTGAAAAATATAGATTTAACAATTCCTCGCGATAAACTTGTAGTAATCACTGGTGTTTCGGGCTCGGGCAAATCAAGTCTGGCGTTCGATACAATTTATGCCGAAGGTCAGCGACGATACTTGGAATGCCTATCCCCAAATGCTCGCCAGTTTATTGATATGTTAAAAAAGCCCGATGTGGATCGAATTGAAGGACTTTCGCCAGCAATTTCGATTGAACAAAAAACCATAAGCAAGCATCCACGCTCTACAGTCGGCACTGTTACGGAAATTTATGATTACCTTCGTTTACTTTTCGCAAAAATTGGCGTGCAATATTGTACTGATTGCAATATTCCCGTTGTCGAAAACAATCTCGAAGGAATTGTTGCCGAAATTCTTGAAAAATATACCAATTCATCAATCCTTATATTAGCCCCTTTGGTGCGTTCCCGCAAAGGACACTACAAGGAGCTTTTTGCACAATTATTCAAAGAAGGCTACTCAAAAGTTCGTATTGATGGCGAAATTCAATCAATTCGCGAAGGAATGCAATTGGAACGCTACAAAATCCATAATATTGAATTAGTTGTAGATAAATTAATAATCAATGAATCCTCGAAATTTAGATTACAAAATTCACTTGAAATTGGATTGAAAATGGGCGAGGAAACAATACTAATTCAAAAAGAAAACACAAATTCCTTTCACACTTTTTCGACCAAATATAGTTGCCCGAGTTGTGGAACAGCCTACGATAAACTATCACCCAATAATTTTTCATTTAACACGAAATATGGAGCATGCCCAACTTGCGATGGAATTGGCGAAATAGAAGAATTTGATATTGAAAAAATAATTCCCGACACATCCAAATCGTTTGAAAACAATGCAATTATTTTTTTCGAAGATAATAAAAATTCTTATTTATTAAACCAAATAATAGCGTTTTGCAAAAAACACAGCATTCCAACCAATATACCTATATCCGAACTATCCAAAGAAAATTTACAAAAAGTATTATATGGAGATGAAGATAATGAAATTGTCGTGCAACAAAAATTTGGTTCCAAAGTTAGTAACTACAAACAAACTTTCCCCGGTTTATTTGTTATTCTACAAAATTTGATGAATAGTGATATCCAGTCTGCCGAAACACATATTCGAAAGTTTCTAATAACTAAACCCTGTCCCGATTGCAATGGGAAAAGATTGAAACCCGAAAGTTTGAATGTGAAATTAGATAAATTTAATATTTCAGATTTAACCGCAATGGATATTGAGGCATTAATTCCATTACTCAAAAAATTACCATCAAAGCTTTCGCCTCGACAAAACGAAATTGCATTTTTAATTTTCAAAGAAATTAATTCACGCCTCGAATTCCTTAAAAATGTAGGGCTATCATATATTTCACTTTCGCGGAGTTCCAAATCGCTATCCGGAGGCGAGGCACAAAGAATAAGATTGGCATCCCAAATTGGCTCGCAACTTGTTGGAATCACCTATATTTTAGATGAACCAAGCATAGGTTTGCATCCTCACGACAATCAACTACTCATTAATTCCTTAAAAGAATTGCGAGATATTGGCAATAGCGTGATTGTTGTTGAACACGATAAAGCGATGATTGAGCAAAGCGATTATGTTGTGGATATAGGTCCGGGGGCTGGAGTTAACGGTGGGAAAATTGTGTTGGATTTAGAAACAAAAAAATTACATAAATATAAAAAGATTGAAGATTCTCTAACTGCCCAATATTTACAAAACAAAAAACATATACCCTTTAAATTAACTCCAAGGTTAGGTAATGGAACGTATCTAACTTTGGAAGGATGCACAGGAAATAACCTTAAAAATATCAATTTAATACTTCCACTTGGCAAATTTATTTGCATAACAGGATTGAGTGGTTCGGGTAAATCAAGTTTGATAAACGACACACTTTATCCTATTCTTTCATCTCATTTTTACAATTCCACCGCAACTCCTCTACCCTACAAATCAATAACGGGATTGGAACATATCGACAAAGTAATTGAAATTGACCAATCACCAATAGGAAAAACAGCACGTTCCAATCCAGCCACATACACAGGAGTTTTCACTCCTATCCGCGATCTATTTGCAATGTTACCCGAAGCAAAAATACGTGGTTACCGCTCAAGTAGATTTTCGTTCAATGTTTCTGGCGGACGATGCGAAGATTGCCAAGGTGCGGGAATAAAAAAAATAGAAATGAATTTCTTGCCCGATATCTATGTGCCATGCGATACTTGCCAGGGAAAGCGTTATAACGACGAAACTCTACAAGTAAAGTTCAAGGGACATTCTATCGCTGATGTGTTGGAAATGACCATAGAAGAAGCCGTTGGTGTTTTTCAGGATTTACCTGCAGTCAAGCGAAAATTGAAAGTTTTGAAAGATGTTGGTTTAGGATACATAAAACTTGGGCAGCAATCTCCAACTTTATCCGGAGGCGAAGCTCAAAGAGTGAAATTAGCAACTGAATTGGCAAAGAAAAGTACCGGCAAAACGCTATATCTATTGGACGAACCCACCACTGGATTACATTTCGAAGATGTGAAACTATTGGTAAATATGCTCGATGATTTGGTAGAAAAAGGTAATACCGTTTTGGTAATAGAGCATAACTTAGATGTGATTAAATTCGCTGATTGGATTATCGATTTGGGACCCCAAGGTGGAAAAAAAGGCGGAGAAATAGTTGCCGAAGGTACACCTTTCGACATTATGGAAAATCCAAACAGCCTTACGGGAAAATATTTAAAGAAGGAATATAAACCTTGATTTAATAACCCAAAACTCAACTTATTGCCTTTGGCAAAGTTTAAAATCCACCAAACCGGTCGTCGTTGATTAGCTCGCAAGAGAGTATTGAAACAACCGCACGAGAACCCCAATTGCGCCTCTGTGAGGGGAGATTGAAAATAGAAAAATTTGCAAAAACCTATTCACAAACCTGTTCGTTTATGCTTTCTTCCAATTTTTCGGGCTTATATCTTTTGTCCATCCAATGGTAAAGGGTTGGCAATAGCAACAAAGTGAGTAATGTTGAAGTAATCAAACCACCTATCACCACTGTTGCCAACGGTCGCTGTACCTCCGAACCTGGTCCAGTATTGAATGCCATTGGAATAAAACCTAAACTTGCAACCAATGCTGTCATCAATACAGGTCGTAACCTATTTGCCGAGCCACGAATTACGGATTGCTTGAAATCTGGATTAGTTTTGCGTAGCTCATTTAAATGGGCAATTAACACTATGCCATTCAACACAGCAACACCAAAAAGAGCCACAAATCCAATACTTGCCGATACTGATAAATACATCCCTCGTATCCAAAGCAAAAACACTCCGCCCGTCATTGCAAATGGAATGTTGAGTAATATCAATAAAGCATAGCGAATCTGACCAAACATAATATACATTAAGCCAATAATTATTAAAATCGACAAAGGAAGCACAATCATCAAATGGTTCATTGCCCTTTGCTGATTTTCGAATGAACCACCATAGGTTATGAAGTACCCAGCGGGCAATTTAATTTCGGTTTCAATTGATTTTTGAAGATTGGCAACATAAGTTCCAATGTCGATATCTTTGATGTTGATAGCGACAATGGTGCGTCGCCAGCCTTCTTCGCGAGCAATTTCGCGAGGACCCTCTTGTGCAGATATTTTAACCACACGCTTCAAGGGTATAAATTCACCATTTGGTAGGTGTATGGGAATATCGGCTAACTTGTCGATAGTATTGCGGATTTCTTCGGGAAAACGAACAACTATATCGAACCGACGCTGACCTTCGAAAATTTGGCTTGCGGGCTGTCCACCAATTCCTGCTTCTACTATTGTTTGCACATCATCAACATTTAACCCGAATTGTGCAGTGGCTTCGCGGTCAATTTCTATTGTTATATAGGGTTGACCGGCGGATTGCTCTAAATAAAAATTATCTGTTCCTTGGGCTTGCGCAACTATTTCGGCAATCTTTTCGCCAATTCTTTGCAATTCGTCCAAATCTTCGCCAAAAATTTTAACAGCTAAATCGCTTTTCACTCCACTTGTTAATTCATCTACCCTCATAGCAATTGGTTGAGTAAAGTTGTATGCCAATCCAGGTTCGGTTTGCAGGTAGGGTTCGATTTGTTTTATTATATCCTCTTTCGTAATTCCGGGTCGCCATTCTTCGCGTGGTTTGAGTATTATCCAAACATCGGTTTGATGGATACCCATCCAATCATTTGCCAAATCTGAACGACCTGTTTTTGGAACAACGGTTTTAATTTCGGGTATATTTTCGATTAATTTACCAGCAAACCAATTGGCATTCTCGACAGATTCTTTCAATGTTACGCTTGGCATTCTAACTTGCTCTACTAATATCGACCCCTCGTCCAACTCGGGCAGGAACTCCGTACCGAGATTGAACATTAGGATAAGAGAGAAAACAAATACAACAATTGTTGGAATTAATATAAAAAACTTTTTTTCTAAATACTTATTTAAAAATCTTTCGTAAATAGGTTTCAACCAATTAATTAGGTAATTCTTGCGAACTTTAATTCCTTTGCGGAAGAAAATAAATGATAGCGCGGGAATCAAAATCAACGCCAAAATAAGTGAACCCAAAACAGCAGCGGCAACCGTTATAGCCATCGGACGATACATTATGCCCTCGATACCTTCGAATGTCATTATAGGAACGTAAACCATCAAAATTATCAATACGCCGAAAAATATTGGACGAGCTACCTCGTGGGCAGCTTCGCGAATGGTGCAAAATATCTTTTGGTTTTTGTTTTCTTGTAATTTATGCACTATGTTTTCGACCATTACCACCGAGCCATCCACAATCATCCCAAAATCGATTGCTCCCAAACTCATCAGATTTGCAGCCAAGCCAAATTCCCTCATCCCGATGAATGCAAAAAGCATAGATAATGGGATTACACTCGCAACAATTAAAGCTCCTTTTATTTCGCCCAAAAGCAACAACAGAACTGCTATCACCAAAAAACCACCTTCGATTAAGTTGGTGGTTACCGTATGGGTTGTGCGATTTATCAAATCAGATTGGTCGTAGAATTTCTCGATTTTCACGCCTTTGGGCAACGATTTATTTACTTGTTCGATGCGTTTTCCGATTTCTTGGATAACTTCGCGACCATTTCCTCCTCGCAACATCATCACAATTCCTGTAACTACTTCGCCTTTGCCATCTTGGGTTACTGCGCCTTGACGTAATTGTTCGCTAATTTCCACCTGTGCTATATCGCGTATAAAAATCGGGGTATTTTCTAATTTTTTAACAATAATGTTTTCGATATCGGCGTTATTTGTTATCTGACCAAAGCCTCGTATGATATATTGTTCTCGGTTGTGCTCCAAGTAATTACCGCCCGATACACTGTTGTTGCGGCTTATTGCATCAATTACATCTATTAAACTTATTCCATATAATCTTAATTTCCCGGGCAAGACCACAACTTCGTATTGCTTAACGAAACCACCGAATGAATTTATTTCCGTAACGCCCTTGATTGTTTTGAGTTGAGGGGCAATTATCCAATCCTGAATTGTTCTTAATTCTGTTAAATTATAACCATCGCCGTGAACAACATACTGAAAAATTTCGCCCAATGCAGTAGAAATTGGTCCCAACTGCGGTGCCGATACTCCCGGCGGCAATTCACTTGCGATTGATTGGATTCGCTGACTTACCAATTGACGAGCGAAGTAGATGTCGGTGCCTTCTTCGAACTCTATTGTTACTGCCGATAGAGCGAATTGCGATATAGAGCGTACTTGCTTCACTTTTGGTAAGCCGTTCATCGCCGTTTCGATTGGGTAGCTAACTAATTTTTCTACATCATACGGCGAATACCGACCAGCTTTGGTTATCACCAAAACTTGAACAGGGGTAACATCGGGAATTGAATTTATTGGTATGGTGGTTAATGCTTGGTAACCCGCAAATGCCATCAAAATAACTATCGAAATAGCAACAAATCGTTGCTTTAAACTAAAATCAACTATTTTGGTTAACATAAGTTTTTCCCTGATTATTCAGCAAATTGTTCAAATCTTCCCAATGCTTTCAAGCTAAATACTTGTGTGGTGGCTATTTGTTCCCCATCCTTTAATCCTGTGCTTATGATAGCAAATTTTTCGATGGTTTTATAGATTTCTATAAATCTTTTTTCGAATTTGTTGTTATCAATTTTGACGAAAACAGTTGGTTCGTTGCCTTCGTAAGAAATAGCACTCACAGGAATTTTAATCATCGGTTTTGGAGTTCGTACCGAGATTTCCAATCGAACATTTAACCCGGGTTTCGGGAAATTATTTTTTGTTTTGGTCAATATGTTGATTACAATTGATTTGTTACCTTCGTCCAATGCGGGATTAATAGATGTGATTGGAACATCGCATATTTGATTGTCGCTCAACTTATGGATGATGCAAACTTTGGCTGATGGCGAAATTAAATCGGACTCTTCGGGAGCAAGATAACCTTTTACTTTCACCCGAGATAAATCTATTATGCTCATTAAATTTTCCAATGAATTGACCGCTTTGCCTAAATCCACTAAATGTTTATCGATTGCACCGCTTATTGGTGAATAGATTTTTAGATGAGGGTCTGTTTCCCGTCCATTCAAAATATTTTCGATTTGTTTATCGCTTACTCCAATAGCCATTAGCCGCGACTTTGCAGCTTTGTGATTTGCTTCGGCTTTGCTATATTCCGACCTTACTTTTTCCAATTCACTTTTGGAACTTATTTGTTTTTCTGTCAGTTTGTTCATCCTATCCAATTGGCTTGCTTGGTAATCCAATTCTGCTTTGGATTGCAATAATTCCGACAATAGAGTTCCATATTCCAAACTTTCTATTTCGAGTAACAATTGACCTTTGCGAACGTTCTCGCCTTCGTGCGCATAAATTGCCACAACTCGTCCGCTTATTGGAGCCGCTACATAAGCTATATTTTCGGGTGCGGGTTCCACCAATCCAGGTGCGGTGAGATTGAATTCAACTATTTCGCTTTTTACGGGTTCATAACTAATATTTAGTAGTTTGGCTTTTGCTTCGTCGATTGTAACAACTATGTTTCTTTTGTTTTGTTTATCTTCTTGTATGGATGGTGGGGGTTCCTTTATATCTTTTGTTTTGTTGTCTTGTTGGGAATCGCATCCGGCTAAGGCAACAATGATTGCTATTGTAATTATTAAAAACTTCATTTTTTTATTTATTTTGTGAATACAATTTCGTTATCTAAATATTTTTCTAAATCTATTATTTGTTTATAGTAATCAAATAAAGCGTCCAAATATCTTATTTTACTATTTATGTAGGTTTTTTGGACATTCAATAAATTATACAAATCAGTTTGACCAAGCTGATAAGATTCAGTAGTTAATTTTAACAATTGCTGAGACTTATCCGAAATGTTGTTTTTGTAGTTGATAATAATGTCGCGGCTTATATCGAAGCTATGCCATGAATGTTCTATTTGTCGTTTAATCCGCAACCTTGTCTCGTATAAATTTATTTGCGATTCTCTTAGTTTCGACTCTGCTTGTTGTATGTCGGTTTGTCGGTCCAAGCCGAACCATAAAGGCAACTTTAAACCAATTTCTATTCCACTATATTTGAACCCATCGGAGTAATTTTGCTTGTAAAAATTTATGTTCAATGATGGAAGCAATGTGCTCCAGGCTTGATTAACGAGAGTAGAATTCGATTTCTCGTATTTTATTGCCGATTGGTAATCGTAGGTTTTTTCTAAATTCATTAATATATCGTGCTGTGGTATGTTAAATTCGAAATATTGTAAGCTATCAAGAAAAGATATCGTGTATTGTTGCTGATCGGGTTCTAATCCCATAAGATAAAATAAATCGTAACGGGACATCATAAAATTTCGGATAGCGTCGTTGTGGTCGTTTTCGGCTTCCAATTTTGCTAATTCGGCATTCAACAAATCCAATTGACTAATTTGTCCTATTTCTACTTTGGTTTTAACAATTTCGTATAATTTTTGTGTTATATCTTTTATTTCGTCGCGCAGTCGTATTAGTTCCACAAAATAAACGATACGAGCATAAGTTTTTTTAACTTCGGCAATTAATTCCTTTTTTTTCCATTCATATTCGTTTTGCATTGCATCTAATTGCTCATCAATATTTTTTATTCGTAAAAAACTTGTGTATGGAAAATCAATATCTTGCGAAATTGTCCAGCGTTTTTCAGCAAATTGTGAGATATTTTCGGCTGGAATTCCCTCTTGAGTGAAAGTCAATGAAGGTGTGTAAATACCATAGGCAGAGTATTTTTCGGCTTTTTTTTGACGAATCAGCTCCAATTGCCTTTTCAATTGTGTATTTTGGGCAACTGCTATTTCGGTTGCTATTTTGGTTGTTAGAATTTGCTTTCCACCAATGATTTCTTCGGATTCATAAGTTTGTGAAAATAAATATAAGTTGGTAAAGAAAAATAATATTAAAAATTTCATTTTATTGTTTGTATTAATAAAAATATTTCGTAATTTGACGATAAAGTTATTACAAAATTTTCCATAACTATTTGAGGTATTTTATGAAAATTGGTATGAAATTAGGCATTGCTTTCGCAGCATTGACGGCTATTATTATCATTCTTGTTTATCTGGGTATAAGTACTGCGTCGACTTTGAACGATTCAGTTCAGATCCTCGCCAAAGATAGGTTCCCCAAAACTGTTTGGGCAAACAACATTATCGATGTAGTTAACGAAGGTGCTCTTTCACTCAGGAATGCTCTGTTGGCAAAAGATCCAAAAGAGCGAGATCAACAAATTGAAAGAACAAAAGCTACAACCCCAAAAGCAAGGTTAAATTTAGACTCATTAACTGCTACAATCAAATCCGAAAAAGGGATAAAGCTTTTAGCTGAGCTAAACGAAGTAAGAAATACTTATATTAAAGAAAGGAATATGCTTTTCGACTTAATTGCAGCCGATAGTAAAGATGATGCCGTAGATTTGCTTTTTGGGGATTTTCGTAAAACTCAAAATGCCTACCTCGATAAGCTCAATGAAATTATATCATTCCAAGGCGAATTATTCAACGAATCTGCACTCGAAGCCGAAAACACTTTTAATTCGCAGTTCAATCTACTTTTAATTTTGGGTGCAATTGCCTTAGTTCTTGCAATAACATTGTCGGTGATAGTTACCAAAGGAATCACCAAGCCTATCAATACGGGCGTGAATGTTGCCGAAGAAATTGCACGAGGTAATACTAATGTAAATGTGGAGGTAACCACCAAAGACGAAACTGCAATATTGCTTAATGCAATGAAATCGATGGCAACCATAATCAAGAACATTATTACCGAAGTGAACACCGCTGCCCGAATGGCATCGGACGGAAAGTTGGATTACCGTGCAGATGCAACTAAATACCAAGGGGACTACAAAGAGTTGATGCTTGCTTTTAATAGTGCACTCGATGCTTTAATTAAACCAATTAACGTAACTGCCGAATATGTGGATAGAATTTCGAAAGGCGATATGCCACCTAAAATTACAGATGAATACAAGGGCGATTTCAACGAAATTAAAAATAACTTGAATGGATGTATCGATGCAGTTAATGCATTAATAAAGGATGCTAACTTTTTGGCAAAAGCCGCAGTCGAAGGCAAACTTGATACCCGAGCAGACGCATCCAAACACCAAGGCGATTTCCGTGCAATAGTTCAAGGCGTTAACGACACATTGGATGCAGTAATAGGACCATTGAATGTAGCCGCCGAATATGTGGATAGAATTTCGAAAGGCGATATGCCTCCAAAAATCACAAAAGAATACAATGGCGATTTCAACGAAATTAAAAATAACTTGAATGGATGTATCGATGCGATTAATGCATTGATAAAGGATGCTTTCGATTTATCTGATGCAGCAGTTGAAGGACGAATATTAACCAGAGCTGATTCAAGCAAGCACCAAGGTGACTTCCGTAAAATTATTGATGGGGTTAATGAAACAATCAATTCGTTAGTTGGATTATTAGACAATATGCCAGCACCTTGTATGATTATTAATAAAGATTTTGAAGTGCTTTATATGAATAAAGCAGGAGCGGGATTAGACAATAAAACTGGTGAACAACTCTACAAGACTAGAACAAAGTGTTGGGATCATTTCAAGACAGGTGATTGCCATACTAACAACTGTGCATGTAAACAAGCAATGCAAATAAATGGAGAGGCAAAAAGTGCAACTGTAGCAAAACCAGGAATCCATACAATAGATATTGCATATACAGGTGTTCCAATCAAAAGTAGAAAAGGTGAAGTAATAGGTGCTTTTGAAGTTGTAATGGATCAAACAGCGATAAAGAATGCCGAAAGATTATCACAAAAAATAGCCGCCTATCAAGAAAAGGAAACCGAAAAGGTAACTAACTATTTAATAGAAATTTCGAAGGGTAATGTATCAATCAACCCAGTTACAGAACCTGCAGATAGTGATACGGAAGATGCAAAAAGCAAATTCGACAAAATTAATGGTGCCATAAAACAAACAGTTGTTGCAATCAAAAATCTTATAGATGATTCCTTAATGTTGTCGCAAGCAGCAGCCGAAGGACGATTGGATACCCGAGCAGATGCAGCCAAGCACCAAGGCGATTTCCGTAAAATCGTTGAAGGAGTTAACGAAACTTTGGATAATGTTATTGGACCATTGAATGTAGCCGCCGAATATGTGGATAGAATTGCCAAGGGCGACATACCTCCAAAAATTACGAAAGAATATAAGGGCGACTTTAATGAAATTAAAAATAATTTGAATATGTGTATTGATGCTGTGGATTTGTTAGTAAAAGATGCTAAATTGTTAGCCACAGCAGCAGCCGAAGGGCGATTGGATACCCGAGCAGATGCATCCAAGCACCAAGGCGATTTCCGAGCAATAGTAGAAGGTGTTAATTCGACATTGGATAATGTAATCGGTCCTATCAACGAAGCAAGCGAAGTGCTTTCGATACTTGCTTCGGGCGATTTGAGGGCAAGGGTTAAAGGAGAATACAAAGGTGATTTATCTAAATTGAAGAACGATATAAATCAATTGGCAGACTCACTTGCGGCGTTGATTAACGAGGTGAATAACACCGTTAGCCAAGTGGCAAGTGCTGCAACCCAAATATCTGCTACTTCGGACTCGCTGGCTGCCGCCACTCAGGAACAAAGTGCCCAAACCGACGATGTAGCCTCGGCTGTCGAGGAAATGAGCCGAACAATCACCGAAAACGCAATGGGTGCAACCCGCACCGCCGAAGTTGCCCAAAAGAACGGCGAATTAGCAAACCAAGGTGGCTCGGTAGTTCAGCAAACCGTCCAAAAGATGAAAGATATAGCAAATGTAGTTGGAGAGTCTGCTTTAACAATCCAAAAATTAGGTGAATCATCCAAACAAATCGGCGAAATTATTGCAGTTATCGACGATATAGCCGACCAAACCAACTTATTGGCACTAAACGCCGCAATCGAAGCCGCTCGCGCTGGTGAGCAAGGTCGTGGATTCGCTGTTGTTGCCGACGAAGTTCGCAAACTTGCAGAACGCACAACCGATGCAACCAAGCAAATTGCAAATATGATTCGAGGAATTCAGAAAGAAACTGATATGGCTGTCGAAGCAATGAATCAGGGAAATCAAGAAGTTCAGAAAGGTATCGATTTAGCAGACCGTGCAGGGCAAGCATTGCGTGATATTTTGAACTCCACAAAAGAAGTACTAGAAATGATTAACCAAATTGCTGCCGCCAGCGAAGAGCAATCGGCAACAAGTGAGGAGATTTCGAAAAACGTTCTATCGATTTCCAAGGTAATTTCCGAATCGAGCCGCAGAGTAGAGGATGTTGCCCATGCAAGCGACGATATGGCTAAACTAACCGAAAGATTGCGTAATTTAATGATGCAATTCAAAGTTGGCGGTGGCGATATGAACTTTGCTAATACAAACTACGACACTCGCACTTTGGGTGGCGGAGCCTCCAAACGACAATTAGCAAGTGGAAGCGTTTGGGATTAGTTTAATTAGTGGTTAGGCAAAAACTTGCCCCATACTTTCTTGTTAAGTATGGGGCTTTTTATTTTTAAATTTGACCACCCCAAACCCCCTTTTTTTTCAAGAGAGGGGAGTGAGTTCAGTGGGATTTTTCTAAAAATCCGCTTTACCGATTTCTATGATTTCGTATTTTAGAATTCCAGCGGGAACTTTAATTTCGACAATATCGCCAATCTTTTTGCCTAATAGTGCTTTGCCAACCAATGAAGACACGGAAATTTTATTTTGCAAAAAATCTGCTTCGCTATCGGACACCATTGTATATTCAATTATTTGCTGCGAGTTAATATCCTTTACTTTTACTTTGGATAAAATGTAAACTTTGTCATCAGGGAATTGATCGGAAGAAATTACTTGTGCTTTGGATAGTAAAGCACCTAATTTTTGTATTTGTAATTCCAACATCCCTTGTTCTTCTTTGGCGGCATCGTAATCGGCATTTTCGGATAAGTCTCCGTGCGATCGAGCATCTGCGATCTTTTGAGCTACTTCTGCTCTTCTAACTGTGGTTAACACTTCTAATTCTTTTTGAAGTTCGTGCAATCTCTGCTTTGTTAAATATACAATATCCGACATTTATCTACTCCATTTTTTTATTTCATTTTTTTAATTCTAAAGATTGTGAAGCAAATGCCCCATTTTATACTTTTTGGTTTCTAAATATTTTTGATTTGCTGGATTGGGAGTAACTTCAATAGGCATAGTTTCGGTTATTTCTAAGCCGTAACCTTCCAATCCTACTCTTTTTTGTGGATTATTTGTTAAAAGGATCATTTTTTGGACACCAAGACTTCTTAAAATTTGGGCACCAATACCATAATCACGTGGGTCGGGGTCGAAGCCGAGAGCCAAATTTGCTTCAACGGTATCCAAGCCCATTTCTTGCAATTTATATGCTTTCAATTTGTTATGAAGCCCAATGCCTCTACCTTCCTGCCGCATATAAAGTATCACACCTTGACCTTTTTGTTCGATTATCGACATAGCTTTATGCAATTGCGGACCACAATCGCAACGAAGCGACCCAAAAATATCTCCCGTGTGGCACTCGGAATGAACCCTAACCAAAACAGGTTCATCGGCTTTCCATTCACCCTTAATCAAGGCAGTATGCTCGGTGCCATCAATTGTATTACGAAATAATTTAATTGTGAAATCGCCGTGTTCCGTTGGGAGTTGAGCTTCTGCAAGTTCTTCCACATAAACAGTATTAGCAATTAAATAAGCAATTAAATCTTTAATAGTGCCTATTTTAAAATTGTGGATTTTTGCAAATTCTAACAAATCATCGCGGCGAGCCATAGTTCCGTCATCGTTCATTATTTCGCACAATACCCCAACGGGTTTGAGTTTTGCCAATTTCATAAGATCTACAACTGCTTCGGTATGACCCGCACGCCTAAGGACGCCGCCTTTACGAGCAATTAACGGGAAAATATGACCGGGGCGAAGTAAGTCTTGTGGCTTTGTTTCCTTGTTAGATAATGCTCGGATTGTTAGAGCTCTATCGAATGCCGAAATACCCGAAGAAGTGCCGTGGGCAAAATCGACCGATACGGTGAAACGAGTTTCGTGAAATGCTGAATTATCTCGAACCATAATGTCCAATTCTAATTCCTTGGCTCTTTCTTCGGTCAATGCCGCGCAAATTAATCCGCGAGCATATTTGGACATAAAGTTGATAGTTTCGGCAGTGCATAATTCGGCAGCAGCTATTATATCGCCTTCGTTTTCGCGGTCTTCGTCGTCCATTATAATAACCATTTTTCCTAAGGATAGATCTTCGATTATTTCATCAATTCTATTCATTATTAATCTCAATTATGATAACATAAAATGGAATAAAAAATAAGCGGCTTCCCAATAAGCCCCTTATTTTCAATTCCGAATGTAAATAAAAACTATACTTTGTTTGCTACTGCACCACGTTCGAATTTTATTCGAGTGTTGTCGCTCACTTGTAAAGTTATTGTTGTTTCGTCGATATCTACAACCGTACCGTGAATTCCAGCACTTGTTATAACTCTGTCTCCTCTTTGAATACTTTTAAGCATATTTTGATGTTCCTTCTGACGCTTTTGCTGTGGGCGTATCATCAAAAAATACATTATCAAAATAACAGCTGCGAACATTACCAATGTCGATATCAAAGAGCTTGTTCCTCCGCCTTGACCACCGGGTGGAGGAGCTGCTGCATATAGCGTTTGCAAATCAAATATCATATTTTTCTAATTTTTGTTAAACTTGTTTTAATAGTAACTTCAAAATTAATATATTTTGAACAATTATCATTGATATGATTAAAATTTATTAAATGTGGTTTTATTTTGCTAATTTTGTTAATTATTTGTGGCTTATTATGGATTTTTTGTGGTCACCATGGCGCAAGTCGTATATCGATAAATTTAAAGACCAAAAACTAGAAAATAATGAAGAATGCTTTTTCTGTAAAGTTTTGTCTAATCCTGAGGACGAACAAGCTAATTTATTAGTTACAACAAAACAAAGTTGTATCGTTATGCTAAATAAATATCCTTATACAAGCGGCCATTTGTTAATTGCTCCAAAGCGTCATATAGCCAATTTTAAAGAGCTAACAGACTCCGAACTTATAGAAATTTTCCAAACAATCCGCCAATCAACTGAAATATTGGAACAAGTTCTTTCGCCATCGGGTTTTAATATTGGGGTGAACATTGGTAATGTTGCCGGTGCGGGATTGCCCGGTCATATTCATTTTCACATCGTTCCTCGGTGGACGGGCGATAAGAACTTTATGTATGTAACGGGCGAAACCAATGTGATTTCCTTTTCGAACGAAGATATTATGAGAACTATTAAGCCATATTTTAATGAATAAAAGAACACTAACTAAGTTGTGAAGAATAAAAGAGAAACCACCAACAAGAAACACGAATTTCAGAAAAGTATGAGTTTGCTCACATTAGGAACAGAGCTAACTATTCCAATTGTTGTGTTTGCATTGCTTGGTTATTGGGTGGATACAGAATGGGATTCCAAGCCAACCTGGATGGTAACTGGATTGTTCGTCGGTTTGATTGTTGGTGCATATAATTTTTGGAAAATCATCAGAAAGTTGACAAAAAATGATAAATAAAATTTCCCCCATCATAGCCGCTTTTTTGATTAATTTAATTCTGACATTGTATTCTCTTAAATCGTATAGCTATTTAGTTGGGATTTCTTGGGATAAATTTGTTAGGAGATTGGGTGTTACGATTGCAATAAAATTTGTTTTATTGATTATTCTGAGTTTAATTGCTAATTTAATGGTCGATATAGCAAATATATTTTTCGTTATGTCCTTTTCGATATTTATGATAATACAAATTACGATAGAAATATGGTATTTAGTAAGATTGAGCAAACAGGTTAAAGAATAACTAAAAAAAAATTTATATATCGTTATTTTTTCTTAATTTTGTAAATATTTTACAAGCAAATTCTTATGGCGAATACAACCAATTTAGACAATACTCAATTACAACAAAACCATCAAATTAACGAACACGCAACTCATTCTACCGATACTACTGCTCATTCTGATAATCAAGCACACGCCGAAGAAGGCAATGTGATGATTAAAATATTGAGCGAACATTTGTTGGATCATAACTCTTATGATTTCTATGGGGTATTCCATTTTGATTTACCGATAATTTTTTATGATAATGGTTTCCACTTTTATGCAAACAAAAAAGCAATGGAAGCCGAGGGCACATTCAAAGAAATCCATCACGAATTTGTAAAAGCAGATACGGGGAATCCACCACAGTTGAATCTATCTATAACCTCTTTAGTGATGTTCCAATGGATTGCAATGTTGCTATTGTTTTTTGGATTTTGGACTGCGGCAAAAAAATATAAAAAAAATCCCGAAAAAGCACCAAGTGGACTACAGAATCTAATCGAGACTTTGGCTATTTACGTTCGCGACGAAATTGTTAGACCTAATGTAACCAGCGAAAGCTTAGCAAATAGACTAACCCCTTATTTTATATCGCTATTCTTTTTTATTTTGACAATGAATCTTATGGGATTGATCCCAGGCGGACACTCTCCAACAGGTAATTTAGCTGTAACGGCGGGATTGGCAATCACAGCTTATTTTGTTATCAATGGTTCGTCGATACTGCATCAAGGTTTTGGTCATTGGATAAAAGAATTTACTGGGGGTGCACCTTGGGGTATTTGGTTTATAATGATACCTATCGAAATATTATCGATGTTCACCAAGCCATTTGCATTAACCGTTCGTCTTTTTGCAAATATGACTGCGGGGCATGCCGTGATATTGAGTTTAGTAGGTTTAATCTTTTTATTGCAAACATTGGTTGTTGTGCCAATTGTAACTGGTTTCACCTTATTTATCTATAGCTTAGAATTATTAGTTGCGTTCATCCAAGCCTATGTGTTTACTATGCTAACAGCAGTATTTGTGGGATTGGCGCAAGGGCATGGCGAACATTCAACAGAACATCATTAATTTTTTTATTTAATAAATTTAAGGAGTGAATTATGGATCCTAAAGCATTCGCATTTTTGGCAGCCGGTATCGGCGTTGGTTTATCAGTAATTGGTGCAGGTATTGGTATTGGTAAATTAGCTGCAGCAGCATTGGAAGCAGCTGGTCGCCAACCAGAAGCAACCGGTAAATTGCAAACAATGATGATTATCTCGGCAGCTCTTATTGAAGGTGTTGCACTTATCGCCGAAATTTTCAGTTTATTGTTCGTGATTTTATAACATTTTATTTTCGAGCAATCGAAAATAATAGATTTTTATCCAGAGTGATTGGGATAGTCTCGAAAAATCGTGGAACCCGAGTTGATTAAAAATCAATTGTTAATTTCTCAATTTTGCAGAACCGATATCGCACAAAAAAAATTTTTGAGACATCCCAATACAACTCGGATTGAATAACAACCATAAATATAATAATAATTTTGATAATCAAATATTAAATCTTAGATAATTTAATACGGGTTTATCAAAGTTATTTATAAACTACGATAATAATAGAGTTACAATTATGGATAAATTAATTTCATTAAATCCTGGTCTGCTAATCTGGACAATTTTTAATTTCCTTATTTTCTTGTTTTTAATCTTGAAATTTGGATTAAAACCAATGATGAATGCTTTGAAAGCAAGAGAAGATGCTATTTCAAATAATTTGAAAAGTGCGCAAGAAGCAAGCGAAAAAGCCCAAATTCTATTAAATGAATCCCAAGCAAAATTGCAAGAAACAGCAAAAGAAGTTAATAATTTAATTAGCAAAGGTCGCGAACAAGCAAACGAAATCATAAACAATGCAAAAATTGAAGCCGAAAAACTAAGGCAAGAAAGGTTGGACAATGCTGTCCGAGAAATAAAAACTGCTCAGGACAATGCGTTTGTGCAATTAAAGAATCAGATTGCCGATATGGTTATCCAAGCAACCGAAAAAGTTCTCGAAGAAAAGTTGAACGAAGAAAAAGATATGGAATTAATTAAAAAGTCAGTTGAAAAATTATCCAAAAATTAAACCTTAAATCATAATTTTATGACAGACAACAGAATTGCAACCAGATACGCAAACGCTCTAATTTTGATAGCAAACGACCAGCAACTTACCGACACAGTCTATCAAGATATGAAATTTATCTTTAACACACTCGAAGAATCAAACGATTTGCTTTTGCTTACCAAAAACCCTATAATAAAACCCGACAAGAAAAATAAGATTTTTAATGAACTATTTAAAGATAAAGTAAATCAATTAACTTATTCTTTTTTAAGTTTATTAATCAAGAAAGGTAGAGAAAAAATATTGCATAGCATTTGTGTGAGGTTCTTTGCTCTTTATAATGATCAAAATAACAAGGTATTAGTAGAAATAGCAACTGCTCGCGAAGCTAATACTGAGATAAAACAATTGATAGAAAGCAAATTATCGGAATGGACCAGCAAAGAAGTAATTGCAAATTACAAAGTGAAACCAGATTTAATAGGCGGCTTCCAAGCTCGGTTTTCGGACTATATCTACGATGCTTCTATATATCAAAGGTTGCAGTCGTTAAAAGAAGAATTAACAATATTAAATTAGACAATTAATAAAGGAAATAAAAATGTACGAATTAAAACCCGAAGAAATTTCGTCGATTTTAAGAAGACAATTATCTGGCTTCGAAAAAGAAGCTGATATTTACGAAGTTGGCACCGTTCTTCAAGTTGGCGATGGTGTTGCTCAGGTTTATGGTTTACAAAAGGTAATGGCATCCGAATTGGTTGAGTTTCCAAACGACGTAATGGGAATTACTCTCAACTTGGAAGAAGATAACGTTGGTGTGATTCTTTTTGGCGAAGACAAGTTGGTGAAGGAAGGCGACACAGTGAAACGAACCGGCCGAATTGCTTCAGTACCTGTTGGAAATGAATTGCTTGGGCGCGTTGTGAACCCATTGGGCGAACCAATTGATGGCAAAGGCGCGATTAACCACCAACAATACTACCCAATCGAAAGAAAAGCTCCGGGCGTTATATTGCGTCAGCCCGTTAAGGAACCACTCCAAACAGGTATTAAGGCTGTTGATGCTATGATACCAATTGGTCGGGGCCAACGCGAGTTGATTATTGGCGACCGCCAAACTGGTAAAACTGCAATCGCAGTCGATACAATTATTAATCAAAAATTCACCCACACACCCGAAGCAAAAGAAAATGGTATAGACCCTGTTTATTGTATTTATGTTGCTGTTGGCCAGAAAGCATCGACTGTTGCCCAATTAGTTGCAACATTAGAAGAATATGGAGCAATGCAATATACCACTGTTGTTGCGGCAAATGCTTCGGACCCCGCACCATTGCAGTTTCTTGCACCTTACTGCGGATGTTCTATGGGCGAATATTTTCGCGATAATGGAAAGCACGCTTTGATTATTTATGATGATTTATCCAAGCATGCCGCTGCTTATCGTCAAGTTTCTTTATTGCTACGTCGTCCTCCTGGACGCGAAGCTTATCCAGGCGACATTTTTTATCTTCACAGCAGATTATTGGAAAGAGCTGCTAAAATGTCGAACGAAAAAGGATCTGGTTCACTTACGGCTTTACCCGTTATCGAAACTCAAGCTGGCGACGTTTCGGCTTATATTCCAACTAATGTTATTTCTATTACTGATGGTCAAATTTATCTAGAACCAAACTTGTTCAACGCGGGGGTTCGTCCTGCAATGAATGTTGGTATTTCGGTGTCGCGCGTTGGCGGTAACGCTCAAATTAAAATTATGAAAAAAATTGCAGGTAAGTTAAAACTCGAGCACGCTTTATTCCGCGAATTAGAAGCCTTTGCTAAATTTGGTTCGGATTTAGATAAATCCACTCAACAAAAACTTCGACGAGGGTATGTTATTACTGAAATTTTGAAGCAACCCGTACTTGTTCCCAAACCAGTTGAAGAGCAAATTATTGTATTCTATGCTGCTACTAATGGTTATATGGATAATTTACCGGTAAATCAGATTCGTAGATTCGAATCGGAATTAATTGAATTTGTTCGTAACCAAAAAAGTGATTTATTAAAGTCAATACTCAAGATTAAAGAATTGACTAAGGAAATTGAAGAAGGAATGAATAACGCTTGCCAAGAATTTTCGAATATTTTCAAGGTATAATCCGGTATGTACCTACTAACAGGTGGAGCTGGCTTTATTGGCTCGTGCTTTCTGAAACTTCTTAACGACAAAGGTATCGAAGATGTTATTATTGTCGATAATTTAGGAAGTTCAGAAAAGTGGAAAAATTTATTAGGGAAGAAATTTATTAACTATGTTCACAAAAGCAAGTTCTTTGATAAGTTATCTTCATATAAATCCGATACCATTAAAGCAATTTTCCATTTTGGTGCATGCTCGAACACAACCGAAAAAAATGCTGACTATCTGATTGATAACAACTATCATTTTAGTTGGGAATTAGCCAAGTACGCAAGGAATAACAATATCCGATTTGTTTATGCAAGTAGCGCCGCAACCTATGGGCTTGGCGAGAATGGATGTAAGGAAGACAACACTTTTTCTCTTCGTCCATTAAATCCTTACGGTTATTCTAAACTAATATTCGACCAAAGAGTGGTTAAAAACAATTTTGATGAAATATTTTTGGGTATTCGGTTCTTTAATGTGTTCGGTCCGAACGAGTATCATAAAGGCGATATGGCGTCGATGGTTTACAAAGCCTACAACCAAGTTTTATCGCACGGCAAAGTCAGACTTTTCAAATCGCAAAATCCCAATTACAAAGATGGTGATTCAGTTCGAGATTTTATATATGTCAAAGATGCAATTGAAGCCGTTTGGAGGTTATACGAATCCGAGCAAAATGGAATATATAATTTAGGCACCGGGAAATCACGCTCTTGGAATGATTTAGCCAAAGCAGTTTTTAATGCAATGAATAAAACCCTAAATATCGAATATTTTGATATGCCACCGCAATTAGCCGACCAATATCAATATTTTACTCAAGCAGATATGTCCAAATTCCACTCTGCAATACCCGATTTTCAATTTACAAGTTTGGAAGACAGCGTTAGTGATTACATTAATAATTATTTAAAACAATCAAATAAATATTTTTAATTAAGGTGAAAAATGGCTACATTAAGAGATATTAAAAGAAGAATAGGTTCGATTATAAGCATCCAAAAGATTACACAAGCTATGAAAATGGTTGCTACTGCAAAGTTGCGAAAAGCCCAAACCAAAGTTGAAAACGCCCGTCCCTATTTCAACAAATTAGAATCTAGTATCTCTACTATTTTATCATCATTAGAAATGGATTTTACTCATCCTTTAATTACTGCCAAGACCGATATTAATAGCTTAGCCTTGATAGTAATTTCTTCGGACAGAGGTATGTGCGGTAGCTTCAACACCCACCTGCTTAAAGATGTAACGGCAACAATTGAAAACAAATACAAAGCGGAGTATCCAAATGCAAGGATACAAATAATTCCAATTGGAAAAAAAGCCTTATCTTTCTTTAGTAAAACTTCTTATCAAATAATTGACCAATATACTAATATCAACGATAATACCGATTTTACAACAATCAAATCAATCATCAGCAAAATTAAAGATGGGTTTATCAACAATCAATTCGACTTGGTTTTTGTTCATAATATGGAATTTTTGAATATTATAAAACAATTGCCGCAAAGTTACCAATTATTGCCATTCCCATCAACTAATATAAAAAAGACTTCAAGTAGTTTCAATTTAAGTTATATTTTCGAACCCGACAAAAAAGCAATCTTGAATGAATTAATACCCAAATTAATCGACACTAAGCTATGGAGTTCCATACTCAACTCGATCGCTGCGGAACACGCCGCCCGCCGCGTAGCAATGGACAACGCTACATCGAATGCTACCGACTTAATAAAGAATCTTAACCTTGTTTATAACAAAGTTCGCCAAGCAAGCATTACCAAAGAAATAATCGAAATTGTATCAGGAGCAAATGCCTTAAAAGGAAACAGATAAATTATTAAGAATGTGTTAAGAGATTAACAGAAACTTAACATAACTAATATAATTTTGCTTTGTTAAGTTTCTTTATTATGAGAAAAGCATTATATTTTATTTATCTATCTGTATTATTGCCATCAATTTTGTATTCACATCCTGAAATCAACGAATTGCCAAACATCGCACTTACTTTACGAACAAAAGTAGAACAAAATTTAAACAAATCCGATTTGCTTTTTTATGTCAGAAATGCCCGATTTGCATTGCGAGGCAAATTAAACGATTTATTTTCCTATAAAGTAGAAATGGATTGGCAAGACGAAGACGAAATAACGATGCTCGATGCATTTATCAGTTTTAAACCATTCAATAATTTTTCGATTACTTTAGGTCAGCAAAAACAACCTTTTTCGAATGAGTACCAAAAAAACCCATACGACTACGATTTTGCAAATAGAACTTTCATAAATAAAAGGTTATGCAAGGGACTTAGGGATATAGGAATAATTGCCGAGTACCGCACAGACTTGGGTATACCAGTTTCCCTACTTGTTGCAGCTTTCAATGGAAATGGAATTAATACTTTAGAAACAGATTACTCAAAAACCATTAGTTCGAGGATAGATCTTTACCCGTTTGAAGGATATAGACTTTCGTTGTCGGGATTGAAAGGTCGATTAGTAAAAGATGAAATCGAGATGTTAAATATATCTACTGAACACAATAGTAAGTATTGGCATTTCGATACAGAAATTGCACAAAAGACATATATTGATAATTCAATTCAATATTATGGTTTCTTTACTGTTCTTGGTTATCATTCTTACCACGACAATAAATATTTCGATAAGATAACTTATGCTGTTCGTTGGGAAATGTATAATCGCGATCCCGATTTGGGAAAGGAGTCACCTCGACGTTTATCGGCTGGTCTAACATTTAATTTGCCAACTAATAAGTTCCAATCTAATATAAGATTCGACTACGAAAAGTATTTTTATCGAAACAATTCTCCTTCGGGCGAGGATAAGTTCACAATTGAATTTTCGCTAAGAATTAAGTAAGCAATCAAACAACAATAACTAATACCACAAAAAGGATTTTTATAGTTTTTCGTCTATATCGCTGTATGAATATTTGGGTATTAAAAAATGATTAGAAAGTCCGGAAATATTGCGAAGGATATTAAAGATACATATGTGAAACATAGCAATATAGATACTAAAACAGAAAAACAAGGAGAATTAATGATTGACCTGCATACCGATAATGAAGATCTTAACAAAAGTGAAACCTCGGAAATTAATTCGCAGCAACTAAGTGAATTGAATTTAGAGCTAGAATCATTGAGAAAAGAGAATGAAGAATTAATATCACAATTAAGTTCTATAACCAATGAACGTGATAACTTTAAAGATCAGCTACTTAGAAAAGTTGCTGAGTTCGAAAATTTTAAAAATCGCACTCTTAAAGAAAAAGAAGACCTAATATTTTATGCAAATGCCTCACTTATTAGAAATTTTTTAGACATATTGGACAATTTAGAAAAAGCAAACGAAAGTGTTAAAAAATCCAAAGATTACGATGCTTTTGTTAAAGGCTTGGAAATGATTGAACAACAATTTAAAAATCTGTTAAAAGACGAAGGCTTAACAGAAATAGAGACCAACATTGGAGATGATTTTGATGTTGATTTACACGATGCATTAATGGCAGTGGAATCGGATTTGGAACCAGGAAAGATTGCGCAAGTTTTCCAAAAAGGTTACCAAATCAAAAATAAAATAATACGGCACGCAAAAGTTGCTACATCAAAAGAAAAGTAGTGTGAGGTAAATATGGAAAAGAGAGATTATTACGAGTTGTTAGGAGTGGAACGCAATGCCTCACTCGACGAAATAAAATCTGCATACCGCAAAAAGGCAATGCAATATCATCCCGACCGAAATCCAGGAAACAAAGAAGCCGAAGAATTGTTCAAACAAGCAGCAGAAGCCTACGAAGTTCTGAGCGACCAAGATAAGCGCGCCCGCTATGACCGATTTGGGTTTGATGGAGTTCGTGGTAATTCGGGTTCTGCGGGATTCAATGATATTTCGGATATATTCTCCCATTTTGGCGATATTTTTGGCGGAGGAGGAAGCATTTTCGACGATTTTTTTGGTCATACCCGTCGCTCGTCACGTGGTGCTCGTCGACCTATCGGTGAACAAGGCTCTGATATTAAAATAAGATTACCTCTAACTTTGGGCGAAATAGCACTTGGAGCAAAAAAGAAAATCAAAGTTCGTTCCTATCAGCAATGTAGTGGCTGCCAAGGTACGGGTAGTAAAGAAGGAATTGGCTACACAACTTGCTCCCATTGCAATGGTACGGGCGAAATCCGACAAGTAACTCGGACTTTTTTAGGACAAGTGGTAAATGTAACATCCTGCTATGCTTGCAATGGCAGCGGGCAAGTTGTTAAAGAAAAATGCCCAAAATGCAACGGCGAAGGGAGAGTGGAAGGGGAACATACCGTCGATATCGAAGTCCCCGCCGGAGTGGAGGCGAACCAATACATAGTTTTAGAAAATCAGGGAAATGCTGGACGAAGGGGCGGTCCAAATGGTGATTTAATAGTAATATTCGAAGAAAAACCCCACCCATTTTTCAAAAAGGTTGGAAACGATATCGTTTATGAACTGAAAATTCCTTTTACTACTGCAGCATTGGGCGACGAGGTGGAAATCCCTACCATCGAAGGTAGCAAAAAAATTAAAATAGAACCCGGCACCCAACCTAACGACCAAATTGTGATTGAAAACGAAGGTATCCCCTTTTTGAACAAGAAAAAAAAAGGAAATCTAATTGCCGTTGTCAATATTAATGTTCCGAAAAAATTGAATTCCAAGGAAAAGGATTTACTTAGGCAACTTGCCGATAGTGAACATTTTTCGACAACAAACAAGAAAGGAAAGGACTTCTTCGAAAAAGTGAAAGATACTTTTTTATGAGATAACTTATGATAAATTTTTCCAATTTAATCAATAAAATTAAAACAAACTTTGCGATAAACACCACCGAGTTATACGCAGTTGTTTTATTAAGCGTCGGAGCCATAGTTGGGTTTGCAGTAGATCCTAATTCTCAGAATAAAGATCTTTTAATTGCCACATTAAATCAAATTGAAACAAATGATAAACAACTGAAGCAAGATGAAAAAATAACAAAAAAATCGCCAAATGCAACAGACTCACTAATTTCAACAAATCAATTGAATTCCGAAGAAGTAGATGAAAGTTCAAATCAGCAGGACGAACAATACTTTTTGTCCTTGAATTCCAGAAGTCAACATAATAAGAAAAAAGCAGCATTATCCTCATTAAGTAAAAAGATTGACATTAATACTGCTTCGAAAACGGAATTGATGAAACTACCCGGAATTGGCGAAAAAACTGCAGAAACAATAATCAATTACAGAAAAGAGCGAAGATTCAATTCAATACAAGATATAATGAAAGTGAAAGGTATCGGACCAAAGAAATTCGAAAAAATGAAAGAATATATAGAAATTAAGTAGAAAATTTTGCTAATTTATTCAATAACTTCGTCGAAATCTTCGTCGTCGAAATCTAAATCCTCGTAATCATCCTCGTCAACCAATTCATCCTCATCATAGTCAATGTCTTCGAAATCCTCATCGTCGAAATCTTCGTCGTCGAAGTCATCATCGTCGAAATCTTCATCATCGAATTCGTCGAAATCTTCATCATCAAATTCATCAAAATCTTCGTCTTGTGGCGAAAGCAACATTTTTAATTCTTCTTTTAATAATTCATCGAAAAACATATATCACCTTAAAAATTATTTGATTTTCTTTCTTGTTAAATTCCAAATTTCAAAATTATTCAAAAAATAATAATAACAATCGAAACAAAATTAAAAATATTTTTGTTTATATAAATTCACAATTTCCTTCAAAATTCTACTTGCTTTTCCTTCAATAAAAATATCCACGAGCGAGTTAGTATAATTACTTGGCTTAGTGTTAATTTCGATTATTTTTGCACCATAGAATTTAGCATTTTCGGGAATTAAAGCAGCGGGAAATACCTCGCCGCTTGTGCCAACAATAATCATCAAATCGCATAATTGTGCTTCGCGCGCTGCTAAATTGTGAATTTTTTGATCAATGCTTTCCCCAAAAAACACAAAATCTGGTTTTAATATTCCGAAGCATTTAGGACATCTTGGTATATCCTTATTCAAGTCAATCTCGCCAATTGCATATCCTTGATGGCAATTTGTGCAAACCAATTTATTGGAATTACCGTGGAATTCTATAACATTTTTACTGCCCGATTTTTGATGGAGATTGTCGATATTTTGTGTTATGATTGATCGCAACTTCCCCATCCTTTCGAGTTCCATAAATGCATAGTGAGCATCATTTGGGTTGGCATTGGCAAATTTATCATAGAAAATTTGTTTAATCACTTTCCAAGAATCGGCGGGATTAGCCATAAAATGGTTAATTTCGAGTAATTGCGGATTATATTTTTGCCAAATTCCATCATCATCTCGGAAAGTGGGTATATTGCTTTCGGCGGACACCCCAGCACCGGTGAAAGCAACGATTACTTTTGATTTATTTATATAATCAACTGATTGATTAATCAAGTCATTTTTCATAAAGCAAAAATAGAAAAAAAATATTAAAGAAAATAAAAAATTAACATCGACCCTGTTTATGATTAAATTTTAATACATTAACCTTAACTAAAAAATAAATCATTTATTTATTTGAAAATTATGGACAATAGAAGAATAATTTTCATAATTTTGAAGTTTATATTATTACCATTTAAGAAAAATTATGGAAAAACGAATCGAAATTATCGAAGAAGTAACAGTGCGATTTGCCGGGGATTCTGGCGATGGAATGCAAATGACTGGAACTTTGTTTGCCAAAAACTGCGGTGCAGTTGGCGACGACGTAAATACTTTTCCAGATTATCCATCCGAGATTAGACCACCAGCAGATACTCTTTACGGAGTAAGCGCCTATCAGGTTCACTTTGGTTCCAAAAAAATGAACACGATGGGTGATAAAATTGATGTTCTTTTTGCAATGAATGCAGCATCGGTTAAAGTTAATATACCTTACCTGCGTAAAGGCGCATTGATTATTGCAAATTCATCGGGTTTTGGACCAAGCAACTTAAAACTCGCCAAATACGACTCTAACCCCTTAGAAGATGGTTCTTATTCAGATTTCAATGTAATAAGTATCGACATTCCATCAATTATGAAGGAAGAACTGAAGGATTTAAGTTTGCAAATGAAGCAAATCGACCGCACTAAAAACTTTTTTACATTAGGAATTGCATTCTGGTTATTTTCGGAACCATTGGATATTACAATCCAATGGCTTAAGAGTAAATTTGGTAAAAAAATCGAAATATTTGAATCAAATGTTCGCGCTCTCAAAGCCGGATATAGGTTTGCCGAACAAAGTCCAGAGTTTAAATATCGTTACGAAGTGCCAAAAGCAAATATGAAACCAGGATATTACCGCAACATAACGGGCAATGAAGCCGCTGCACTTGGATTGGTTGCCGCCTCCAAAAAATCTGGTTTGCCATTGTATTTGGGTTCCTATCCAATTACTCCAGCAACCGAAATATTGCATCACCTTTCGGGTTATAAGCAATATGGAGTAAAAATATTGCAAGCCGAGGACGAAATTGCCGGCATTGCTTCGGCTATCGGAGCATCATTTGCGGGTAATTTGGCAACTACTACCACAAGCGGTCCTGGTTTGTCGTTAAAAGTCGAGTCGTTGGGATTAGCAGTGATAATGGAACTTCCATTAGTGGTTATCGACGTTCAAAGAGCAGGTCCCAGCACCGGGATGCCCACCAAACCCGAGCAATCAGATTTGTTCCTTGCAATGTTTGGTCGCCATGGCGAAGCCCCAATCCCCATTATTGCAGCTCGAAGTGCCAATGACTGCTTTTATGCTGCCTACGAAGGTGCTCAGATTGCATTAAAATATATGACGCCTGTTTTTGTTTTGAGCGATGGCTATCTTGCCCAAGGAACAGAGCCTTGGTTAGTGCCCACACTCGACGAATTACCCGATTTTGAATTCGAATTTGCAAAAGATCCAAATGATTACAAACCATATAAACGAAATCCCGAAACTCTTGCCCGTATGTGGAGCATCCCCGGAATGAAGGGTTTCGAACATCAAATAGGTGGATTGGAAAAAGAAAATATAACAGGAATAGTAACTCAAGATCCAAAAAATCATCAGTTAATGACCGAAATTCGTGCCGAAAAAGTTGCAAAAATAGTTCAAGATGTGCCCGATGCTATAATCGAGGGAGAACAATCAGGTGATTTGTTGATTATTGGTTGGGGTAGCACTTATGGAGCAATAAAAAATGCTTTCGATAAATTGCGCAACGAGGGACATAAACTTTCCTTTGTCCACCTCAGGTGGCTTAATCCATTTCCGGCTAACCTTGGCGAAATAATTAACAAATTCGACAGAATATTTATCCCCGAAGGAAATATGGGGCAATTAGGATTTATAATACAAGCTAAGTTCTTAAGATCAGTTTTGGGCTACCACAAAGTGCAGGGTAAACCTTTCACTGCTTTAGAAATAGAGCAAGAGTTGATTAAATTATTAAAGGAGGGAAAATAAGATGACAAATATAATAGATAAACCTGTCGTACCTGTCGGCGAATTAACCGCAAAAGACTTTAAAACCCCAATTGATGTGCGTTGGTGTGCTGGTTGCGGCGATTATTCTGTTTTGGCTCAATTACAAAAGATTATGCCCACTCTGGGGATACCACGAGAAAACTTTTGTGTAGTTTCCGGAATTGGTTGCTCATCTCGATTTCCTTACTATGTTAATGTATATGGGTTCCATACAATGCACGGTAGAGCCCTGCCAGTAGCATCGGGAATTAAAATTGCAAATCCTGATTTATCAGTATGGGTTATTACCGGAGATGGTGATGGTATGGCTATTGGGGGTAACCACTTTATCCATGCTATTCGGCGTAATATGGATATTAAGATAATGCTTCTTAATAACGAAATTTATTCGATGACCAAAGGTCAGTATTCACCAACAACCCAGCAATACTCAAAAACCAAATCTTCGCCTTTTGGAGCAGTGGATTATCCGTTCAACCCAATTGCTTTGGCTTTGGGTAGTGGAGCAACCTTTGTGGCTCGTTCCTCTGCAAGCAATCCAAAACACCTTAGCTATGTTATGCAACGAGCCGCCCAACACAAAGGCGTTTCTTTTGTGGAAATTTATTCCAATTGCGTAATTTTTACTGATGGTATTTTCGATAAATGGACAGATAAGCATTTTGTGGACGAGAACGCTATATTTTTAGAAGAAAACAAGCCTCTTATTTATGGATTAAACCGCGATAAGGGTATAGTGATCGATAACCTTGCTCCTATGCAAGTACAATTAGGAGAAAAATATTCCGAAAACGATTTAATTTTATATAACGAAAAGAACCTCGCATTAGCCCAAATGATTGCTACTATGTCGTACGACAACGAATTGCCTCGACCATTTGGTGTGTTCTACGATGTGGAAAAACCAAGTTACGACGAGCTTATCAATAAACAAATCACCGATACAATAAACCGAATGGGACCGGGCAATATTGATGATTTGATGCGAGGCGATGATTATTGGGAAATTAAATGATTTATAATCAAATATAATATGGAGGTTTTTATGACAAAATTTAATAATCACACAGCAATTGTTTTGGCAATTGCATTTATTCTAACATTTTTTTCTTGTTCAAAAACTATGAGTGATAACAAAAAAAATTCAAATACAGCAACAGCCAAACCACAGTACGAAATTACTGTTGTCCAAAAAGGTGAAGAATTAGGCAAAATCGTCCTCGAACTATTTCCGGATGTTGCACCGAAACACGTAGCGAATTTTGATAGTTTGGTTAGCGTAAAATTCTATGATGGTTGTGCTTTCCATCGCGTTATTCCTGGATTTATGATTCAAGGAGGCGACCCAAATTCCAAGACTGAACCTCGCGAAAAATGGGGTTACGGAAGTCCCGACCAAACACGAGTTCCTGCCGAGTTTAGCAATTTGCAACACAAACGCGGTATTCTTTCGGCTGCCCGCTCCAACGACCCCAATAGCGCTACTTCGCAATTCTTTATTTGCGTTGCCGATGCTACTTTCTTAGATGGTAAATATACTATCTATGGTCAAGTTCTTTCGGGAATGGAAGTTGCAGATAAAGTGGTGAATGCACCTCGCGACCAACGCGACAATCCTTATGATAAAATTGAAATGTTTATCAAGAAGATTAAGTAAATAAACCAAACGAATTATAAAAAAGTCCAACTTCTCGTTTTAGTTGGACTTTTTTTTATGATTTTTTCGTATTATTATCTTTTCATATTATTGTTGAATTAAATAATTATTTTTATTTTTCCTTGCGTTTGTGTTCTTTTAATGCCGCTTTTATGAAACCGATAAATAGGGGATGGCCAGAAATTACTCTCGATTTCAATTCCGGATGGAACTGAACACCGACAAAAAATGGATGAAGCGGGTATTCAATTATTTCGACCAATTCTCCATCGGGCGATGTGCCACTACAAACTAATCCATTATCAATTAATAGTTGACGAAATTGATTATTAACTTCGTATCGATGGCGATGGCGTTCGGATATTTCGTGGGTCTGATATGCTTTGTAAGCTAATGTATTATCTGCAATAATTGCGGGATAGGCACCCAATCGCATAGTGCCACCTTTGTTTTTAACAGATTTTTGTGATTCCATCAAATCGATAACATTTTGATTGGTTTTTTCGAATTCGGCAGAATGGGCTTTTTCTAAACCACATATATTGCGAGCAAATTCGATAACAGCACATTGAAGACCAAGGCATATTCCGAGAAATGGCAAATTATTCTCGCGTGCATACTTAATAGCAGCTATTTTCCCTTCAATTCCCCTACGCCCAAATCCCGGACCGACCAAGATCCCATCTAAATTACCAATTTTGGCTTCTGCTCCTACTTCTTCTATCTCTTCGCTGTTTACCATTTCGATATTCACTCGAGTGTTATTAATCGAACCCGCATGGATAAATGCTTCGATTATGCTTTTGTAGGAATCGCGGTATTGTGTGTATTTCCCCACCAATCCCACCGTAACTTCGTTTGCGGGACGCTTAATTTTGTCGACAAATTTTTTGAATTCATCTAAATTGGGTTCCACGGGATCCATTACTAATTTTTCGAGTAATATATTGTGCAATCCCTGCTGTTTAAAAGTAAGTGGGACTTCGTAGATAGTGTGTGTGGCGTCGGGGACATCGATAACAGAGTTTTCTTCGACGCTACAAAATAGTGCAATTTTGGATTTTATATCCTTTGTTAATTTATTTTCACTACGGCAAAGAAGTATTTCGGGCCGAATTCCATATTCCATCAATGTTTTTACGGAGTGTTGGGTAGGCTTGGTTTTAACTTCACCCGAAGATTTGATGTAAGGGACATAAGTTAAATGGATATTCATTACTCTTCTGCGTCCTAATTCCAAATACATTTGTCTTTGGGATTCCAAAAAAGGCAAGGACTCTATATCGCCAACGGTTCCACCAATTTCGATAATCACAAAATCTTTTTTTCCCTCGAACGATTTCATTCTTAATTTAATTGCGTCGGTTATGTGAGGTATAACTTGAACGGTTTTGCCCAAATACTCGCCCCGTCGTTCTTTTTCAATAACTTCGAAATAAACTTGACCCGTGGTGTGGTTATTTTTTTTGGACAGCGATTCTCCCAAATACCTTTCGTAATGTCCTAAATCCAGATCTGTCTCGGCGCCATCATCGGTTACGTATACTTCGCCATGTTGGAATGGATTCATTGTACCGGGATCGACATTAATATAGGGATCGAATTTCATGATTGTAACCGAAAATCCACTTTGTTTTAACAATAATCCAATAGATGCAGATGCTATGCCTTTGCCCAACGAGGACAGCACGCCACCTGTGATAAAAATGTAGCGAGTGAGCGTTTTTGTTTCTTTCATTTTATAATTTTTAGAAAATAAAAAATGCAAATTATGAAATTGTTTGTTTTTATTCACTTGTGTGGAAAATTGCTTTTTTTCCTTAGAAATTCCCTATAAAGCAATCTTTCAAATAATTTTGAATTAAAATAAACAATAAATTTTCTTAGATTCTTTTATTTACCCGTTTTTACTATTGGAATTGAAAAGTAGAATGTGGAACCAACGTCAATTTCGGATTCCAGCCAAATTCGTCCTCCCAACATTTCCACATAAGCCTTGGCGATGGACAAACCCAGTCCCGATCCTTCGTGGTCTCTTGCAAGGTTGGTATCTACTTGATAGAATGGTTTAAAAATATCCTCAAAATGTTCTTCTGCAATACCTTTGCCGGTATCTTTAACATAAAATACTACTTCGTGATTATCCAGATAATTGCCAATTTCAATACTGCCTTTTTTCGTAAATTTCAGAGCATTCTGAATTAATCTCAACAAAATTGAATCCAATTTTGCGACGTCAGTTTCGACCAATGCTATTGTGTTTGGCAAATTTTCTTTCAATACAAATTCAAGTCCTAATTCTTTAATCTGATTTTTGAATATTGTATAGTGGGATTTTAGGACGGCTCGTATGTTAACCATTTCATTGACTAATCTTACTTCGTTTGCTTGGATACGCGAAATTTCTATTATATCATTAATAGTTGCTATAAGCCGTTCACTGCCACGATTGACTAATTGAACATACTCTTGTATTTCTTCCTTACTTAAATCAGGTTCTTCGAGTAAATTAAGGAATCCAAGAATTCCATTCAAAGGGGTTCTGATTTCGTGAGATAAGTTCAATAAAAATGCTGACTTTAACCTATCGCTTTCTTCGGCTTTATTTTTTGCAAATATCAGTTCTTTTTCGATATTTTTCCTTTCGGTAATGTCCTGAAAGGCTCCGTATAATTTGGTTGGTTCACCTTTTTCATTAAATATTGCTTTTCCTTGTGCCCGCACCTGCAAAATTTTACCTTTTGCTGTCAAAATTTCCAAATCTGCTTCGAATGGCTTGCCAGTAGCGATTGCATTATTCACTAATTCAGTAATGATATGCTTCGAATCACCATAATAGAAACTTATCCCTTCTTCAATTGTTGGTTCGTAATCATAGGAAACTTCGTGAATGTTATAAACTTCTTTTGTCCAAGTAAGCTTTTGGGTTGCCAAGTCGTAGCTCCAACCTCCAATTTTGGCAATTTCGCCCATCTCGTTCAACAGCAACTCGCTTTGTTCGGCTTTTTCTTTTGCTTCGAGTATTTCTATTTCTTTTAATTTTTTTTCAGTAATATTTTTCCCAAAAAAACTTACTCCAATAATTTCATCATTTATGTAAATTGGATTGATAGAAACTTGAATGTATTCATTCCCACGATTCGTTTGAATTTGATTTTCAATGGTAAATCGTTCGCCATTGTAAGCACGATGATAATATCCTCGCCATAAATCTCGAGCCTCTCCTTGCATTAAATCAATCAGTTTAGTTCCAATTTCTAATTTAACCCCATACGCAAATTCAAATTCACGGAGGAACACCTGGTTGGCATACATTAAATTTTGGTTTTTGTCGATAGCCCATATACTTTCGTTTGTATTTTCGATGAGAGCCTGCAAATTTGCTTTGCTTTTTTGCAATTCTTCAATTGTTTTCCGTAAATCTTCGGCATACTTGGTTTCGTCTGTTATGTCATTGAA
>CALKJQ010000146.1 GCA_937995785.1 Candidatus Kapaibacterium sp.
AATTAATAGTACATACCAGCAAATTGGGTGAATTTATTTTTTGTAGAATTGATAACCAAATAAAACCACTTGCTCCAAAATTAATTTACCCAAAAGATAATGATATTTTAAATAAAAACAATAAAATTGAATTCTGTTGGTATCCTAAGGGTTACTTTACTTCTTCCAAAATAATTATTGCTGAAGACAAAGAGTTTTCAAAAATTGTTAAAGTAGATAGCAATCTTAAATCTACGAAATATATTGCTGATAATCTTGAATCAAATATAACATATTTTTGGAAAGTTTCAGTAATGAATGATTTTGAATACAGTGAATGGTCGGATGTGTTCGAGTTTATTTTAGGGGAGGAATACATTAATATTACTTATCCAAATGGCGGCGAGAATTTTATTGCAGATTCTATCAGAAAGTTTATCAATTGGAAGAAAAATATCAACGATCCCGTTAAAATTGAACTTCTTCGGAATAATGGAACAATCTATACAATAATTGATTCACTTGTAAGCTATACAGGTGCTTATGCTTGGATTATTCCATCAGATATTCCCGAAGGTTCAAATTATAAAATTAAAATTACTTGCTTAAAGAATCATACTTTATTCTCGGTATCTCAAGGTGAATTTACAATTAGTAAACCAACAATTGGAGTTAAAGATAATTCCGATCAAAACATCTTTTTCATCTCCCCTAATCCCGCCTCAGATTATATTGAAATCCTCCTAACCCCCTTTGAAAAAGGAGTAAAAACGGAGATTTCAGAAATTAAAATCTTCAATTATATGGGCGAAAGTATTGTTAACCTCGTCTCAGTCTTCTACGAAGGAGAGGGAGCTAAGATAGATGTATCGCAGTTGCCAGCTGGTGTGTATTTTGTGAGGATGGGGAATAATACAGACAAATTTGTTGTAGCAAAGTAAGGTTTTGAAAATCTGTTATAAATCATTGATAATTTAAATCATAATATTGAATTTTGTCATAGAATAAATATTTTTCGTGACTTATAATGTTAAAGCAACTGCAAAAGAATATTAACCTCTATTAGCAATACTAATCGAGAAAGAAATATTTAGAAAAAGATTGAGTATTTGGAAAATAATTCTAATGATTTTTCTAGTAAACTGAATTTGCGTTTAACTTACAAAGTTTGTGCTATATTTAGGATGTGTTCCTCGAAACAATTTTAAAATAAAGATTTTTTTGGTAGTTTCCTATTATTTAAATTGATTGCAAAGACATACTTATTAACTACAAATCGCATTTGCTCCGACTTGAAAAATAACATAATATTTTCTGCACCTTGCTAAAAATACAATAGATATTTATTCGTTTCCAATTATCTTTTAAAAAAAATCAAAAAAAATATAAAAAAATGAAATTTTTGTATTGTTATGTGCAAAACTTTTCATAATTTTGTAAGCTCTATTAGAGACAAATATTAAAAAAGTCCATTAGGAGTTAATGTGCCGACTATAAGTCAACTAGTAAGAAAAGGAAGAAAAAAGCCAGTATATAAAAGTAAATCACCGGCTTTAAAAAGTTCACCTCAACGAAGAGGGGTTTGCACTCGTGTTTACACAACAACACCAAAGAAACCTAATTCGGCATTGAGGAAGGTGGCAAAAGTAAGATTGTCGACCGGAATCGAAGTGATTGCTTACATTCCCGGAGAAGGACACAACTTGCAAGAGCACTCAATTGTTTACGTCCGCGGTGGTAGAGTGAAGGACTTACCAGGCGTTCGCTACCATATCGTCCGCGGTGCAGCCGATACTCAAGGAGTTGCAGCTCGCCAGCAAGGTCGTTCCAAATATGGCAGTAAAAAGAAAAAAGCAGCAGCTCCAACAAAAGGTCCAGTTAAAGGCAAGAAATAATTAATAGGTTGAACAATGAGAAAGAAAAGAGCAGAAGTTAGAAGAATAACACCAGATACCAAATATAACGATATTTTGGTAGCTAAATTAATAAATTATATGATGTTGCAAGGCAAAAAAAGCACATCTACCAGAATGATTTATGATGCATTCGAAATAATAAAAGAAAAAACTAAGGAAGAACCTTTGGAAGTTTTCAAAAAAGCAATGTCGAATGTCTCGCCCGTTATCGAGGTTCGTTCCCGTAGAGTTGGAGGTGCAACATACCAAGTGCCTGTAGAAGTTAAAGAAGCTCGCCGTATTGCATTGGCATTGCGTTGGATACGAAATTATTCGAGAGATCGCAAAGAAAAAACAATGGCCGCAAAATTGGCATCCGAAATTATATCCGCCTCGAAAGGCGAAGGAAGCTCCTTTAAGAAAAAAGAAGATGTTCATCGTATGGCAGAAGCAAACAAAGCTTTTGCACATTTCAGATGGTAATACATAGATTTTGTTCTTTGAAAATTAGAAATTAGAGCAATGGCAAGAGCAGTTCCAATACCACAAATCCGAAATATCGGAATAATGGCTCACATCGACGCTGGCAAAACAACTACAACCGAACGCATATTATTCTATTCTGGTTATTTGCACAGAATAGGCGAGGTTGACGAAGGCACAGCGTTTATGGATTATATGGAACAGGAGCGAGAGAGAGGAATAACCATCCAATCTGCTGCTGTAACAACTTTTTGGAACAGCCATCAAATAAATATAATCGATACTCCAGGGCATGTGGACTTCACAAGTGAAGTTCAGCGATCCCTAAGAGTCCTCGATGGGGCAATTGCAGTTTTTTGCGCCGTTGGAGGTGTAGAACCCCAATCTGAACGAGTTTGGCGACAAGCCGACGAGTTCAAAGTTCCTCGTATTGCGTATGTCAATAAGATGGATAGAATGGGGGCTAACTTTGACCGGGTTCTCCAAATGATAGTGGAGAAATTGAATGCAAACCCCATTCCAATTCAATTCCCGATGGGTGCCGAAGAATTTTTCGAAGGCATCGTCGATTTAATCAAGATGAAGGCATTCTTCTTTGATCCGGAAAAATATGGCGCAGAATATCAAATTTCCCAAATACCAGAAAAATATAAAAATATAGCAAATACATATCGCTCTCAACTGCTCGAAAAAATAGCCGAAATGGATGATTCTTTGTTGGAAATGTATCTAAATGGAGATGAAATCAGCGAATCGGATATCAAAATAGCTTTGCGCAAAGGCACTATCCAAGGCAAATGTGTGCCAGTATTTTGTGGTTCATCACTCAAAAATGTTGGCGTGCAACCATTATTGGATGGTGTTATTGATTATTTGCCATCACCTGCAGACATTGGTTCTGTGATTGGGTTCGATGCAAGCGATCACGAAAAACTTATTAATATCGATCTCGATGATGAATCACCTTTTACTGCATTATCCTTCAAGGTTATTTCCGATCCATTTGTTGGACGCTTGAATTTTATTCGAATTTATTCTGGCGTTCTGAAATTAGGAAGTAGCGTGGAAAATACTTCGTTAGATCGAAAAGAAAAAATTAGCAAAATATTTAGAGTTTTTTCCAACAAAAGAGAAGAAATACCCGAAGCATATTCTGGCGAAATTGTCGCAATTCCGCAAATGAAGTTCACCTCTACTGGCGATACCCTTTGTTCCAACCGAAAGTTGGTTTACGACAAAATTCGTTTTCTCGAACCTATGATTGATATGTCGATAGAAGCACGCACTTTAGCCGATCAGGAAAAAATGCTCAATGCTTTGGCTAAATTTACGGATGAAGACCCTACTTTCCGATACAAAACTGATGAAGAGAGTGGTCAAATAATAATTAGTGGTGTGGGTGAATTGCAGTTGGAAATTGCCGTAGATAGATTAAGAAGAGAGCATAATGTGGAAGCTCGTTCTGGCAAACCACAAGTGTCCTATCGAGAAACAGTATCGATGCCAATTACAGAAGAATATCGATACGACAAGCAACATGGCGGCAAAGCTCAATCTGGTTGGGTTAAAATATTAATCGAGCCAAATGCAGAAAACAAAGGTAACGAAGTTTGCAATAACGTAACTGATAAGAAAATAAATAAATTGGTAATTGAGTCTGCTATTAACGGGTTGCGAGAATCGCTTCAAATGGGAATGCAAGGATATCCGTTGGTAGATGTTAAGGTAACACTATTAGAAGTAGAGTACATAGAAAATGTTACAACAGATTTGGGAACAAAGATTGCCGCATCGAATGCTGTTAAAGAAGGTTTGCGAAAGGTGGGAACGATAATATTGGAACCTATATTCAAGGTTGAAATCACATCTCCCGAACAATATGTTGGAGATTTAATTTCAGATTTGAATCAACGAAAAGGTCGGATAAATTCATTGGATTCGAAAGGGAATATACAAATTATCGAAGGAGAAGCGCCATTGTCTAATTTATTTGGGTATGTGAGTGCATTGCGAACTCTATCCCAAGGCCGAGCTGGATATACAATGACATTTTCTCATTATAGTCCAGTTTAAAAAAAATAGAAATTTAATTAATAAAAAAATTTAAAAAATAAAAAAAATTAGGAGTAAATTATGGCAAAAGAGGTATTTCAAAGGAATAAACCACACGTTAACGTCGGAACAATCGGACACGTTGACCACGGTAAAACTACATTGACAGCTGCAATCACAATGGGATTGTACAAAAAATTCAATAAAGGCGAAGTTAGAACATTCGACTCAATTGATAATGCACCCGAAGAAAAAGCACGCGGTATAACGATTGCAACAGCACACGTCGAATACGAAACAGAAGCCCGTCACTATGCACACGTAGATTGCCCTGGCCACGCTGAC
>CALKJQ010000147.1 GCA_937995785.1 Candidatus Kapaibacterium sp.
AACACCGAAAATATTTTGAATGATATCAATTACGATGTTCTTTTAGTTACAGATAAGAATTTATTAAATTCTGCAAATAAATACAAACAATACCGCGAGGGCAAAGGTAATTATAAAGTAAAAATAGTAACAACCGAACAAATTTACAACACTATTAACGCGGGCACTCCCGATTTATCCGCAATAAGAAATTATGTGCAATATCTTTACAATCACACTATATTAAAAACACTTATCCTATGGGGAGATGGTCATTTTGATTATCGTGGGATACAATTCAAACAACCCAACCCCGTTCCCGCCTATCAAATTCCCGACGAGGACGAATATTCATATTCCGAAATCGACCGAAGCTATTCTACCGACGACTTTTTCGTATGGGTGAATGGAGACGATAATTTGCCCGATTTAACAGTTGGACGGCTTCCATTCAATACCGATGCCGAAGGCCAGTGGATTGTTGATAAAATCAAGAAATACGAAGAAGGTTCGGCAAATGATGATTGGCGAACGAGAATTTTACTAATGGCAGACGATGGTGTTGGCGAATACTACGACCGCGACGACCATGTGGTTCATTCCGAGAGACTTTTCCGTTATCATATCCCCGAAAGTTTCATCACCGATAGAGTTTATTTGGTGGAATATCCCACTGAAAACATACCAGGCGGGAAAAGAAAGCCTTCGTGCACCCAAGCAATGTTATCTTCTATCAACAACAAAGGTGCATTGATTTGGAATTATATCGGGCACGGCAATCCAAGAGTTCTCTCTCACGAAGAAACATTCAATCGAGACGTCCACATTGGTCAAATGACTAATATCGACCGATTAACTTTTATGACTGCTGCAACTTGCGATTTTGGTAGATTCGACGACCCCGAAGTTAAATCGGGTTCCGAAGAATTAATTTTATCCAAAAGCGGAGGTGCCATAGGCGTTTATTCGGCAACTCGGGTTGTTATTGGTTCCTACAACGCTCAGTTAAACGAATATTTGTTTGATAAGCTCCTGTATCCCGATGATGTAACTAACCGATACTGCTCGTTGGGCGAAGCAAGTTTGATGGTAAAAATTATTTATAATCGAGTGAACGACCAGAAATATGTACTATTTGGCGACCCAACTATGCAGCTTATAATTCCCGAAAAAGTCGTGAAAATTGAAAAAATTAACGGTATTGATTTAATCGATACAAATACAAATCATACTAACCTAAAGGGATTGACCACTGTTAATATTACAGGAAAAATTACCGATGCGATAACTAACAACGATGATAATCAATTTAATGGTAATATATGGTTAACAATGTTCGATGGCGAGCAATTTATCCAAACTTACGATAATACACCATATTCTGCTACATACAGATTCCAAAAAATGGGACCAGCGCTCAATCGCACATCAACAAAAGTTATCGATGGCAAATTCGAAGCAAGTTTCGTAATACCCCAGGATATAAGTTTTTCGGATAGTTTGGGACGGCTTTATGCATTTGCTATCTCGAGCGACAATCAATATGCCAAAGGTGCAACCCGAAAGTTCAAGATTGATGGAATTGAAACAACTGATGTGAAAGACAATACTCCCCCCGAAGTTAATCTCTTTTTGGATAGTCGCGAATTCAAATCGGGCGATATAGTTTCGCCTAATCCACTTTTGATAGTCGATTTGTATGATGAAAGCGGAATTAATTCAACAGGATTAGGTATTGGTCACCTAACCGAAGCTTGGATAGACAACAACCCCAACTCTATCGATTTAACTAAGGAAATTCGTAACTCATTCGACAAACCAAATTATTCTATTATAGAAAAAGTATTAACCAATATAAGCCCTGGTAAACATACATTAAAATTTAGGACTTGGGACGTTTTTAATAATTTTACAATCAAAGAAATTGAATTTATCATACCCGACGAAAACCAAAGCGGTATCATTCGCAACGCTATTGCCAAGCCAAATCCATTCAATTCTAATGGCGTAACAATTAGATTTAATCACAATTTAGTGCCGCCAGTTCAAGCCAGATTGGTAATATATAATTCATTTGGACAAGAAGTGCAAACAATCGAAAGAACATTTTCGCAATATAGCAATTCAGAAATCGAATGGAATTGTGTTGACCATTTGGGGAAAAGAATTCCCATTGGAACATACTATTTTCAGATTCAATTGAGCAATAGCCAAGGTGGAAGTGCAATTTCGAACGCAGTAATTGGAATATTTGTGGAGTAGAATTTGATTAATTTTGTGTTTTTTTAAAATAAAATCTATTTTAATCGATTATATAATTATAAGTTTCATCAAATTGGTATATTTATTGCAGATTTATACAAATTAGATAACCCGATATGGAGGAAAATGATGAAAAACCTTAAATGGTTTGCTATAACAACGATTCTTGTTGTTACTTTCTTATACTCAACCCAAATTAGTAAAGCCCAAGCAGGTGGCTCTTCCGTGCCTTTTCTTTTGATTTCTCCCGACGCAAGAATGAGTGGAATGGGTGAAGTTGGAACTGCAATAGCCGACGATATAAACGCTGTGTTTTGGAACCCAGGAGGATTGGCATTTTTGGACTATTTCCCAAAGGTAAATCAATTCGATGAATACGAGAACTTAGTTCCCTACCGTCAAGTAGCCTTATCTTTCTCGCCCTGGTTACCTCAATTTAATGCTGATTTGTTTTATAGCTATGGAACCATCGGGCAGTATTTTGACGATTTGCAAGGAACTGTTGCATTCAATTTCACTTTTATGAATTTAGGTGAATTTACAAGAACTAATATAAAAGGCGATATCGAAGGTAAATTTATTTCCAATGAATTTGCTGTTGGAATTTCGTATGGAACTATCGTCGCCCCCGACCTTGGAGTTGGTTTCCAATTAAAATACATTCGCTCTGCCTTGGATCCTAAAGTAGACCAAAGTGGCGAAAGCGGAGTTGGTTTTAGTGGAGGTTTCGATTTTGGAGCTTTATGGAAGCCGCAAGATTTGCCATATATTCAGGATATGCTTTCTTTGGGTATTAATTTAAAGAACATTGGACCTAAATTGACCTACAAACGCGATTCCGACCCATTGCCTACGACGTTGAATGTTGGGGCTGCTGTCAAAGTTTTGGATGATGAATTCCATAATCTAAAAATAGCAACGGATATAACAAAATTATTAGTAAAACGCGATAGCATAGATAGCGACCCACTACCCAAATCATTAATAACGGGATGGGAGAACCCCGGAGTAGAATTTTCGGTTGGTGCTGAGTATTGGTACGAAAACCTAATCGCATTGCGAGCTGGTTACTTTACCGAACCCTCTGCATTAGGTGACCGTCAATATTGGAATTTTGGTGCGGGCTTAAAGTGGAGTATTTTTAAGTTGGATTTCAGCTTTATTAATACTATCGAAGCCAACCACCCATTAGCAAATACTATGAGATTCTCTATGTTAGTCGACTGGAAGTAATTAAGTAAACACTGAATTACAATAACATTATTCCCTTACACATCCGATGTCTTCAAGACATCGGATGTTTTAATTTATTTTATATCTTCAAAAACTTGAAAGGACGCAGGCTATTGTTTAATTTTAGAAAATAGACACCTGCTGGTAGAAGAGAAACATCTATTTGCCCTGAAATTAATCCCGATATTTGGCGGTTGCCAAATTGGTCATAAATCTCAAATTCGGTTGCATTATCGGGGATATTTATCAAGGACAATTTTTCTGTAACGGGATTGGGAGAGAGGAAAAGGGAGAAATCAGAATACGCATAAACACTATTTGGCTTGAAAAAGTTACCAATTATGTTTCCATCAGATTTTTTAATACCCAACAAATACATAGTATCCCAACCTAAATCCATTTCTGAAATTCCAACCTCTGAATTGTAAGTTATTGAGTTACCTTCATCAATCAAAGAAATAAAGATACAATTAACAGGATTAACATATAATCCAAAACCTCTCGTACTAATCATTATTTTGCTCCTGTCTAAAAGCATATCCTCTGCTTTGCAATGAATTACTGACATACCCATATAATAATCCTCAAAGTTAAGAGGTTCAAAGTATGGCAATCCATCTTTTGGGGGTAAAATCCATATATATGTATAACTTTCCAAAATTGATTTAAGATACTTTAAGTCATAAATTATCCTATCAAAATAATTCCTAATTAAATTATAATCTTTTCCATTATTAGTAAGAAACTCTTCAGTAAAAGTATTAATAATAAATACTCTATCAATAAAATCTACGCTTACAATAGAATCAGCTCTGTAAACACTATTTAGAAAATTTGGATGACTATATATAGACCATGCAATCACATCGCCTATTTTTCTGGAACTTATTTGGGCAATAATCTTCTGAATTTCAGATTTTGTATCTGCATAATTTCCAAAAGTCTCAATCCCATTACTAAGTCCTCTCAATTTCAATACACCCGTAACATATGGTAATAATAGTTCGATGAAACCAAATTTTTTGCTTAGTTTTATGGAAACTATATATTGCAATTTGAATTTACTCTAATAGTTAGAATCGTATCTATCAATCACAATCAGAGAATCTTCTATGTTGAATGTTTTAGTAGACAATCTCTGACTTATAACATATTTACTTAGAGATATCGCACCAGTTTTATTAGTATCTGAGATGATTATTGTAGTATTTATCAAATCTAACAAAAATATCTTATAATTTGGAGGTAAATAAATATATTTATCATTATAAATGATGTAATCGATAGATGAAAAAGAGTTTAGGTCATAAGAGTATAGAAGAGAATTATTAAGCATAAGCAAAGTATCGTAACAATGATTTTTTGTTGTTAATAGATATTTTTTAGAGTAAATTATTTTGTTTTCATTTAGGGTTTCTGGATTTGAGTAAGTAAAAGTAATAATTTCGTCTTCATTTATTGCATATTGATATGTAAAATTCGAAAGAAATGGCTCCCAATCTGAAAAAAGTGTAAAATGTAGATAACAAAAAAATCATAGATGATAAAATTATCTTATGCATAGTTTTCATAGTTGTTCCTACTTAATTTAAAATTTTAATTATTTGAGATTCGAACACACCACAATAAAAAATCGATTGATTCGTGTGTCAAAAATTATGTAGTTGTGTAGCCCTTTTTGTCTCTACTTCGTTCTGCGTTGTTTGTTTGAGGAGTCTCCATATTTTTTCTTCTTTTCAGTAAGCAATTATTTTAATTGTTGATAATTACATTTTTAAATTACAAAAAAAAATAATATGTGATACCAATTATTTTGATGAAAAATAAATACTTCGTCATTTCTAAGTATATATTTTTATCAATGTATTAAAAAAAGTGAAAATAGTTTGTATATTTTACAATTTAGTAGCTCAGGCAATCGTGCCTGAGTTCATAAAAGCACATTGCAATGTGCCCCTACGGAGAAAAGGATAGGTTGATGGGTGTTTGAATCATTTTTTTTAATTAAACCTCTATTTTATCTGTTCCAATTCGCACCCAATGGTGTGCCTGCAACCACTCCAATTATTGCATCGTAGCCACCGAAATCCATATTTCGATAATAGACAAATGCAATGGCTAAGTGGTTTGCATAAACAGTGTTCCCCTCCATTTCGTCGAAGGAAATTTGTTCAAATTTTCGAGTATCGATATTAATTTTACCGGTTCCATAAAGGTAATTGTGTCGCCCTCTTCTCACCCATTGATTTAATCTGTAAACTCTATCGTATGGGTCCCAATTCATCATCCATTTGATATCGGGATTCCAATTGTTGAAAGAACCTGCTATAAACACATCCTCTTTAGATTTTTGTCCGCCTGGATCGAGCACAAATTCCAAAAAAACATAGTTATCATCGCTTGGCGTAATCCATCGGGAAATCATTGCTCCATCGTCGTCCGAATCCCAATAGTTGCCATTGCGTATATAATCCGAAAAAGGCATTTGCAGGGGCTGTTTTGTTGCAGGAAATTGTGCGGTATTGGTCATATCCAACACTCTATAAACATTTTCGGCGGGTAATTCCATTAAATAAAACCTCTTTTCGGTCGAGGAAAACCCCGAAACCATTGTTGGATAAATGTATTTATAAAGTGGGTTGGAATAGTTTCGGTAATTATCCTCGCTAATTTTATAGGGTTCGAACCAGCGATGATTTCGATAAATCACCACATTGCGTAGTTGCGAATTGAACAACCGTTGCGGTGCTGTCAACCTAATCTCCAAATTGTAACCCGAGTTGGTTATTTGGTATTTTGGGCGATAGAAAGTGGAACCAAAATATAAATCTGTTTTTGCAATTGGTTCAACGACAAAAAAACGAGCTTCGGCAATTGGTTCGTTGCTATTGTAGTATTGATAAACCTTTAACTTATAGTTACCCGAGTATTTAAATCTCACTTGTGCATTCGGGAACTTTAGCTTTCCTCGATGAGAATAGTACGAATCGCTATAATAGGAACTTTCCCAAAAAAAATCACTCGTTCGCATAAATCCAGGATTATTCAAAAACGAATTTTGGTCTTCGTTCCAATCCACATCGCAATGAACAAATACGGCATATAAATTGGGAGGAACATCGGCATATATATCCATTTCGAAGGTTAAAAAGTTCGAGCCTACATTGACGGGGACTTCACCCTGCACATTTTGCATAATCAGTACCGGTGGAAGTTTTTCGTTTTCCATTCCATAAATGCGGACTAAGCGGATTTCAATTGGATTTGGTTGAGCAAATAACTCAAAAGAAAAGAAAATTAAAACGATAATTGTTCTTATTGATTTATATCTTAATTCATTTCTAAAAACCATATCCAAAGGTTATTCCGTAAACAGCATAAGTTTTGGACGAAATAATATCGACTGCAATGTTTGGAGTAAGCGAAAAATGTCCAAAATGGAATTTGTAACCTGTTCCTAATCGTAAGAAGAATTTCAAGGTGGATTCCTTTAGGTTTTCTTCGCCTGATTGGATTTTGGGTAATTGCACCTTGTGCTCGGTGGGAGTTGCTTCGGAATGCTCTTTTTCGATAACAATCGAAGGAGCCATATAGAGCTTAAATCCCGAGTATTCAATGCCTATGGGCAATCCAAATAAGTATTCGCTATGGTCGCCCGTAATCATCTCGGCAAAACCGCTCAAAAAAACTGCCGGAGTAAAGTGGAAAATATGTTCGTATTCCAATCCAATCGTGAATGCAGTCCAGCTGCCCGTCCCGGTGTAGCTTGTTGCTCCCATAAAAACACCAATTTCGTTGGATGGATGATGTTCTTCGGTTGTTTCAATTTGTTCTTCTTCATATTCGTCTTGTTGCGAAAGCATAGGCGAAAAAGATAACACAAGTGCGAGAAGTAATAACAAATATTTTTTCATATCACAAATAATTTAAAAAGAACAAATTAACAAAAATGAACAAAATATCCATAGTAATAAATAAATTAAAATTTGATGTAAGAAAAATAGATAACAACAATTCTACGGCAATTTTCTTATTTCTTCACGGATTTAAGTCTTTCCGAAATTGGGGTTTTATTCCCTACATCTGCGAAAAAATTGCCGAAGAAGGACTGATAACTATTAATCTCGATTTCTCGCTTAATGGAGTGATATCCGAAAATCCAATGCAATTCGATATCGAAATATTTGCCAATAACACGGTTTCTCAAGAAATTAGTGATGTAGATTTATTAATTTCTATATTTCGTAACCCCACACTATGGAATGATGAATTAACTGAAATCCTTAATAACTGGAATGGGAAGATAATTCTATGCGGTCATTCCCGTGGTGCGGGCATCTCAATCGTAGAGGCAACCAAACATATCGAAATTGAAAGATTAGTTTTGCTTTCACCAATTGCTAATTTCAACAGATATACAAACCGAATGACCAAAAAATGGATTGAGCAAGGCTTCTTGGAATTCAATGACCCTTCGAGCGGTCAGAAACTAAAGCTCAATGCGACTTATATCGAGGATATTTTGAACAATTCTAATAAATACAATTTAAAACGGATTGTGCAAATATTGGATTTACCAATTTTGATAATCCAAGGAGACAACGACTTATCAACCCCATTAAAAGAGGGTGAAGAATTGTGTGAAAATTATAAAAAAAATATAGAAAATAAACGCAATCCTTGTAATTTTGTAATTATCAAAAAAGCAAATCATTTATTTAATAGCCATCATCCTTTTGATAAGTCAAATCTTTATTTGGATGAAGTTATTAAAAATATTAAGGATTTCGTAATCTATGAATAAATTGAGAATGTTGTTGGTGCTTTTAGTGGCTCTTCAGTCGTGCCAATTAATTGTAATGGAAACAAAAACCACTACAAAAAATTCGTTTATTGCCAATAGGAATAGTCCGGTTGGCATTCTCAATTTATTCTTATTACAATTGGATAGCAACGATGCATATTCGGCAACTTTCCTTAAGTCCGATAGTTTAGGAGAATTTCTTTATCCAGCCCAACAATATGAACTCTTATATTCTTCTTTCCGTACTGGTCGGCAAATTGGTGGAATGCCTATTACAAAGTTGAAATACGATACAATATCCAAAAATTCAATTATTATTGATGTGGAATTCGACTACATTAGGAACATTAGGTTCCTTACCAGCAAAATAAATGACCAATGGTATATTGCTGAAATAAGCAGCCGAAAAACTTATGATTTTTAATTCATTAATTTTTAAAGTAGAGTTTAATTAATCCATTTTGACAATTTTTTCGGTATATGCTGCACCATTTATTTGGAAATGCAGTAGATAATAACCACTCGATAGGTTGTTAAGTGAAATCATTAAATTATTAACATCAGTTATAGATACTGCTTGTCCCCTATTATTAATAATTGCAATTTTATCTATTTTAGAGAAATTTTCCAAATTATTTATAATCAGTTTCGTGTTGGAATTGATAGGGTTAGGATAAAATTCAAAAGGTTTGGAGATAAACTCACTTTGGATAGAATTTGGTGATTTTACTTTAATTGTTTGAGTAGGCGCAAAATTCCAAATATCACCAGCATCGGGACTATTGTTGCCATTGGCAGCAAGTGCCACGGCTTGAAGGTAATAGTTGCCTGGCTCTTTTGGAGCAATCCAATAAAAATCGAACGAGGTTTTGCCACCAGTTAATGATTTAGGTTGGGTGTGCGTCAATTCTTTTTGTGAAACAGCAAGCCCACTGCCATTTATAGATTCTAATGTACCTGCTAATGTGCTTCCATTTAATTGAGTTTTCACTGCAATGTTACAACCTGCTGAATTACCGCTCGGGGTAGTGATTGTCAAAGTGAACTTTGTTTTCGATTCGGGTTCTACTTCCAATGAACCCGTTTCGGAGGTAAGCGTTACAAGAACATTGGAGTTTGGATTGGCGGAGTGGCAATCTCCGCAACTTTTGGAATTGTTGTTGGTTGCACCAGTTTTGCCATTTCTTTTAGCTTCCAATTGTGTTGTTCCGTTTAGTATTACAATTATAATAAATACGAAACAAGTGATGTAAAGTAAAGTTTTTTTCATAATACACCTCTTAATTTAGTGAGAATTCTACATTAATTTCAAATCTTAAATATTCTTCGGAAGGAACAAACAAAAGTGTTGGTCGTTCTATTTTGAAATCATCGAGACTGATAGCAAATTTACCAGTAACAAATAATCTGTTGTTGATTAATTTTTTGGTTCCTTTAATCGTTATGTTTTGGGTAACATTATGGAATGTCAAATCTCCATAAATTGTTAAAGAATCATCTTGCTCAACGATTTTTGTGGTTTTAAAGTGTGATTTGGGATATTTGGTTGCTTCTATTAACTCCATTGCGTGGGAATCACGATTTGAGTTGCCACTGTTAAAGGTGGAAACACGAACTTGGGCAATTGCATTTAATATGGAATTGTTTGTTTTATCATATTCGATTTTCACTTGTAAATCGTCGCTATTTGCTTTAACCGTATGTGCGGGATGACGCAGCTCGTAACTTATATTTGATTTTTTCTTTTCGTTATTTAGTAATACATTTTGTGATTGCACCGACAATGTGTTTATTAAAATAATCAATAATATTAATGAGTTTTTCATTTATTATTTCCTTATTCAAATAGAATTATTCCAAGCATAGCAGCGGAATAAACCGAAAAAGTGATGTATCCCATAGTTTGATGCAACCTTGCTGATTGATAATAATCATTACTTGTATTTATCATTTTTCCAAGTATTGGAGTTGCAATCATTCCAGCAAAATGAATCCAAGCGGCAAGTTTGTGGAATGATATTGAAGAAAATTCATTTCTGCGTTCGAATGGTGGTGGAGTGATTATTGCTAATAATCCCGTAAGCGAATAAGTGGCAATAGTGGAGTAGAGCAATCGTTTGTGCCAAATTGGCGAATCCATTTTGCCATCTAACCACATTTGACCCGTGATTACCGTACTCGCCATCAATCCCCAAGATACTAATCCAGTTGTTTGGTGAATTGTGAGAAATGTTCGTCTCCAGCCCAATTCTTTTTGCCTTTGGTCGGGTGATAAATCGGAGGTTATTCCTATTCTACGAAACAAACCTTTTTCGCCCCATAATAAATTTTCTGTGAAACTTATGTTTTGGGGTAGTAGAGGTATTTCTTCATTGGAATCATCGTCGAATTCCAATTTGTTTTCTTGTTGAACAAATACGAAATCACTATTACTAATGAGATTTTGTTCTTGAATTGGTCTTATGGTTTGGATGTTCTCCCCCATAAAAGCCTCGCGACCCACAAAACTAACATTTGAAAAATCGATTGTTTGCAGTTTAGATAAATTATTGACAATTATTGAATAATTGCCATTTATAGTCGAAGTAGCACTCAACACTGCTTCGATACCAATAATTAACGTAAAAAAAATGACAAAATACTTTCTATGAATAGATGCGAAGGACATTTCCGTTCATCTCAATTTTATATTGAACTAAATCCTTTTGTGCCGGACCTGATTGTCTTTTGCCAGAATTCAAAAAAATTGAACCGTGGGCGGGACATTCAATCCTATCTTGGTTGGATTGATATTGAACAGTAACGCCGTCGTGTGTGCATTTAGCACTTACCGCAATATACGAACCCGATACGGTCTTAGCAATAAGAATTCCATTAACAACAACAAAAGAGCCATTGTCTTTGAGTGAAGAATAATTGGCATCATTCAAATCTACCGTGAAGTCGACCTTTGATGGGGCGTTTATGCCGGAGTCGTCGCACCCGATAAAGCAATTTGCAAACAATAACGCACTGGCTGATAATCCTGTGAGTTTTAAGAATTGTTTTCTATCCATTCTTTTCCTCTTTTGTGATTAAGACAAAAGAGACTTTGATAAGTTACATTTATTTTGTCGCAACTAACTTTTTATTATGGATAGGCTGAAATGCCAGAAATAAAACACAAAATTTAAGCAATTCTTATTGATAAAAAAATTTATCTTTTCATTTTGGTATGGTGAATCATATTTACGGGATTCAAAACCTCATCCAGCTCAACTTTGGTCATATAGCCGCGTTCGAGAACTAAATCGTAAACAGAGCGATTTTGTTCCAATGCATCTTTTGCAATTTCGGTGGAACGTTCGTAACCTAAATATGGATTTAATGCAGTAACCAAACCGATAGAATTTTCTACATATTCACGGCACTTTTTCTCGTTTGCAGTGATTCCATCTATACAACGATATTTCAAGGTTTTCATACCATTTTCGAGCATCATCATCGATTCGAAAATTGACTGAGCAATAACAGGCTCCATAACATTTAATTGCAATTGACCAGCTTCGGCAGCCATAGTAACGGTTAAATCGTTGCCTATAACTTTAAAAGCAATTTGATTTACTACTTCGGGGATAACGGGATTTACCTTTCCTGGCATAATGGATGAACCCGGTTGCATTGGAGGAAGGTTAATCTCGCCAATACCAGCACGCGGACCTGAACTAAGTAACCTTAAATCATTCGAAATTTTGGAAAGTTTGACGGCTAACCTTTTTATTGCCGACATAAACATTACGAAAGCACCCGTATCTTGGGTTGCTTCCACCAAATTTGTTGCCAATCGTACGGGCAAGCCAGTGATTTCCCATAAGTAGTGCATAACAAGCTCCCCAAACTTAGGGTCGGCGTTAATCCCAGTTCCAATAGCAGTTCCGCCCATATTAAGTTCCAAAAACAACCTTGCGTTTTCTTCAATTCTGCTAATTTCTTCTTCCAAAGTCGTAGCGAATGCCTCGAATTCTTGACCTAATGTCATTGGCACAGCATCCTGAAGTTGGGTTCTACCCATTTTGATAACGTTAGTAAATTCTTTAGCTTTATTCCTAAACGATTGCACCAAATCTTTGAGAATTTCATTTAATTTTTTGCTTTTATAAATCAAAGCAATATTTAGTGCAGATGGATATGCATCATTTGTGGATTGAGATAAATTAACGTGATTATTTGGGTGGCAATATTCGTATTGACCTCTTTCATAGCCCATAATTTCCAAAGCTCGATTGGCAATTACTTCGTTGGCATTCATATTGGTAGATGTGCCTGCACCGCCCTGAATCATATCAACTACAAAGTGAGTGTGCCATTTGCCGTTGATAATTTCTTGGCAAGCTTGCGAAATTGCACCAAATACTTTGGGAGGCAATAATCCCAAATCATAGTTTGCCTTTGCCGATGCTAATTTGATTTGTGCCAATGCAATTACTAAATTTGGAAAGTGATTGATAGCCACTCGGGAGATTTCGAAGTTTTCTAAACCTCTTAAAGTTTGAATTCCATAAAGTACTTCTTGTGGCACTTCTTTATCGCCAAGTAAATCGTGTTCGGTTCGGGTTTTTCCCGAAATGTATTGAGTTGCAATGTCCACTACTTGATTAGTTGTTTGCCTCATTCGGCGTGAAATTATACGGGCAGTTGTGGATATAATTTTAACATAAATACTAGGTTTTTCCTCTAACACTTTTTGGAATGTTTTAGCATCAAACCTAAAAACAACCGAATTAGTAAGCGATTTAGCCGAGGTGGAATGAGGATAATCGTCGAGCAGAGCTCCTTCGGCAAGGAAGTCGTTCTTGCCAAAAACTGCTAATTGCCTTTCTTCGCCATAGGGATTAAGTTTGAATAATTGTATATTTCCTTCTTTAATTACATAAAAACTTGTTCTTTGCTGATTTTCTTCAAACACTATTTCGGTTGGAGAATAATTAACAATTTCGTAAGCATCGTGGAGTAAATCAATTTCTTTTGCTGTTAAATCCTTAAAAAGTTCAACTTCTTTCAGAAAATTTTGGATTTCAGTACTGTTCATAACAACCTCAATCTTGTAATTTTTATTATTTTGTATTTTTTTATAAAGACAAAATTATGGATTTCATTATCAATATCGACAAGCAATTGTTCTATTTTTTTAATGTTGCACTTGCAAACCCCGTTACAGACTATTTGATGCCAATAATAACAAATCAATATAATTGGATGCCCATTTATTTAGCATTAATTATTTTTATTATTATCAAATATAAAAAAAATAGCATATACTTTTTGCTTGCAATTTTTGTGGCAAATAGTTTAGGTGATTATATAAACAGTAGTATTATTAAAGAGGTTGTGGGACGCTTGCGTCCTTGTGCAACCCTATCGGATATTCATCTGCTTGTATCCTGCGGTCCGGGCAAGTCTTTTATGTCGTCCCATGCAGTTAACAACTTTGCATTGGCTTATATTTTAAGCTTTTATTTTAAAGAAAATAAATGGATATTCTACACATTAGCGTCATTGGTGGCTTATTCGAGGATTGCAGTAGGAGTGCATTATCCGTTGGACGTTTTTTTTGGTGCAATACTTGGTTTAGGCTTCGGTTATATTGGTATTAAGGTTTCAATTTGGACGGGGAATTATTTTGCAGAAAGAAAAAGAAAGGCAAAAAAATTCTAATTATCAAGAATATGTCTAATAAGAATATGTCTAATTTTGTATGATTTTATCAAATAAATTCATTTCATAATAGTTAATACATTATGAGACAATATTTATACTAATTAAATAAAGTAAAATAAGTAATGAATATCAACAAAACCATCAAGATTTTTCTCTTAGTAACTTTATTAGTTTTGCTTTCGATTA
>CALKJQ010000148.1 GCA_937995785.1 Candidatus Kapaibacterium sp.
CGAATTTGACGCTCAATTTACTGCGAATTTTGGATGCAACTTGCACAACAAATTCAATTGTGTTCTGAATTGTTTTGCCTTCGTCGTATTCGGGAAACGATTCAAAGTAAATAGAATTCTGGTTCCCCATTACTTGCCAGATTTCGTCGGTTATGTGTGGTGCAAAAGGTGCAAGGCACTTTATAAAGGCTTCTGCTGCTTGTTTAGGAAAAATATCGTATTTGGAAAATTCATTGACAAAAATCATCATCTGCGATATTGCAGTGTTGAACCTTAACCTTTCGATATCCTCGCCTACCTTTTTGATTGTTGAATGTAGAACAAATTCTTGATCGCCATTCATTTCTACATCTTGGATTTTGGACGACAGAGTGCCATTATCGGTTACATACATTCTCCAAACTTTGTTCAAAAATCGAAAAACACCTTCGATGCCGGTTTCGCTCCAAGGTTTTGCTTGTTCTAATGGTCCGAGGAACATCTCGAACAATCTTAACGAATCTGCTCCGTAATTTTCGATAATTGCATCGGGGTTCACCACATTACCTAATGATTTGGACATTTTGTTGCCATCGGCACCCAAAATTAGTCCTTGATGGAATAATTTCATAAATGGTTCGGGGGTGGAAACATAGCCATAATCGAAAAGTAATTTGTGCCAAAAGCGAGCATAAAGTAAATGCAGTACGGCGTGTTCGGCGCCTCCTATGTATAGGTCTACTCCGCTATCGCCCATCCAATATCTTTCTTTTTCTTTATCGACAATTGCATTGTCGTTATGGGGGTCGATATATCGAAGATAGTACCAACACGACCCCGCCCATTGAGGCATTGTATTGGTTTCGAAGCGTGCTCTCTTTCCCGTTTTTTTATCTACAAAGTCTATCCATTCGGGCACTTTAGCCAATGGCGATTCGCCAGTACCAGCTGGTTTAAAGTCGTTGATATATGGCAATTTAAGTGGAAGTTCGTCCAAATCCAAAGACCTTTTGGTACCATCTTCGAAAAACATAATCGGAATTGGTTCGCCCCAATATCGTTGACGAGAGAACAACCAGTCTCGCAGTTTAAACTGAATTTTGCCTTTTCCTATTCCCAATTTCTCGAATTCTTGGATAATTTTCTTTTTAGCTTCGGGGGTTGGCAATCCAGTTATACTAAATTTTTCGTTGGTGGAATTTATACTAATTCCCTCGTACGAAGTGAATGCTTCTTTCTCAAAGTCCCAATCACTACCATCAGTGGGAGTAACAACGGGGACGATTGGCAAATTAAACTTTTTGGCAAACTCGAAATCTCGTTCGTCGTGGGCGGGAACTGCCATTATAGCGCCCGTTCCATAATGACCAAGCACATAATCGGCAATCCAAATTGGAATTTCACGACCCGTTGCGGGATTTATTGCATAGCCGCCGGTGAAAACTCCGGTTTTGTCCTTGCTCAATTCGGTTCGTTCCATATCGGTTTTCATTGATGATTGCTCGATGTATTGCCTCACTTCTGCAAGTTTATCATTTGTGGTTATGGTCGTAACTAATGGATGTTCGGGTGCCAGCACCATATAAGTAGCACCAAAAATTGTATCGGGACGAGTAGTGAACACAGTAATAGAATTTGTTCCATCGGGTAAAGGAAAATCAACATCGGCTCCTTCGCTTTTACCTATCCAATTCTTTTGCATTTCCATTGTGGAATTGGGCCAATCAACCAAATCCAAATCGTCGAGTAATCGTTGGGCATACTTGGTAATTTTAATCATCCATTGCTTCATTGGTTTTCGCTCTACTGTGTAACCTTTTTCTCGCCACTCGTCCACTTCTTCGTTTGCTAAAACAGTTCCTAATGCTTCGCACCAATTAACGGGAATTTCGGATATATAGGCTAAACGGTGTTGGTCCTTGTAATGTTCAATTTCTAATGGGTCAGTAATATGCTCGGGTATTGGCAATAAATCGATAGGTTTGGCTTTTTGTTCGTTTGCGTCGAAGTAGGAATTGTAAATCAACAAAAACATCCATTGTGTCCATTTGTAATAATTTGGATTAGTAGTGTTCAGCTCACGCGACCAATCATAATTGAAGCCAATCATTTTTAATTGTCTTCGGAAATTTTGGATATTGCGTTCGGTTGCAATTTCGGGATGTATGTTGTTCACCATACTATAACGCTCGGTTGGCAAACCAAAAGCGTCAAAACCAATTGGATGGAGCACGTTATATCCTTTCATTTTCTTAAAACGGGCGATTATGTCGCTTGCAGTGTAGCCTTCGGGATGCCCGATATGTAATCCCGCACCACTTGGATAAGGAAACATATCCAAAATATAATATTTTGGTTTTGTAAAATCATCTTCAACTTTATAGATATTTTGGTCATCCCAAAATTTTTGCCATTTTTTTTCAATTTCTTTGAAAGGATAACTTGCCATTTTGTAAATTTTTCATATTTTAAAACTTCAAAATTACTAACTTTGAATATTTTAATTGGAATAAATAAGAAAAACTATGAAAACATACAAATTTGCAATCAATTTATTAATCATAGTTTTTGGAATATGGCTCCTATCGGGCTGTGCTTCGATAACACGCGAAGAAACTGATTTGTTTACTATCACCGAAATCGATACAACGTTTACAAGTTATGTAAAGAATTCACCCTCGAACAGAGATAACGGAGTTGTTTTTCCATCATCAAGAGAAGTATTGGTCGAGCGAAACTTAACTCAAAGAGATAGCACTATAACGCGTTATTATCCCGATTTTATCCGATTAGGTTTTTTCGAGGCTATAGGGACGATAGGTGGGAATTCCGATTATGGTATTGGAACGGGATTATTCGGCATTTTTCCTATGAGCAATTTATCGAGTAGCTATCGAGGCGAAAAAGATAAGATTTTTACGGGCGGGATTTATCGTATTGGAATTAGCGAAACTCGGTTAAGATGGTTCCGTGATGCCCCAAATTGGACGATTGGGACCAATGCAGTTGAGTTTATTTTGCCAGATTCGCGCGGTGAAAATATGTTGATTGGGCTTCTTCCCGTGTATGTCCGAAAACGCTTCTATCTTCGCGAAGAAATCCCTTACATCGCAATTACACCTGCATTTGGGTTTTCAATTGCTCCTTCGCAATATATCAATATGTCAGTATCCGCCGATATTGGCTCGGTTGGTGGTTTAAATTTTCGAGCTTATATAGGGATGGCTGCTGGTTTCAATTCCGAAGAAACTCCACAAATCAAAGGCAACGATTACACCAATGCGGCAACTTCTGTCATCTTTCCATATGCGGGCTTAGGAATTTCTTTTCTCGATTTTTTAAATTTAGTTCCCGAAACCTTGGTTGAATGGAAGGATTATCAGCATTCATCGTGGCAATTGGGCTTGTTCGAATTAGGATTGTATTATTCCAATGCGGACAATTCTTTATTCAAAGATACAGTTGCTGGCAAAGCATTGAAAGGCATAGATTTCGAAGTTGCCAAAACTAATTTAGCACTACCTTTTTGGAACAACCGATTTTATGTTGGCACTTCATTGCTACATTTTATGGGCTTAGGAATGAATAGTTGGGCGTTATCGATGTTGCCAATCCGATTAGGTTATTGGCATACCCTTGCCGATGATGAATTAACCATAACACCTTATTTAGAATTAGGATCATATCCATCGAATTACTTAAACTTTGCCGCTGAATTGAATTTAAGAATATCCGAGCATCTCAATTTTGGACTAAAGGGTGGATATATATCGGGCAGCTCCGACGAATTTCTGGGTGGCGAATTAGTTAATCGTTTTGGCATTTCTTCTACTTTTTCTAATTTTTACTTTGGTTTTAATTTCCGTTTTGTAAATAAAATCTTTTTCGAACCAGATTTGCGATACAACCGCAAAGATTTACCAAAACAACCCAAAGAGTTTAAGTAGTGCAATGAAAAAAAAGTATTTAATCCTATTTCTAATCTTGATTGTAGGTTGTGCCGCTCCCGACACAATTGTTTTGAATAGGTTTCCCGAAGGCAAAACCATCATCCTGAAGATGCTTAATGGCATCGACAAAGCTTCAGAAATAAACCAAAATAGTTTCAGGGTCTTTCCGAATGCTATTTTATCACTAAAATTTATAGAAACCACACAAAATTCAATTCAATTTGAACTAATTCCCGAAACTGAAGGTAATATAGAACTATCTTTGTACACAAGCCAACACGCCTTTCCCCAAATAGCACCAATAAAATTGGTTTTGTCCGATAAGGGCTATAAAATCGACAAAGAAAACAAAACCCTTGCAGAAAGCGATACAGTAAAGCTTTCGCAAAATAAAAAACACCTTATAAAATTGCAAAAAGATGCAAACCTCCTAAAAATAACTATAGATTGTGCCGTTATTACATTTAGTTATATTACTCTAAATGCCACTGAATATATGATAATTCGAACCGACGATAAGTTCCGTGCCGTAATCCAAGGAATAGATTATTCCAAAAATTACTAAAAAAACTAAAAAAAATAGCGTCAGTGTCGTTAATAGGGAATAGAGCGAGGATCTAAAAGGCAGGATGCCATATTTTTGAAAATTAACTAATATGGATTTATAAAAACAAGGAGGTTTTATGCCAACCGTATTCTCGGGAGAATCCCGTATAAGAACAAATATTCCTTCACTCAATGCATACAACGCATTGATAGGAACGAACAACAACATCGCATTGCGTCAGTTGCGTTTATCTACTGGTAAAAGAATCAACTCTGCTGCAGACGACGTTGCCGGTTATATCACATCTCGTGCATTAAATGCTCGCAACGAATCGTTAAAATCAGCATTGCAAGCAGTTGGTGAAGCAAAAAACGTAACCGCTATCACTCAAGATTCGTTGGACAATATCAACGGATTATTGACAAAAATTAAAGAAGCAGCCTCAACGGCTTCGAGTGGTGCATTGGGTACAGACGAAAAAGTTGCATTAGCAAAATCCGCTTACAGATTGACCGAACAAATTCAGTTTATTGTCAATTCTACTGTATTTGGTGGTCGCCAATTAATCGATGGTAACTTCTCTGGCGAATGGACAATCGGTTATAATGCTTCTAATGCTCTTTTGACAATTGAAGTTGACTTAAAGAACAATGCAACAGCAGCTACAAAATTCAACGTCGCTGCTCCTTTCGATTTAAATGCTTTAACTCAAACAAACTTCGCTGGTGTTACTGGTTTAAGTCTTGCTTCTTTAAACGAAGTTTCGAGCGACAACTTGGGTATTTTTGGCTACGATTCGATTGCTACTACTTTAACCAGTTTGGCTGAAGCATTGAACAATGTTAACAAAGTAGCATCCTATCTTGGCGGTGTCGAAAATCGTTTGCAATCCCAAGACGAATTACTCCGTTCCCAAATCACTAATTACAAAGCGGCAATTTCTCGTATCGAAGATACAGATGTTGCAACCGAACAATTAGAATTGGTTAAGAGTCAATTCTTGCAACAAGCTTCATTAATTTCATTAGCCCAAGCAAATCAAAACCCTCAAGCTTTTCTACAATTATTCCGTTAATAGTCGAATAGAATAATTGTAACTAAATATTAATAAATAACCGCATCATAGGACTTGATGCGGTTTTTTTTATGTAGAATAAGAGATAAATTAATAAAAAAAAGGTAGATTGGTCAAGTGGGCAAATCTACCTTTTTAAGTTAATCTTGAATAAGATTATTTCAAAGAACTAACGCAATTTAAATTGAATTGGAATAGAAATCCAACACATAATTGGTTCTTGGTTTTGGATAGCAGGTTTGAATCTTCCGTAGTTACGAATTGCGTTTTCTGCTGCTTCGTTCAATAAACTATTGTCGGAATCTTCGATAAACATTTTGCGAACGGTGCCGTCTTTATCGATAAGAACACGGATTGTAACGCGTCCTTCGATACCTGCTCTTTTTGCTAAATCGGGATAAACCACCAAACTTTGCAAACGAGAATAATCAACTCCGGGTTCTTTTTCCACGGGGATAAATTCGTCGGGTTCGGGTTCTTTTTCTTTTACTTTAACATCCACTTTAGCCGTTTGATTAAAATCGATATTTGAAGCAAAGCCCCCTAAATCAATGCCACTTCCTCCTTCGGCAGATGCTCTACTCATCACATCGATAGTAGCAAATTCCTGCATATCTGGAGTGATTTGTGCATCTGGAACAGGAACGGGAATACCAGCACGGGCTGCTGGTCCCGTATTAACTATTTGTTCGGGTGGGGGTGGGGGTGCATCTTGCCCTTGATCTTGTGGAGGTAAATCCATAATGTCCATTTTTGCAATTGGTGCTAATTGTTTCACCTTAGGTTTAGCAGCATCAATTTTTACATAAATGAAATAAATCAAAAACAATAAGATAAATATAATTGCAGTTGTAATAAAACCGCGGTAAGTAAATCTATTAATGAACCCTTTTAGTTCCTTAGCACCGTATTGGGGCAGATTTGCTATTGTTGCAATTATTTCAGTCATCTCACAACCCCTTAATTAATTCAACTTGATCGGGCAATATCGGTGCAATAGTAAACCTTCGTTGTCTTTCTTTTGGTTTGCCTGTTTCGGGATCAATTTCTTTTTTCATTTGGTCAACAATCATTGCTTCTGCTCTGTTCAACTCATCTAAAATTGTAACTACCAATCCATATGGTGCTTCGCCCGAGGTATATAAAGCAACAATAAGTTTATTTATGTTTTCGGGTTTCATATTTTCGCGAACAGAAATTTCACGGATTTGCTTTAAATTCTTTGGATCAATCTTTTCGGGTGTGTCGGCTCCGATGCTAAAGAAAATAGCACCATCGTCTCGAACAAAAAATTGGAGTAATTGCGATTGGGCAACTTCTACCTCTTCTTGTTCGGGTGGAACGCTCATTTCCATCACCTGAGGTGCAGCCATTGTTGTTGTTAGCATAAAAAAAGTGAGCAACAAGAAAGTAATGTCGACTAATGGGGTCATATCAATACGAAAACCAATTCTTTTCTTGGCTTTTCTTTTACTCGACCCACGCTTGGTTTTACCACCACCGGAACCCAGTGATTCGCCGCCTCCAGCCATATCGTTTCTCCTTAATTGTTAAAACAATTTGATAAATTAAACCTACATTCCCGTTTTTTCGGTAACGAATGTAAATTTAGTTGCTTGTTGCCTTCGTAATATGTCCATAGCGTCTTGGATCCATTGGAACCTTAGCCGCCGGTCTGCGTCAATTGCAAATTTTGTATTTGGTCGCACTATTCTTGTATTTCGAACTAATTCACTTAATACTTCTTTTGTAACTTTCAACTGCAAAGATTGCCTTTGCTCTGGAGTAAGTTCGCCAACACTACCCCAAACTTTTGCACGATCACTTTCATTAGTTAATTCATAATAGAAATTAGTATCTCCAGTAACCGAATCTATAGCAACTTTAACAACGGCTAAATCGTTTTGAGGTATTGTTGTTGTATCGGGTGTTACTTTAGGTCGTTGTATAGTGAATTTTTGTTGACTTTCGGCTTCACTTTTGAACTTTGCAGTAAACATAAAGAAAGTTAACAAAAGGAATGTGATATCGACCAACGGGGTCATATCTATCACAAAGCCTACTCTTTTTTTCTTAACTTTTGCCACAGAAGGCTCCTTCAGTTATTGATACTATTTCTTAATTTTAACTGTGAAAATTTGCATAACATTAAGTATTGCTTCGTCTATCATATAAACAAAATTGTCCACTTTGGTTGTAAAGAAGTTGTAAGCAACAATCGAGATGATAGCGCCAATCAGACCACCAGCTGTGTTGTATAACGCTTCGGAGATACCAATTGATAATTGGATAGCCGATACGGTGCCACTTACAGCTAAAGCTTGGAATGCACGAATCATACCAACAGTTGTTCCCAACAAACCAACCAATACAGCAATTGATGCTACTGTGGACAACATTACTAAATTCTTTTCTAATAATGGAGTTTCGAGGTTCATTGCTTCGTCGATTGAACGTTGAACTTCGGCTAATTTCTTTTCGCCAGCGAACTCTGGATCGTTTTCTATAGTTTTAAATCTGCTAATTGCAGCCCGTAATATGTTGGCAACACTTCCGCGTTGTTTATCGCATTTTGCTAAAGCTGCTTCTGCATCTCCTTTTTCCAAATCTTTGATTACCGAAGAGATGAATGTTGCTGGGTTGCCCGAACCTTTTGCTTTATTTATTGACCATAATCTTTCGAAAACAAATGTTATCGATATAATAATCAATGTCATCAGCAATCCTACTAATGGACCGCCCGTGTAAATTGTTCCAAGAATATTACCTGGTTTTGGTTCGTGCTTTATCAGCGGATCCAAAAAGTTATCTGGATTTCCTAAGATGAAAAAGTAGATTGAATATCCCACTACAAGCGATAATACAATCACAATCATGTTTACGTAGTTTTTCATAATAAAACCTCGCTTTTTTATTTAATTAGACAAAATTTTAATTGCTTCTTCCAATGTTTCTGTAATTTTGAAGACCAATGTTAGTTTGGTAATTACAAAGATGTTTTCTATCGATTTTCCAATATTACAAAGGATGATTTCTCCTCCACGTTTGGTAAAATTTGTGTGTGCCGAGATTAAAATGCCCAGAGATGTTGAGTTTAGGTAAGTAACATCTGCCATATTTATGATTAATTTCTTCTCGTCCTTTTCCGACATTTCGGTCAAAATCTGCTTTAATTCTTCTGTCTCGTCGCCACCTATGAATTTACCACTTAAATGCAGAATTACTCCACCTATTTGTTTTTCTACTTTTATTTTTGCCATTTCTTTTTTCAATATTTGTATAAATTCAAAATTAACAAACTTTTATTAAATATCTGTTAATGAAAACTTTAAAGAATTATTAATTATGACAAATTTGTCATTTTTGAATTAATAAAAATCTGTCTAAACTCGAAAAATCCTTCTGTATTTTTACGATAGACAATCCTGAAAATAAATTAGTTACATCCTTACTATTTTTTTCATTTATTTCGAGGAACATTTTTCCTTTTTCTTCTAAATAATCGACAAATTTTAAAAACCTCTTGTAAAATGCTATTGGATCTTTGCCCGCAGTTAATGCTATTTTTGGCTCGTACTTTAATTCTTCTTGTAATTCATCTAA
>CALKJQ010000149.1 GCA_937995785.1 Candidatus Kapaibacterium sp.
TGCTCCTTACATCCATATTTCGGGAACTAAACGACCTTGGGAAAGCACTCTTACCATCTCGTTTGCTATATTCTTTCCTTTAATATAATCTTCAATTTGGAATTCAATTACGTGACCAATCGGATAAGCAGGCAAATACAAAGGATAATCAATCATATGAGAATAAATTGCTAAAATAGGTTCGTCCTTGATGTTGAATACAGGATAGAAGTACTTGTTCCAGACTTCTTTGGCGATTTCTACAACTTGTTTTCCCAATTCTTCTTTGGTTGCATTAGGATTTTTATACATCCAATTCCAAACTTTCATATCTACCAACGAGACTCCCATAATTTCGAACATAGACCAATAGGCGTCGAGCATTTTAAGTTCTTCTTTGTTGGGAACTTCGGTTTTGATACCTAACAAATCCAAATCGCGCACCTGGAAAATGAACGCCCAAGTTTCGGTGAAAGCAGTATTGGGAACGCCCTTCATCGAATAATAATCCACATCGTGAAGTGTTATGGTTTGCTCCACATTATGCCCTAATTCGTGTATGGCAATGTTGTAACCTTTGTAGTCCATTCCATTCTTGCCAACTCGCGTTCTTAATCTTGCTTTTTGGGATTTCATTTCGGCACCCCATGCGTGGCCTGCACCTCGCGATGCATCCACCTGAATTTTTGAGGCAACAAAGCTTGCTTTGTCGGGGGTGAATCCTAATTTTACGAGAATATTAGGAATATCTTTTTCGAAAGCATCTTTGGTTGGGTATTTTTTCTGTGTAATTTTTGTTAATTCATCTTGCGAAATTGAGCTACGAGTTTTGAATCCATCATACCAAATATCGAATGGTTGTAATGGTCGTCCGAGTCGTTGCGAAATCAAATCGCCAATTTGCCTTGCAACGGGCGAACTAATCAGTTCGGTGAATAAATCCTCTACTTGTTTTTCGGGAATTTCCAATCCCAATTCGAACGAGCGAGCAATTGCAGTTGGATAGGTTGGATAGTATTTATCCAACATTTGTTGAGCCTTGAAATTATTCAATAATTTTTCATACCGAGTGAATGGTTCGGCTTTTGGGGTTTCTTCTTTTCCGTTTTTATAAATTTTATTCGAGAATGGATTCCATTGATAATCATTTTTATTAATCACTTGCTCGGGAATTTCCTGATTGATAATCCGTTTCATCACTTCGTAGAGCATCTTTTGTTTGGGTAACCCGTCGGCTTGGGAATATTGTGCTTTAATTTCGTCGCGTAAGTTCCAATGTGTAATTAATTTCATATCGATTGGGAATTGAGTTTGTTTGTTGTCGTCCACCAAAAATCCTGCATAAATATTATAGTTGGAAATATAATTGTCTGCATCGGTAAATATATTGGAAACTTTTTGGGAAATATCGGCGGGAATTCTAGAAGTGAACAAATCCCCCATTCGGGCATAAGCCCATTGTTTGCGCGACCAATTTTCTCCTAATTTTTCTTTTTCGGCTAAAGAATAGAATGGGAAGTTTAATTTTACGAGAAATGCTACTTTATTGGCAAACAAGTCTTCGGTAAGGTGAGCAGATGGATCGTAACCCCCAAAAATCAAGTCTAAATCGGTAACTTCGCCTTTGTCCAAGTGCATTTTTTCCTTCAATGCAAGGCTTAAAGCATTTAAATTTCCACCAATTTGTTCAAAATAAAATTCCAAATTCGTAAACAATTCATCTAATTTATTTGTGTCGGCAATAAATTTTTCCATACAAAAATCTACAAAAGATACTTCGTCGCCGTCAGATTCTCGCCATAAGGCAGCTGCCTGAGTAACTCCCTTAGATATTCTTTCTTTATTTGCTTCGGGATATTTGTCGGATAAATCGTTAACTACTTTGTCGATAGTTATTTGGGTTATGTTTGATTCTTCCATTTTAGTATTGCTCCCTGTTTGTTCAATTTTGCTACACGAAACGATTATAAAAGAAATAAATAGTGCAAAAAGTAAAATGTTTTTCATAACTTTTTCCTTTTAGTAAAAACAACAAAATTACAATTTTTATTTGAATTATCTGCAATTAAATGATTTAGTAAACAAAAAAAGCCCCGTCGATGGGACGGAGCTTATTGGTTTTAATTCTTGAGTGTTTATTTTACAATAACTATTTTACGATAACTAATTTTTGGGAAGTTGTTCCAAATTTAGTTGTCATATTAATGAAGTAGATACCGTTAGTAAGTTTTAATTCATTGGTATTTATCGTAAAGTTGTGCAATCCCGAGGCAATATTTCCATTTACTAATACTGCAATCTGATTACCATAAACATCGTTAAGCGTGATATTTGCAATAGTTTCCACTGGAACAGCAAATTGAACTACCGAATAATTATTAGCAGGATTTGGTGCGGGTGCCATCAACATAGGCTCTCCAGCAACTATTTCGTCGACCGAGGTAATACCGGGTGCTTTAACTTTCACAACAATATCGTTGGATGTGATAGAGCCACATTCATTTGTTACTATAACTGAATATGTTCCCGCATCCTGAACAGTTGCAACATTAACTTTATAAGTGGTTTCGGTTGCACCATCAATTTTATTTCCATCTTTGAACCATTCGATAGTGTATGGTTTGGCAGTCGAGCCTAAATCGATTGTAATAGTTAGTTCGCGTCCTTCGGCAACTTCGATATTGGTTGGTTGATTAGCAATTTCGGGCTTCGAAACAACAAATACTGTAATTGTTTTGGATTTAATGCTATAACCTTTATCGACAACTTCTACTACTAATTGATAAGCACCATTATCGTCCTTCGAGGAGTTTTTGATTGTTAATTCGGGGGAATCTGCACCGAAAATTCTGTCATTATTTATTAAACGATAAGTACCCTTCATCCATTGGTATTTCACCTTGACGTTGTTTTGATTTGTTAGAGCGGATGTAATTGTTATATCTGCACCACTGCAACCTCGTTTATCTGTTGGTTGTTGAGAGAATGAAACATCGAATTGACTTAATTTAGCAGCATCAGTTGTTGCCGTACCACAAAGTGCAGAAATTGTGCAAGTGTAGCTTTTTCCGATATCAGTTGATTGAACTGTGTTGAATATTAATTTGCGAGATTTTGTACCTTGTATTCTTGCATTATCGGTCATTGCAACTCCATCAGCATACCATTGGAAAGTGTAGGTGTAGGCAACGGGAATCCCGTTAGCAGCGGGATCGACTTCGAAATAAGCCGAGCCACCAGTGTTGGCAAACATAGTTTGAGGTTGCTTGCCAATGGCTGTAGGACGAGCTACATAAACAACTATATCGTCAGTTTTTACGGATGTGCATCCAGCAAAAGGACTCGATACGATACAGTAGTATATTCCAGTATTTTTATAATCAATTTTATTGAAGTAAAGGAATGGGTTGTTTTCGCCAGGCAAAAGAACACCATCACGATACCATTGATAGATCAAACCTGTTCCAGTTGCAACTGTTTCCAGAGTAACTTCGCTATTGATGCAATAA
>CALKJQ010000150.1 GCA_937995785.1 Candidatus Kapaibacterium sp.
TTACAAATGTAACAGAGGTAATACGAAAAGTGTGCCAATTTAAAAAAGTATGCCATAATGGCGTCGCAACTAAGTCATTTTTACAAAACCTGACTGATAATCGTCATTAAGACACATTTTGCGTCATTCTGACGCACTAACCGACCATTATTGTTTCTTTTTTGTAGTGATATTCCGGCTCTTTTGAAGGTTTGTAGAATGCTAAGAAAAAGTTAAGGAAGCCAACCCTTCCAATAAACATTAAAAGTATAATTACCACTTTACCACCATCTCCGAGAAATGGAGTGGTGTTGCGCGTTAATCCAACAGTGCTTGCTGCCGATACAGCCTCGAAAACAAGGTTGAAAGGTTCCTTGGATGGCTCGATAAGAAGTAAAATAAAAATGCCGACACTCAAAGAAACGATATTTGCTATTATAACCAAAAAAGCAGTATATATATTGTTGCTATCTATTTCCTTATGGAATAATTCCATTCTTTCCTTACCGCGAATATGGTTGAACAATGACATAAATATGAGGGTAAATGTAGTTGTTTTTATACCACCTCCAGTGCTGCCGGGCGAAGCTCCAATCCACATAATAAATAAAACAATAAACAAAGCAGGTATGGATACTAATTCAATAGGCAATGTGTTGAATCCAGCAGTACGAGAGGTAATCGCTAAAAATGCCGAATGAAAAAAGTTTCCGATTAGTGAATTTGTGGAATCATTATTACTTATTCCAATCAAAAAAATAAATATTGTCCCTGTTAAAATGATTATCAAAGTAGATAACAACACAATTTTGGAAGAAAGGGAGAAATTATTCTTGATATATAACCTAAAATTCTTTCTCCACAACTTGAATAAACCTAATGATTCCAACAGCACAGTAAAGCCAAGTCCCCCGAGAATTATAAGAATAGATATTAGTGTTAAGTAACTAAAATTATTTACAACTGATGTTTCCATCAAACCCGTTGAATAGGTAGAAAATCCCGCATTGCAAAAAGCAGAAACACTATGAAAAATCGAATGAAAAATATCCATTCCAATATTTTGGGAGTTGCTATTATGTTTTGAGAAGAATAAAAGTATTGCCCCAATTAATTCTATTATGAATGTAAATAGGAATATTTTAAAAATCAACGAGTAAATGTTGCTCACATTAAGTTGGCTAAGATAATCCTTCATTAAAAATCTGACCCTTACGCTCAATCCACCAGATAGAAACGCCGCAAAAAATGTAGTGAGAGTCATCACTCCCAAACCACCAATTTGGATTAGTATTAATATGATTATCTGGCCAAACAATGTGAAATGTTCTGCAGTGTTATGAACGACTAACCCTGTAACACACACGGCACTTGTACTCGTGAAAAGTGCATCAAGATAATTGGTGGATTGTCCGCTGACGGTTGCTTTGGGTAATGTTAATAGTATTGAACCAATAATAATAATAGTCGCAAAACTTAATGCAAACAATCCTGCTGGATGTATGTTAAACTTTAATAAAGAGTCTAAATATTTAGTAGCTTTAATAATAAATGTTAGTATTAATAACAGCACAATTGAGGTTAAAAATACTGATGAAATCTCAACTTCGGACATATGAGGTAATAAAGAAAACAAGGATGAAAGCAAGTAATCTTGAGCAAAAAGTATAGCAATAAATACCAATGAAATAACAATTTCGAACCATCTATCGATGATATGTAGCCAACGATTTGTTACAAATACTAATCTTAGTAATTCTTGCGAAATAAAAATAATAATGGCTATTCGAGTAAATACAAGGAGTATATTAATTGTTTCTTTGCTTACGAAAAAACCTATAATCGTAATTAATGTAATTGACGAGTAAAGAAATACAATTGAGAGCAACACTTCGGAGTATAACTTTATCTTTGGATAGAGTTTATCAATCTTCATTCAAATCGAAGTAAATTAAATTACTCAAAATTACTGAACTTTTCTCAAAGTTCGATATAAGATTTTTTTGGTATTCCGATAAGTATTCAATTATTGGAATGAATTCTTGCTCCAATGAGGGGTTATTCGAAATAAAATATTGAATTTCTTTAATAAAAACGCTTGCATCCTGGATGCTACCCATCTTATTCTGTTGGGTGGACAATATTTTACATATTTTTTTGGCTTTTTTGAAAATGGGTTGAGTTGTTTCAATCAAGTAACGAAATTTTTTATTCTTAATTCTTAGCCTATGAATTGTGTTAGTGTCTTGAGTATTTACTAATTGTTTTTGTTCGAGCAGAAGTTGGTATTCCTGAATAATGTAATGTTTTAAGTCGTCAAATGTGGGCTTATGGTCGTTAAAGTCATATTTCATAGAGCGTATTAGATGAAACACATCATCTTCGATTTCCCAAAATTGGACTTGTTGAAAATACTCTTTGTTCGAATTAATCAATTCGAATTCGAGTTTGTTTAAATAATTTAGGAACTCGAACATTATTGGGAATTGAATTTTCATCTTAATTGATGATATCGACATAACTTGCACATCTCTCAAACGGGAGAGAACATCTAAATGTTTTTTTGCGACTTTTCGAATTCGTTTGTTATAAGGAGAAGGAAAAAAATGATAAATCATATTCAAAGTTGCAATAAATCGGCGAGAAGAAACGCGGAAATCGTGGACATTCAACTCGCTATATTCTTCTATGATGTTGTTGAGACGAAATTTATAGATTTGTTCGGAATTAATTAGCGAATTGATGCAATAATCCTTAAATCCTTGGGGATTATTAGTATATTCTGTAAACTCAAAATTCATAGAGTTAAATTTAGGCATATTTTGTTAAGATTTAATGTTAATTTAGTTAAGGTAATTTAAAAAACAACAACACATTTTGCACTTCCCAGCGTGGTTTAACTTCAATTTCCTGCTTTGTAATGAGAAATTTCTCTGCAAATTCGTAAGGAAAAGCAATACCATAATCATAACGACCATTATCATTTTCGTCGCAGTATATCTCTATTGAGTATTTGTCGGGTTTAACCTCATTGATGTACCAATCGCCACTATATTTTAACTTAGTTTGAAAATAATAGGGATTTTGAGATGATTGCAATGCAATTATATTATTACTACATCCAACGCTATCCAACAACTTACCCGAAACCTTAGGAAATTGTTTCCAATCTATTGTTTTGAAGTTTATTACGGGACTTCTATCAGAAAGTTTTTCGCCATCAATACTAACAATCTTAGACGAATTGATTGTTAGTTTATACCATTCCTCGGGCAGTAAAGGTTCGTTTAATTCTGCAATTAAGGCGTTTCCATCAATGATTATATTCAATTTACTTTTCGAACCAATGGAATTTGTCAGTTCCAAAACATTAGTGTCAGGCAACGAAAAAGATTTATTTAATGAAAATTTTAGTTCTTTTGTGTTGTCAACATTTTGAGTGCTGTCTTTGATTGGAATCATATTGAACTCGAATGGGCTGCCATAATTTCGATTGCTCAACCTAAAATAACCCGATATTTCAGTATTTTTATTTTTAAATGTATCGATTAGAAATAAAGGTTCGATAATGACTTTGGCTGTCGTAATATCAGAAATAATCTTATCGGTAACAATAATCAATCTTTTGGAAAAAATTGAATCGGTATAGAAATATTTTATTCCTAAATCGGTAAGTTTTGCTGAATCCAAAATTTCCAAACTAGATTTTGTTTCGTTTCGATTTACTTTCACCAATTTATTAAATTCCAAAAGAATCTTATTCGAATCAACCTTAGAAACTGAATTCAATGAAATTGGGGAATAATCGGGATATTTTCCCAATTTCATAATTACGAATTTGGCTTTGCCATCCTCAACTTTAACATTTTCCCAATATGTTCCAAATTCATCGGTCTTGGGATGAAACAAATTATCCCTAAATTGAGTTTTGACAACCATTATCCTGTAATCACCATCGGGCAATGCTAATAAAGAGAAGGAACCATTATTGCCAATTTGGGTGCGATATTCTGCGGGCGTAATTTCGGGGTTTAATGTATCCGGATTTTTATCATTCAATCTGTATGCATAAATAAAAGAACCTGCTGCATTAGTCCCATAAACAAATCCCTCTATTCGCCCTGAATCAATTGTGTTACCGGTAGAAAAAGTCATCGAAAAAGCACTATCGGGTTTATTGCCAGCATTATCACTATATTGAGTACCCAATGAAATTAAATATGTTGCATTTTCTCGTTTTTCTTTTTCAAAAATTATTCGCAAAGTTCTCCCGCTCCATTTATAGCTTACTTCTGAAACTGGGGAAACCATAACGTTCTGAACAACTTGATTCCTATTTACCCATTCAGAAAATTCAATTTCAACAAAGTCTTTATTATAATTCAATGTTTTATCAGGCGGATAAAATTCAGTAATAAAAGGAGGCTCCTCGTCTTTGGGACCACCTGATGGTGGTTGAATATTTGCACAGGAATATAGAATTATGACTAAAATAATAGAAATTAATTTATATTTTCGTAATTTTAAAATCAAATTAAACATTTAATATATCGAACTTGAAAATTAAATCAAAAATACAATTTTTATTCAATAAAATTGATAAACATCTCCATAATAAAAACAATTTTTTTGGCAAAATTTACCTATTTATCGAGAACCTATCAGATAAATTAAGCAAACATAATAGTTTTTTGGCTGCCGCCGGACTTGCTTACAACATTTTCCTTTATTTTATACCTTTGGTTTTAATCGGAATTTTTATTGCTAATAAATTAATCGACCCACAAGTGATTGACAATGGTATCGAAACGATTGTTTTAGAATTTTTACCACCAACGGAAAACACCCACATTTTTCTGTATGAACTATTGAACGAAGTGAGTAGCATACAATCGGGAAGTCTAACATCGGGAATTATTGGTGTTCTATCGTTAATATGGCTGTCATCTCTTTTTATATCTGCATTGAGAAGTGCATTGGATAAAGTTGGCGAAATCGAATCAGAACGACATTTTCTATTTTACAGATTTAAGGACTTAATTCTTGCACTCTTTTTTCCAATAATTTTTATTGTCTACGCAATAGGTTTGATGGGAATAACAATCATAATTTCATATATTAATAGTTTTATAACAATCATTCCAAATAGTATTATTAGCGAATTATCTATAAACTTGTTTTCGGTTGCATTTACCTTTATACTTTTTTTCTTGATTTATAGATATATTCCTTCACGAGTAATTAGGGGCAAAATTACCGTTATTGCCGCTTTGATAGGGAGCCTTTTTATTGCCTTAGCAAGGTATTTGTTTGCATTATATTTAACCAAGTTTAGCAATTATTCGGCATTCTATGGCGCCTACGCCGCATTAATATCGCTTGCAATATGGGTTTATTATCTATCTGCCATAATTATCATTGCTTTGGAAATTTCTTTTCTTATTTCAAAAAAAGATAAATTTTAACTAAAAAATTTAATAATTTTTATGTAATTTACATATTTATATTTTGAATATTTAACAAAGAGTAAGATATATATGAAACCTTTGCATTCATTTATTGTTAAAGCAAAACTGCCCGAAAACATCTCTAAAATTACCGAAATCGCCTATAACTATTGGTGGTGTTGGGATAGCGAAGCCAAAGAACTTTTCAACAGGATGAATCGCCAACTTTGGAACGAAGTGCACCACAACCCAATTTTATTAATAAATAGATTAACTCAGAAAGAATTGAACGATTTAGCAAATCAAATAGATTTTACCAATTTTTTGGAAAAAGTCTATAAAAATTTCCAAAAATATATAAATCGACGCGATTGGTTCGACGAACAAAATATCGAAAGCAAAGGTTTGATTGCCTATTTCAGCCCGGAATACGGAATTAACGAGAGTTTTCCCGTTTATTCTGGAGGTTTGGGAGTGCTCTCGGGCGACCACTTAAAATCAGCAAGCGATTTGGGGTTGCCTCTCATAGGTGTAGGTTTGCTTTATCAGCAAGGATATTTCCGCCAGCGGCTTTCTTCGAATGGTTGGCAAAACGAATTATATCCCGTAAACGACTTCTACACAATGCCTATGTATTTGATGAAGGATAGCAATGGGAAACCAATTATAATTGATGTTGATTTGCCCAACGGAAAGTGCTTTGCTCAAATTTGGAAAATCTTTGTCGGAAAAACTATATTATACTTGATGGATTCGAATATCGACGAAAATATCAATCCAGCATACAAAAACATAACCGATCAATTATACGGCGGCGACCGCGACACCCGCATCCAACAAGAAATATTGCTTGGTATTGGCGGGGTTAGAGCTTTGAACGCAATTGGAATTGAACCCGCAGTTATTCATATCAACGAAGGGCATGCCGCTTTTGCTTTGCTCGAGCAGACCAAGAATTATATGAAAAAATATAGTTTTGATTTTAAAACTGCGATGGGGCTAACTCGCAGTTGCTCCGTATTTACCACCCACACGCCCGTTCCCGCTGGTAACGAAGCCTTTTCGATTGAACGCTTGGAAAGATACTTATCCAATTACGTTCCTCAATTAGGTATTAGTTTCGAGGAATTTTTACTTTTAGGTCAATCTAACCATTATGTGGATTACAACCAAGCATTTTCTATGACTATACTTGGATTGAAACTTACTGGTTACCACAATGGTGTGAGCAAATTGCACGGATTGGTTTCCCAAAAAATGTGGCATTCAATTTGGAATTGTTTGCCGGTCGAGGAAGTGCCAATCGATGGATTGACAAATGGAATCCACACCCACACTTGGTTGGCTCGCGAATTTGCCGAGCTCTACGACCGATACCTTACACCAAGTTGGAAAGTTGATATCGATAATCAAGAAATATGGGAAGCAATCACTACAATTCCCAACGATGAATTATGGCGTGAAAAACAACGCCGTAGAATTCGATTGGTGCTGTTTGCCCGTGATTATCTAAAAAGCAGGCAAAAAGAATATCTCCGACCGGACCAACTTCAAAAAATTAACGAATTCCTCGATCCCGATGCTCTAACTATTGGTTTTGCTCGTAGGTTTGCAACTTATAAGCGACCATTCTTGATATTCAGCGATATGAAACGCCTAAAACAAATACTAACCGACAAAGATCGCCCCGTCCAGATAATACTTGCCGGCAAAGCCCATCCTCACGATACAGAAGGTAAACAAATGATCCAATCTATAATCCAAAAGGTAAAAGATTTTGGATTGGAGAAACACGTCGTTTTCTTGGAAGATTACGATATGGTTATTGCGCGACTTATGGTTAAAGGATGCGATGTTTGGTTGAACAATCCAATTCGTCCACTCGAAGCAAGTGGAACAAGTGGAATGAAAGCTGCAATTAATGGCACTCTCAATTGTAGTATCCTTGATGGCTGGTGGGACGAAGCCTACAATGGCTTGAATGGTTTTGCAATTGGTTCGGGCGAAGAAAAAGAGAATAATCCCGATGTCAATCAATTAGAAGCCGAATTGCTTTATGATTTGTTGGAAAATCAAATTGTTCCAACTTATTACGACCGAGGTCAGACGCGTATTCCTAACAAATGGGTCGAAATGATGAAAAATTCTATTAAAACTATCACACCAATGTTTTCCACCCATCGAATGGTTAAAGATTATGCAACAAAATATTACTTTAATGCCCTAAATAATTACGAAAAGATTACTCAAAACAATGCTTTATCTCTAATCCAATTTAATCAATGGAAGGATAAAGTCTACAATGAGTGGAACAACGTTCAAATCAATGATGTGAAAATATCTGATAATCAAGAAATTTGGTTGGAAAAACCAGTTGAGATATCAGCCGAAGTAAGTTTGGGCAATTTATTGCCTGAAGATGTAGATGTGCAATTGTACTATGGCGTTCTGGATCCACATACAAACGAGATAATTAATGCCAAGTATGTTTCATTAAATTTTGTCGGAAAATTAGGCAACAATTACCAATATAAAGGCTCTTTTGTTTGCGAGACCACTGGAAAGCAGGGATTTACATTGCGTATTTTACCTTCTCATCCTCTGATGATTTCTCCGTCCGATTTGTATATATGCCGTTGGGGGATCTAAAATATTAAATAATTATCTTACAATGATGTAGTAATAATTACTACATATATATATTTTTTTGTATTTTTTTGTATTTTTTTGTATAATTTAGTCTTGCATTTCAATTAAATTATGGGTGGAGAAAATGCAAACAAAAAAAATAAGAACCTTATTATTAATAAGCATATTGCTTATTAACTGTTTTGCAATATTTGCCGCAACAAAACAAGACAAAACAGATTGCAAAACTACGACTTTTACACAAGGTCTTTGTAACATTACACAAACAGTATGCGTTACATTTCAGGACAGAAAAAATCAAGATGGAATTTACGACTATGTAATTGTTTGGGAAAAAGTAGCCTGGGATTGCGGAATTGCCAGCAAAGGTAGCAAATCGGGCAATACGTACGAAGGCGAATTTAAATTTCGAGATACAAACAATACAGGATATTTTAACGACAATCCATTGTTCGATCCGAGTGATGATGATTCGTTGGTATCTTTCGTTGCAACTCCAGCATTCGATCCATCAAATCCCGAGGCAACCTTCCTCCATACTACATTCGAAATCGCATATCGGGATAGAAATACTTCGAGCCTTACCGGAGTTTTTAGCAAAGAAGCAAATGATATCGAACCTCTTTACATTTCGCATAAACAAATCGGTCCAGCCAAAATGAACGGCACTTGGAACACAGAAATATTTGAACAATTAGCAACTGAATTAATTGACTTGTTTGCCGACATAACACCTCGCATCTATCCCAACCCAACAAATGGAATCATTACAATAGAATTGAAAGAGACGGTAAGAATGTTCTTGGTGAATTACACAGAGGTCCGAAAATTCGATAATTTGAAAATTATTAATACGAAGGGCGAAACTGTTTACGAAGCCTCGAACATTGAAATAGCCAACCCATACACAATCGACATAAGTAATTTACCCTCGGGGACTTATTTTGTAAATTTAATTATTGGCAATTCTAAAGGTGATGCAAGTTTTATACTGAATAAATAAAACAAAGAATTTCGAGGATAAACACAAAAAAAATTACCCAAGACTATGATTGGGTAATTTTTTTTTGCACAAATATGATAATTACTTAATTTCTTTATGAATTGTATGTCGTTTCAGGAAAGGATTATATTTTTTAATTTCCAATCGTTCGGGGGTATTTTGACGATTTTTGTAAGTTGTGTAACGCGATGGAGTTTTACCCAACGCCCGTGCTTCGGTACACTCCAAAGTAATCATTATTCTTTGTTCTTTTTTAGCCATTTTGATATCTATTTGTTTTTATAAGATTACAAAATTAAGAAAAAATTAGAAAATAAATATAAAAACTAAAGAAATTTATGCAAGATTGTTAATTTCTGTTTTTTAATTCTATTTCATATAGGTATGCGTATTTCAAAAAAGTGCCAATAAAAGAGCTAACGGCCGCAATAAAGCCCAATATACCATCCCGAAAACCCTTGTTAAAAACAAATAAGCGGCAGAAAGCAATGACCGGATTTAGTAGCAAATTCATAAACTTGAACTTTTTTCCCTTTTCATAGTAAGCAATTGCTGATAATTGAGAAAATAAGATCGTTTTCTCAAAATGATGCTTAATGTCCCTATATGAATAATGTAAAAGTTCGCCGTCAATAACTTTGGTTTTACCGTCGATATGAATACTCTCGTGAATGTACTTACCAATCCATTTTGGATTAGCATCTTTGCGAACCAATCTCAATTGTAAGTCAGGTTGCCAGGCGTAGTTCATAATCTTACCCAAATAAACAGTTTTTCTTCTTAGATAAAATCCAGAAAACTTATTTTCAGTAATTGCTTGATTTATCGATGATGCAAGTTTTGGCGTTACGATTTCGTCACAATCCAAACATAAAATCCATTCATTTTTACACAAACTAAGAGCGTAATTTTTTTGAGTGGGATAATCTGTCCATTCTTTCTCACAGATTTTTGCATTATATTTTTTTGCAATTTCTTTTGTTTTGTCGGTGGAAAAAGAATCAACGACAATAATTTCGTCGGCAATATTGACAACACTCAAAAGCATTTTTTCGATGATTCTTTCTTCATTGTAAGAAATAACACAAACGGATAAAGGTAATCTCATTAGAATAACTAAAAATACAAATTTACGAAAACTTACAAGAAATCATATAAAAGACAATTGGGATTGAATAGGAATTTACAAATTTTATTAAATTTAAATAAAGTATATTATGCTAAGTGTAGATTATGGTTTGTGGATCTAAGG
>CALKJQ010000151.1 GCA_937995785.1 Candidatus Kapaibacterium sp.
CCGCACTCCATTTCAATTGCTTGTTGCAACCATACTTTCAGCTCAATGTACCGATGCAAGGGTTAATCAAGTTACTGAAAAATTGTTCAAAAAATATAAATTTATAGAGGATTTTATTAATGTGTCCGATGAGGAATTAGAAAAAGATATATTTTCGACAGGATACTACAAAGCAAAAACGCAAAAGATTAAGGCAACTGCCAAGTTAATTCTCCAAAAATTTAATGGGGAAGTACCTAACTCTATGGAGGATCTTCTTCAACTACCTGGAGTAGGCAGAAAAACCGCAAATGTTATTCTGGGACATATATTTAATATCCCCGCAATAGTTGTGGATACTCACGTTATCAGACTATCAAATAGATTAGGATGGGTGCAAACCAATAATGCAGAAAAAATTGAACAAGAATTAATGAAATTAATACCAAAAGATAAGTGGGTTGTTTTCACTCATTATATTATTAACCATGGTAGAAAAATTTGTACTGCACGCAATCCCAAATGTAATCTTTGTGTTGTTGCAAATGTTTGTCCTTCTGCAACAACCGCTCCTGCCGACCATTAGAGAAATTAATCAATCAAGGCAATAAAATAAAAAACTTCCGAAAACTTTACAACTTCGGAAGTAAAAAATAATTTTTTTTGCAGTTTCTTTAATCAAATAATTCCGATAATGTATGGAAATCGGTATGAAGTTTTTCTACTTTATCTTTAAGATTTGTATCATCTTTAGTCAAGTTTTTGTTTTTAGCCATATATTTTTCTAAATCTTTGACTGATTTACGTAATTCTTTTACTATTTTTCGAAATTCTTTTTCTTTTGCTGAATAATATTTTGGTAACTTAGTCTTATCTAATGCATCTAATACTGTATACATTTGTCTGATATCATTACTCATTTCTTCTAAATTAAAATCGGGATAATTGCGATGATACATTTTAGCCATTGCTTTGTGGAAATCTTCAACTTCTTTCACATAAGGTTTTGTCATCGATACCATCAATTCATAAATTTGATGGAATTTTTCAATTTCGTCGACAAGTTGCTTCTCATTATTTTCGTCAATTGCAATTTTGACATTGTTGAGAGAAATACGTAGAGCTTTCACCCCTCGTCCCCATTTTTCGGCTCTATCCTCCATTCCTTCCGGAACATTATTGCTTTCTAAGTTTTTAACAAATTCATCAGCTTTTGGGTATAAATTTTTGATTAACGAGTAATCCTTGTTCACCCAGCCATCGTGCCAAAGCTCGTGCATAGTATTGGCAAAATCGTCAAGCATTTTAACTTTAATAACGCCCTGTTGTTGCTTATCTGTGCAATCTTTTCCTTTTTTATCTTCGGCATTAGCATTTAAAGATAAAATAAGAAGAAAAAAAGTTGTTAAAGTTATGAGTTGTTGAATCATTTGATACTCCATTTTTATTGATTAATTCTATCATTTATAATATTTAATACTTGCTCACATTGTTTTTTTGCATTAGATACAATTTCCTCTGCTTCGTTTAGAATTGATTTTTTATAATATTCGTCTTCTATAGTTGGCAAATTAATTAATACATTCCTATATGCTCCCCAAATTCCAACCTCTAATGCTCGAGCTCCCACTTCCACATCCGAATGAGATGCAATATTACCATATCGAGCAATCTCTTTTATTTCTTCCCAAATTGAATTAGCAATTTTCATAGTTGATAAAGGAACGTCTATGGCTTTTTTCAATCCTTCTTGCATTTTTATATTACGAATTGCTTGCTCTTCTTCGGTTTCTTTGGGTAGTCTCATTGCATCCATATATTCATCAAATGCTTGGGTATCTTTATCAATCATTGGGATTAAAGATTGGGTTGTATCGAATAATTTTGGTAAAGCTGCGCGAATCTGTTTATCGACATCTTCAAATTTTCGAATTCCATAAGTTAGCTGTCCAACCATAGTAGCCAAACCCGCACCAATGGCTGCAATTGCTGCAGATGCAGAACCACCACCCGGCGATGAAGTTCGTGCCGCAATTTCATTGATAAATCCCCGAACCGACATATTGACGAGAGGTTCTTTGGATTCATCTTCAATCATAAATTCAATAATCTTCTTATCGGGTTCAAAAGGTGTAATTGAATTCAATCCAAGCCTATCAACAACTAATTTGATTTTTGAATTTAAGTCTAATAACATCAAGTTCTCGTTTTTCATATAGTATTCTGCCGCCAATGTGATGGCTCTCAGTGGTATTAAGCCAACTATTTCCGACCCAGCCAGAGCTACATTTAATTTACGGGCTTCGTTCAAAGCTGCTTCGAATGCAATGTGAGGAGGTGTGAGTTCGTAATTAGTTAGGTTCATAGATATTTGAGCAGTTTGATATTCATCAACAAACCACCCAATGGCTTTCACTTCTTTTAGCAGTCCTGGTTCTTCTTCTCCTCGTCCGACTTCACGAAGATTTAGAGCTATACGATGAGCCTGTTGTTTGGTGCCTAAAACGTTAACATTATACGCGATAAGAAAGTTTCTTGCTCCCGTTACAGTTGCCCCCCATTCGGGTATGAACTCATCTGGACCAAAATCGGGCTTCCATTCTGGTAATTTTATTTTATCTTTCAATCCTTCATATTCACCGGCGCGAATATCCGGTAAACGCTTTCTGTAATCCTTTGCTGAAGCATATTCGTAAAGATAAACAGGAACTCCAATTTCTAAAGATAATCTTTCTCCAAATTCTTTGGATAATTCTACACATTCCTCCATAGTAATATTGCTAACAGGAATAAACGGACATACATCCAAAGCACCCATACGGGGATGTTCTCCAGTATGGTGTTGCATATTAATCAATTTCCGAGCAATTTTTGCGGCATTTAATGCACCTTCAAGCACTGCTTGGGGCTCACCGACAAATGTGTAAACCGTTCGATTAGTAGATTTTCCGGGGTCGACGTCCAGAAGGGTGCAACCATTGGTATTTTTGATTGCATTAGCAATTTTTTCGATTATTTCGGAATTTCGTCCTTCTGAAAAGTTAGGAACACACTCAACGATTTTTTTCATTTTAACCTTGTATTTTATATATTTCGATTTTTTCTAAATTACCAATCCATCTATCAGTTGTTTGGTCTTGTGGAAAAATAATGAAATAATTATTTATTATTTTGTTTAGTGTATCTTGTGGTATGGTTTTCATTTGTAGATAAATTTTGTAAACTTGCATATAGGTAAAAACTTTATTAACTTTCTTTAGTTCATCTTCATTAATTTTAGTTCCCGTAATTCCAGAAATTCTGACTGTGTCTGGCAATACTACTTTTTGACGAAAAGCAATAAAAGCTGGAATTTTTGAAATCTTGGGAGATATATCTGAATAGGAAAATGTTACTTTTTCCCCATTTCTGCTGTAAGCAATAAAATAGTAATTTGATGTGTTTTTTTGATCGAAATCACATATGTTTTTTTCGATTAACTTATTAAATTGAATTCCTTGGCACTCCTTGATAAGTTTCTTATTAGCAGTATAGAATTGTAAAGATACAAAATCATTATCGCCTATCAAATCATTTACGAACAAAATTTCGCATATTTTCTTGTCTTGCGCAATTAGTGAAATATGCGTTATCAAAAGCACTATTAGAATAATTATGTTCGAAGTTGATTTTATCATAATTTTAAATAATTCGAAATACAAAATTAAGTTAAATTTATCAACAAATCTTTAATGGGATTATCATTTTTGCTATTTTTGAATTTTTTATTTGTGAAAGTGATGTTCGAAAGTAAGTTTTCAGCTTTATTTCTAATCATTATTTGTTTCATCAAAACTGACCTAAAAGCAGATGATGAACTAATTTTCAAGCCTTTGTCGGCTAATATTTACGAAAGTAGATTAGGTTCAGTATTTACCGATAATAACGATAAACTTCGATTGGATATAGGTGGTAATTACGATTTTTTTTCTCAAAAATCCGATTCGAATTTTCAGTGGGCATTAGGGGCTGAATTTTTCACCTTTACAAGGTTACGTAGTGAAGGTAGCTTTAAATTTCCCGTTGAAACAACAGATTTCTTTTTTGGAATAAATGGCAGTTTCAGAACCGCAATCGAAGATTTTCCATTGGAGGGTAGATTTCGTATTGCACATATTTCCACTCATCTTTCTGATGGATATTCGAACAAAGGTATTTTTTTCAAAGAGCCTTTTGTATATTCCAAAGAGTTTTTCGATTTTGTAATCTCCACCAATCAATGGGGATTTAGACCATACATTGGAGGTATATTCATATTCTCCTATATTCCTAAAGATATCAATTTAATTGTCCCACAAATTGGTTTGGAATACTTTTACCAAATTTTTAATAACATTGAGTTTAAATTCGCTTATGATTTAAAAATTGATGGTTATAATAATTCCGACCTTGACAAAGTTACATATAAAGCAATGAATATGATAGTTGCGGGTATTATTTATAGAACTGAAAAAAATCGAGGAATATTTTTCAAAATTGAAAGGTATTTTGGTAAAAATTATTACGGACAATTCTATAAAGATTGCGATAATTACTTAGGACTTGGTTTTGAATTAATTTACTACTGAGATTAATTTAAGTTTATTTAAATTTGTATTTTAGAAAAAAGTAATATGAAAATTAAATCATTTCGAGAAATTGACAAACCAAAAAGTAATTGTGGAGTTTTTGGAATTTACGGACATCCCAAAGCATCTTTGATGGCTTATTACGGGTTGTTTTCGATGCAACATCGTGGTCAGGAAGCCGCGGGAATTACATCATTCTATTATGATACCAAAAAGAAAAAAAATAGATTTGCATACAACAAAGGTACTGGTTTAGTCTCGGAAGTGTTTGCCGATCCCTCAGTGTTTGATAATGTTTTAATTGGTAAATCTGCTATAGCACATAATCGATATTCCACTACGGGCTCGACAACTCGTGCAAATATTCAACCATTCAATATGATTTATAAGAGCGGTTTGATTTCATTAGCACATAATGGCAACTTAACCAATACAACACAACTTCGGAACGATTTGCAAGAGCAAGGTTCAATTTTTCAAACTACTACGGATAGTGAATTATTTTTACATTTAATCGCTCACAGCAAAAAAAATACTCAACTCGAACAAATTCACGAAGCATTAAATATTGCGAAAGGTGCGTATTCTTTGGTTGTGTTAACAGATGATGCATTGGTTGGGGCTCGTGATCCTTTTGGAGTTCGTCCACTGAGCATTGGAAAATTAGATTATGATGGTGGAACAAGTTATGTTTTGGCAAGCGAAACTTGTGCTTTTGATATTATTGGCGCTGAATATCTAAGGACGGTAAATCACAACGAAATAGTTGTAATTGATAACGACACACTCCAAACAGGTGAAATAAAATCTTATAAAATTTGGGAAAAAGACCCTCCTCAATCAAAACATTGTATTTTCGAATATATCTATTTTGCTCGTCCCGATAGTAAAATTTTTGGTGAGAATGTTGATAAAATTAGGCGAAAATTAGGCAAAGTACTTGCCGAAGAACATCCGGTTATTAAAGACGACGACGAAAAAGTAAATGTAATAGCGGTTCCCGATAGTGGTAACACTGCTACTCTGGGTTTTGCCACTGAAAATAATAAATTGAATTATCCAACAAAATTTGAGTTTGGTTTAATTCGTAGCCACTATGTAGGCAGAAGTTTTATCTCTCCAGGTCAAGATGCAAGGGAATTGAAAGTTAAAATGAAATTCAATTTAGTCAAAGGAATTATTGAAGGTCGTCATATAACTTTAGTCGATGATTCTATTGTTCGGGGAACCACTTCGATGATATTAGTCAAACTTATTAGAGAAGCAAACCCAAAATCTTTGGATATGAGAATTACATCGCCACCTGTTAAATTTCCGTGTTACTATGGAATGGATTTTCCAAGCAAAGAAGAATTAATTGCCAATCACCATCAATCCGAAGAAGAAATTGGTAAAGAGATTGGAGTAGATTCACTTAAATATCTTTCAATCAAAAAATTAATGGAAATCATTCCAAATGGCGGAAGAATTGGCTACTGCAATGCTTGTTTTACGGGAGATTATCCAATTCCAATTGAGGAAAACTCAACTAAATTATCAACTGAATAATTATAAATTATGGAAAATAAGAAGTTTGGTGATTTAGGTGAAAAAATTGCAGTTGAATATCTTAATTCACTGAATTATAATATAGTTAAAAAGAATTTCCGCTTTGGAAAAGTAGGTGAATTAGATATTATTGCTGAAGATGGTGAATTTCTTGTTTTTTGTGAGGTAAAAACTCGTTCAAATGATACTTATGGTAGTGGTTTGGAGGCTATCAACACTAAAAAGCAAAAACAATTAGTAAATGTCGCAAAAGGTTATTTATCGATAAATAAAATTCAAGAGAGGAGTTGCCGATTTGATGCAGTAATAATCAACTTTAATGGAAATGATTACGAAATTGAACATTACAAAGACATAATTATTTTAATGTAATATAAGGTTCGAAAATGTCTAAAATAACAAATATAATCACTATATATATTTTAAGTTTATATATTGTCAGCTCGCAGACTATAACTTATTCTTCAGATCCGGGAACTGAATTTTATAAACGCATTGTAAATTATAAACATATCGAAGCTAAAGTTAAATTCGAACCAGAAGTAAATAAGGTCATTGGAGAAGTTGCTTTTTCGTTCGTCAAGCTATCTGATAATTATCAACAATTGAAATTTTATGCCCCTAATTTCAAAATTAAAGAAATCACAATTGAACAAGAATCATGTAATTACACATTCGAAGGAAATGATTTAATCATCGAAAATCCTATAAAACTCATTGAAAACAAAGAATACAAACTTAATATCAACTATGAAGTTCAAACTTATGACGGAGAGATTTATTTTGTTGGTTGGAACGACCCTACAAATCGAAGATTGAAACAAATATGGTCTCATCGTCCCCACGGGTGGTTGCCCTATGCAGATAGTCGATTAACTATGGATCTTAAAATAACCTTTGACTCTTCTTATAAAGTGTTTACTAATGGAGCGAGAATAGAAATAGCCAACAACAATGATGGAACATTTACTTGGCACTATAAATTAGAAAATCCACATCCTTATTTTTCAACTTGTGTAGTTATTGGAAATATGGATTGGATTACACAAAAATCTAAAAGTGGTGTAGAGGAAGAACTTTGGTTTTATAAATGGGAAAGAGAAAAATTCGAAACTACTTACCAATATTCAACACAAATGATTGATTTTCTTGAAAACGAATTAGGAGTGCCTTATCCATACGCTTTATATAAACAAGCTCCCGTTGCGGATTATCAATATGGCGGTATGGAAACCACCACTGCTACTGTTTTTGGTGATTATATGTTTATCGATAAAGGTGCTTATTGGCAAAGGAATTACATTAATGTGAATGTTCACGAACTTGTTCATCAATGGTATGGCAACGCTATAACTCATATATCGAATTCAAACGTATTTCTAACCGAGTCATTTGCAACATATTATGCCAAATTATTTGAAAAAAGCATTTTTGGAAAAGATTATTATGACTGGGAACGAACAAAAGAGATGGAAAAAACATTCGAAGCCGCCCAAAGAGATAATTTGCCAGTTGCAAATTCTATAAGCGGGGTTGAGCGTATTTATCAAAAAGGTTCATTAGTTCTGGATATGTTGAGATATGTAGTAGGGGACAATGACTTCAAAAAGGCAATTAATAAATACACACGAAAACACTTATACGGGGAAACAACTATTACCGACTTGCAAAAAGCATTCCACGAAGTAACGGGCAATGACTACGATTGGTTCTTCGAACAATGGTTCCGACGTGGTGGAGAACCTTATTTTAGTGTAAACTATCAGCAGATATCTAAGAATAATAATAAGTTTGTTCAAGTAAATGTTGAGCAAATTCATAAAATTGACCCGTTAGTTGGCGTTTTTCGTATGCCAACAGAAATCGACTTTTATTATACAGATGGTTCGATAGAAACAAAAAAAATTCAAATTAGTAAGCTGGTTCATCAATTTGAATTTGAAGTTACCAGTTCTAAAGACTTAGACTTTATTATTTTCGATCCCGATTTCAAGATTCTTAAAAAAATCAATTATAATCAAAGTTATGAGCAAGCATTCAAACAAGCGACCCAAGCCAAAAACCTTTTGGATCGCTATTTTGCCCTAAAAACTCTGGAAAATATCGATTGGATGCGAAAAAATAAGATTTTATCCCAAATATATTTCAGCGAAAAATACCAGCTATTGAAAGTGGAAGTAATTCGCCAAATAAATGGAAATTATGATGAAATAGCAATTCAAATACTCAAAGATGCTTGCCAAAACAACGAGCCATTAGTTGTTCAATCGGTAACCGAAAACATAAAAAATGTTCCTTATTCAATCAAGCAACAGTACGAAGCAATTCTGAACAATATTTCATACAAGAATGTGGAATTAGCTTTGGAAAATTTAGCAAAATCCTTTCCATCGGAGATAAAAAGGTATTTAAAAATAACAGAAAATAAAATTGGTTGGAGAGGACGCAATATTCGGATGAAATGGTTGGAATTAAGCTATTTAAATGGAAATAAAAAAGTATTAGAAGAAATCATAGATTATACGTCAATTAGTTATGATTTCGAGACCCGCCTAAATGCGTTATTGGTTTTGAAAAAAATTAACTTACTGGACAAGGAAGCAGCAAAGAATCTTCTTTTGGGATCAATTCATTGGAATCCAAAATTATTTAGAGTTGCCCGAGATATATTGAAATACTTTCAGCAACAAGCAAAATACAACGAGTTAATTATTAATACCTTTACAACTACCAATTGGAGAGATTGGGAAAAGAAAAAAATTGAGAAAATAATCAACAAATAACGGCAAATAATTTTATCCATAAAAAAGCCCAAGAATTTATCCTTTTCTCGGGCTTTTTTCTTAAAATGTTAGATAACTTTTTTATCCTTTTATTTTTTTGATCTCTTCGGTTAATTTAGGAAGTATGTCGAAAACATCGCCTACTAAACCATAATCGGCAACCTTGAAAATAGGTGCATCTTTGTCCTTATTTATTGCAAAAATATATTTCGAAGTGGACATACCTGCAAGGTGTTGAATAGCTCCCGAAATTCCGCAAGCGATATATAGGGTGGGCGAGACTGTTTTTCCCGTCTGCCCTACTTGTTCGGAATGTGGTCGCCAACCATCGTCCACAACCGCTCTCGATGCTCCCGTTGCTGCACCAAGAACTGACGCAAGCTCTTCGATTAGGTTGAAATGTTCGGCGGCTTTCATCCCTCGACCACCCGAAACTATAATATCGGCTTCTTTTACGTCTAATTTACCTATATTTTTATTAATATCTATAACTTTTGCTTTAACTTCATTTATGCTTATGTTTGATTCAAAATTTTGAATATCAAGTGAGTTTGTAGGATTCTTTTTGGCGGTAAAAACATTAGGGCGTATTGAAATAACTTTTACCGATGATTTAATTTGCGTTGTGATGATTGATTTTCCTGCATAGACGGGTTTTTTGAAGTAAAGATTTCCGTTATCATCAATCAAATCAATTACATCCGATACATATCCCGCATTGAATTTTGCTGCAATTCTTGGTGCAAGTTCAAGTCCGTGGGAATTAGCGGGAAATATCAATAAATCGGGATTGATTGATTGAGCAAATTGAAATAGGGAATTAGCAATTGCATCTGAAGAATACTTATCAAGCAAATCTGATTTGATGTTAATTAATTTTTCAATTCCGTAATCTTTTAGTTCATTGGCTTTTTCTGTATCTACATTAATCCCAATTGCAAAAATATTGGCATTCGTTTGCGATTTGATTTGATTGGCAAGAGTTGCTACTTCGAATGCAACTTTTTTCAATTCATTTTTATTAAAATCTAAATAAGCAATAATATTCATTCTTTCCTCCTTATATCACTTTTGCTTCTTCGTGCAGCAATTTAACAACATTCTGAATGTCTTCGTCGGTATTGCCGAAGATTTTATTTAATCTTGAACGAGATGGTATTTCCATTTTAATAATTTCAATTAAGTTATCTATAGATATAGCTTGAATTTCTTCGATAGGTTTTTTCTTGGCTTTCATAATATCGGGTAATTTTGGATAACGCGGATTATTCAATCCTTTTTGTGCAGAGAAAATGCAAGGTAGGGTAGTTGAAACTATTTCTTTTCCTCCTTCTATTTCTCGCTCTGCGGTTACTTCATTTCCGTTGATATCAATTTTTGTAACAATAGTAACAAGTGGTAGATTTAAGAACTCAGCCAGATAAGAGGGCAATTGTAAAGAATCAAAATCGATACTTTGTTTACCAAGGAAAATGATATCTGGATTGGATTTAGCTGCATAATCTGCAATATTTTTTGCAACAAAGTAAGAATCAAATTCGCCTTCTGCTCTAATTAATACTGCATTGTCTGCACCCATAGCAAGAGCATTTCGGAGAGTTTCGGTATTTAAATCGTTACCAACAGAAATTGCTGTTACATTTCCACCATTTTTTTCCTTTAGTCGTAGTGCTTCTTCCAAAGCGAATTCATCATATGGATTTAGAATAAATTTTACGTTATTATTGTCGATTGTTTTTCCGTCAGATCCAACAATTATCTTTGTAGTTGTGTCGGGAACCCTTGAAATAGCAACAAGAATGTTCATAATACCTCGAAATTAAATTAAATAAAAATAGGTAAAAAATAATATTCAAAATTAAGATTTTTTTTGTAAATATTTATAATCCTTTTACCATAAACATCAAAGAATCAGTAAAATCAATAGTTTTATTGAATCTGCAAGGTGGAATCGAAACAATATTTCTTTGAGTGGGAATAGTTGGTCTTAGGTTTTGCAAATTTTGTTGTAGTGTTAGTTCAAAAGTAGCTTTTTCGGTTTTAATATCAGAAGAACATAAAACTACATTCCAAACTAAAAAGCCTTTATGAAGTTGCATTGGCTCTATACTAATTTCTTTGTGATATTTTGTATTTGGTGAGATAGTAGTTTTGATGGTTTTATATTCCGTCTTATCACTTTTTAATAGCTTAATTTCTAACCCGGCCATTATGTTTTCACTAAAAGAGACAACTAATTTAAGACCATTGTTTTTCGGGTCGATTAAGCATATTCTATCTACTTTCATCTTTTACTATGTTTTAACTCTACAAAAATACAAAAACTACTCATTACGAGTAGTTTTGCTAAAAAAATATTACCAATAATTTGATTTACTAATTATTTAGTGATAAATTATTTTCGAAAATTATTGAATATAGAGATGAAAATACAAAGCTATATACTATTGTGGAGATTATAGAGTAACCATAAAATGGAATTGCGTTAACATAGCATTGAATAAAACCAGAAATATTAAGCGGATACCAAACAAAAAAGACAGATAAATTTGAGAGAACAAAGAAAATTGTTGGTGCGGTTAGTGAGCGAGTAATTGTGGTTAGTTGTTTTTTATTAGTTTTAATTAAATTGGAGAGAACAATAGCAATAACCATTGAAAGATATACAGCCCAAACATTTTGATAAAAACCGATAATTAAATCGGTAAAAAACATACCAATTAATGGAATAATAAAGGATAGATAATTCCTTTTGAATAATGTATAACTAAACAAACCAATAGCAAAAACGGGGGTAAAATTTGCAATGTGAGGAATTAACCTTGTTGCAATTAATAATGTAAATAGAATTATTGAAATTAATATGTTTTGAGTTTTCATTAATTGTTTCCTTTGTGTAATGCAAAATTAATATAAATAGGGTTAATATTAAAATAGTTGTTTATAAAAATAAGTTTACATAATGTAGATTATATTTGAATAAATATTCATTTTTTATCTTTCATCATCTTTAATGCTTTTATTATCTGACTATCTTCGGCATAATCTTTAATTGTTTTCAAGGTAAATTCGTTATCATTGTTCACTAATTTATCCTGAATTTTTCTAAGCTTTTCTTTTACCATCATCGAACGAAACAATTCTTGCTGCGATTTTGGTAATTCATTTTGAGTTTGTTTTAATTCATCACTCATAACACTAACAGAATTTATTCTAT
>CALKJQ010000152.1 GCA_937995785.1 Candidatus Kapaibacterium sp.
TTTGGTGGTGGCGAATTTGACCTCGAAAAAATGCAAAAAATGATTGAAAAATCGAATCAAGCAACAGAAGAAGAAGAAAAAGAAGGGGAAAAATAGTATTCACCGCTAAATACTTATTATCTATTTATTTTTAGAATTAATTATCGAAAAAACTACTACTAATTGTAGTAGTTTTTGTTTTTTTGTCAATATGATTGCTACATTAGCAAATATTTTGCAACTATGCATTTTTATTACATATATATTCTACAAAAGCATTATTTTAATGAACTTTGCAGTTTGTAAATTAAAATAGCAACTTAAATAGACAAATTTTTCCCAAAAAAAATGTAAAAATAATTGTAATTAAATTCATTAAACTTTGTTTATTTGGTATTATAACTATCAAAAAAAGGAGCATTTATGTTTAAAAAACTTACTTTTCTATTTTCTTTATCAATTTTGTTTTTCATAAATAACATAAATGAAGTTATTTCCGAGGAACTACCACCGGGTTTTCCCCAAATTACAGTTTACAACAAAACCAATCCGTCATCTGGATTTATGTTTTTCAATAGTTTCCAATTTGGAAATCCACAATCTAACTACAATATCATCTCAGACAGTGCGGGAAATATATTTAAGTTTCACAAACCTTTGCCTGCGGGCTTCGACTTTAAAATGAATTCCAATGGCACTTTTAGCTATGCTATGCCAATAGCAATGGCAAGTCAGTATCAACAAGGACCATTTTTAGTCCAAAATTTTTATGTTGCCTATATAGTTACCGATACGAACTTCAAAATGATCGACCAAATACAGATGCAAAATGGATACTTAGCAGATTTGCACGAATTCGTAGTTCTTCCAAACGGACACTACTTAATGATGGCTTATTCCGAAGTGCCGATGGATATGAGTTTGATTGTTCCTGGTGGCGACCCAAATGCAGTAATGGTATCCACTGTTCTTCAAGAATTGGATAAGAATAAGAATTGTATATTCGAATGGAGCAGTCTGAATCATATGCCTTTGATGGATACTTATGATGATTTGCGAAAGAAATCTATAGAACACGCTCACGGCAATTCGATATTTGTGGACACGGATGGGAATTGGATTGTTTCGATGGCAACAACCAACGATATTATTAAAATTAACCCCGTTTCTGGTGAAATTCTTTGGAGGTTTGGCGGCAAGAAAAACGAATTTAAAATAATAAACGATAACGAAGCCAATGCACCTTTATATTTTTCGTTGCAGCACGATGTTCACAAATTGGATAATGGCAATTTATTGCTTTTCGACAACGGCTATATGCGTCAAAACAAGTATTCTCGTGCAGTCGAATATAAGTTTAACGAGGAAAAAAAGGAAGCCGAAATGATTTGGGAATACCGCAACAATCCCGATATTTTTGCTGTGGCAATGGGTTCGGCTCGCCGTCAAAAAAATGGAAACACCCTAATTAGTTGGGGTTTAATGGCATCGCAACACCAAAGAACGGTAATTGAAGTCGACAAAGATAACAATATAGTTTTCGAATTGTCGCTGCCCAAAAATATGTTTAGCTATAAAGCCGTAAAATATAATTACCCGGCTTGCAAGCCCGTTGCCGATGTTAATAAATATGAATTGAAAGCTGGCAATACTTATACATTCACCGAAAAAGAACAAAACACGGGCATAAAACTAAAGATTAATACTTTAGATGCATTTATGTATAACATCGTAAACGTAAAGAAGATGGAATGTGCCCCCCAAAACCCCGAATTCGATGGCGAAGCTCCCGAGCTACTTCCAATTAGATGGGTAATCGATGGCAATCAAGTAGCGGCTGTTAACGCCGATATCATTCTCGACGGCAATACAATTCGAAAAATAATGGAACCAACAAAATATAATATTTACTTTCGTCCTACGGAAGGTAGTGGGAAATTTATGAAACTGACAACTAATTACGACCAATTTAAAAATTCATATACTGCCAATACTTCGGGATTGGGTGAATTTGTTTTTGGTTTGGAACGTACCACCGCAAAAATTTTGCCTCCACATCCCTTAACTCCAATAAAAGAAAAGAAAATTGCACAAGGATTGCCATTCAACCTAAAATGGAATCCATCAAGCCGATACGACAAATTTAATCTACAAGTTGCAACCGACGATATGTTCCAAAATATTTTGTTAGATACAGTCTTAAACCGAAAAACATCAATACCAAACCTGCTCAGCGAAAAAAACAAATATTATTGGCGAGTTAAAACATTTTACACAAATGTTGAAAGTGAATGGTCCGAAATATTTAGCTTCGAAATTGGTGATCCATATTTAACAATGGTCGTCCCAAATGGTGGCGAACGCTATGCGTGGGATTCCACTTTTGTTATTCGATGGAATACTAATTTGCAAGATACGGTTCGGGTGTCTTTATATGATGGCGAAAATCTTATTATAACTATTGTCGATTCGCTAAAAAGCCATTCAAATGCCTATAAATGGACTGTGCCGTCTTCGGTTCCCGCTGGCAAAAACTACAAAATCAAAGTTGAAAATAAGAAAAATGGACAATTTAATACAATAAGCCAAAATGCTTTCGAAATTTATAATCCAACTGGCAATGTAGATTTCGAGCAACAATTTGCAGGTATTAAGGGCTATCCCAATCCTTCGTCCGACAAAATGTATATTTCGCTCAATGTAGTTCAACCCGAATACTATTCAATTTCGTTATTTACTTTACTCGGAAATAAGGTAGGAACCATCTTCGAAGGTTTTTTAGACAATGGAACTCATAATTTTACGATAGATTTACTTAATGTGAATAAAGGGGTTTATTTGTATGAAGTAAAAATGGGCAATTATTCCAAAGTTGATAAATTGATTGTGGAATAATCATCTGTTTAGCGAAACAATCGGGGACATTTCTTTTTTGGAAAGTCCCCGTTTTTTATTTTATTTTTTTTGATTAAATTTTAAACGGATAAATTATATAGAACTTTGTTGTTCTGCCAAATTCGATTGCAGGAGCGGGTAGTTTAAATAACTTAAAATTTTGTTTGAACCAATTCCAAAAGGGTGGACCATCGGGAAGAAGTTTAACAAGGTTGTAATCCAACGAAATTATTATCTTTCTGTTTCCCCAAGCATCGGGAGAAACAGGTTCGGAAATAGAAGGGTCGCACCCGCCCAAAGGTGGATAACAAAGTGAATATGCAGCATATCCAACACTTAGTTCCAACCATTCGGGAACGAATTTGGCAACAACTCCGCCGAAGAGATTTTGGATATTAATCGACATCCAGAAAGTTTGTGCACTATAGTTATCGATAAATGACTCGTGGGGATTGCGGTCCCTCTCCCCTACCCATTTTGGGTTTACAAACATAAATTTGGGATTGAAGTTTTGCAAAAAAGGAACATAATACTGAGCAAGAAAAAACCCTGACCCAAACACATCAAAGTAATAATCGGATGGCGAAAAACCAAAACCTTTGCTATAACCATCAAGCACTTCTATATAAGTCATATACCCTAAACCCATTATCGACCCTAAAATGTTCGATAATTCCCATCCAAAACCCGAAGTAATAAACGCCTCGGTAAACAAATAACTCGTTGAATATCCACCATAGAAATGACCAAATTTATCTACCCATAAAGCATATTGTATATCTTCCTGTATATGGAACGGACCTGTTTCTTTCCAAACATCGCTTTGTTGTGCTGAATGTTGAGCATAAAAGATGGCACCAAAAATACCCGTAAGGGCAACAATATTAATAAATTTGGGGTTACTTTTCGAATAAGGCAATTCCCCAGTCATAGTGTATCTTGGCTGATTAGCAAATTTAAATATGCTATCGGGTATGTAGTTATTTTTTGTGATAGTTATTGAATTTGTTTCATTTGTCGAGCCAGTTTGTCCGTCATTATTTAAATGACTTTTTGCATAAGCAAAAAAATCCGATTTGTATTCGTTAAGTTCGTTGAAAATAATATTATTAGAATGATTGGAGTTAGACAAAAAATAATTAATTTTGTTTAATTCTAAATTGCTTGAATAACAAATGTTTGGTGTTGGTATAAAAATTGATAAAAAAATCAAAAGAATAAGACTTAACTTGGACATTTTTAAAAAATTTAATATTCAAAATTAGTAAATATAGGTTAATTCTGGATTAATGAGCGAGATTTCAAAAATATTATCACAAGCAAGAGAGCAAAAAGGTTGGACAATCGACGAATTGAGCGACCGCACAAAAATCCGTAAAGCCATTATTAAAAATATCGAAGATGGCAATTTCGAAGAATTCCAAGACGTTTATCTTCGTGCATTTATCCGGAGCCTTGCCAAAGAACTAAAATTATATGATGACGAATCGTTTATCAATGCATATGCTACACTAACAAATACCAATCCAAAGAAGATAAAATCAGACCAAAACAAAACCAAAATAATTATCGACGATTCATCAAATTCATCGGCACCGACTCAACAACCCACAAGACCTGAAGTATCTTCTTACAATCCCGAATCTACTGCTTTTAAACTATTTAAATCAAAACCAAAAATTAATCTTAATTTTGTTATTTATACCGTTTTATTTCTAATTTTAGGATTCTTATTATTTGTTACTTTTTATCCGAACTCTAATATTGACGAACAAATTCCCGAACAAGGAGTGAGCGTAGCCGAAAGCGATAAAAAAACCGAAGAAGAACCTACTAAACAAGAAGAAGGCAATAGCTTGTTGCAATTTTTTCAAAAAAGCGATAGTTTAAGGTTAAATGCACAAGTTACCGACTCGGTCTGGATTACACTTTTAATCGATAATAAAGATAAGATTCAAACAATTTTACTGCCAAACCAAAGTTACAGCTGGTCGGCAAAAGAACAATTTAAAGTAACCCACGGCAACGCATCTTCGATTAAATTTTGGTTAGAGGACAAAGAATTAGAGCCGTTTGCTCCTGCTGGCTATATCGCCAAGGACGTAATAATTACGAAGAATGAAATTATCAATCCAAATTATAAAAGAATCGATTCGTTGCGTAAAGTTCGAAAAAAGAAACAAGAAGAAGAAAAAAACGAATTTAGGATGATAGAGCCCAGCCCAATTAAAAATTAAATACCGCTTCGCACTATATCGTGCAGTCTGATAACGCCAACCACTTTATTGTTATCATCTGTAACTACAAGTGAATTAATTTGGCTTTGACGATTTTCCATGATAGAGAGAGCAACATCAAGATATTCATTCTGATTAATAGTAATTGGATTTTTGGTCATCACATCGTAGGCACGCAAATTACGAATTTCGTCAATATTATGCAATGCTCGCCTTATATCTCCATCGGTAATAAAACCAATTAGCAACAGATCGCTATCAACCACAACCCCACAACCTAAGCCCATTTGTGAAATCGAAATAATTGCATCTTTCAAAGTGGTTTCTTTGTTCATAATAGAAAGCTTATCAATTGTATGCATTGCATCTTTAACCTGCAAACTAATTGTCCGTCCAATATTTCCGAGTGGATGAGTTTTGGAGAAATCTTTAATTGTAATCCCTTTCATCTTGGCGGCTGTTACTGCAATCACATCCCCTATCACCAATGTAACGGTAGTGCTCGATGTTGGGGCTATACCAAATAAGCAAGCTTCTTTGGTAATTAAAGCCTCTAATACAACATCACTATTGTTTGCTAAATACGAATTAATATTATTAACTATCGAAATAATTTTGGCATTACGCGACTTAATAAATGGCAACAACCTAACAATTTCGTCGGTGCTGCCACTTTTCGAAAGCAAAATTACTACGTCATTTTCTTGTATAATTCCGATGTCGCCGTGCAATGCTTCAACGGGATGGAGAAAGATGGCAGAAATATTATAACTTGCCAAGGTTACTGCAATTTTTCGTGCAATTATTCCACTTTTGCCAATACCCGATAAAACCACCTTATTTGCATTGGCTATTAATTGGGATGCAACCAAAAAATTATCACTAATCTTGGATTTTGCCAAAATTAGTGATTGAATTTCGGTATCGAATATCTGAGAGATAAAATCTAAATTTATTGTTTCCATTAATTTGCAATTAATAAAACTGCAAATTAACAAAAATGAATCAGCCAGCGGGCCAATTAAATTTCCGGCCACCCATTAAGTGCAAATGAATATGAAATACCGTTTGACCCGCACCTTCATTCACATTGAAAACTAATCGATAACCATCTTTGTCCACTCCTTTGTCGATTGCTATTTGTTTGGCAACCAAAAACATTTTTCCAATCAGTTCGGCATCTTCGGGTTTGAGGTCGTTAATTGTTGGTATTACTTTTTTCGGGATAATCAAAATATGCACGGGGGCTTGTGGATTTATATCGTTTATAGCTATTATTTCTTCGCTTTCGAAGACAATTTGTGAGGGAATTTCCCGATTTATAATTTTTGTAAAAATTGTCTCATTCATAATTATCCTAATTTTTAAAATAAAAGAGGCTGCCTTTTTCCGAAAAAGACAGCCCCTTGCAGATGAGAAAATATTAGCGAATTAAGGTCATTTTACCAGTCAATACTTCTTTACCGGAAGTTAAGCGGTAAATATAGGTACCGGAATTAACGAATTGATTGGATTCGTTAGTTCCATCCCAAATGTATTGATGGTCTTTACCCGATAATTCAGCATTTACTAATGTCTTAATAACGTTGCCGTAAATGTCGACTACTTCGAGTTTAGTTTGTTGACGACCTGGTATTGAGAACTTAATCGAAGTTGCTCCGCGGAATGGGTTAGGCATATTTGGTTCTAATACCATCATCGATTCAGTGCCAAATGTTACAGTGATAACATCTGTTGATTCGCAAGATTGAGTTCCATCTTTGTCAACTTGGCGTAATCTGTATTGATAAGTAGTATTAGGAACAACATCGTTATCTAAGTAGTTGTAACGAGTTGCCGACATTGAATATCCTTTACCTTCTTTGAATGCAATTGGTTTAAATTCTGTTTCGTTGTTGGTTTGGTTACGTTTTTCAACATAGAAACCATAGTTGTTTTCTTCGACTGATGTTTCCCAAATCAAATCTATTCCTGATTGACGGATAGCATAATCGAAAAAGTTGAATTTAACGGGCAAGTCGTCCGAACACCATTGATAGCTTGGGTCGTATCCATAAGAGCGGAATCCGAAGTATGGACGGTGCATAGGCAACCATGAACCTTGTTGCAATGTTTGAACGCAACGATTCTGACCACCAAGCTCTTGTTCCATTATACCGAAGTGGTGTCCGTGTGGATAGGCAGGATTTCCGAATGGAGGAGTGAATTTCACCCAGTCACCCGAGAATCTAACATTTTGATAAACAAAGAAGTTATCGTTAGTTAATTTTCCAGTTAAGTCCTTAACTCTGAAGTTTCTGTCCAATGCTAATGATAATCCGTTATTACCGAATACGCCGTTAGGAGCCACAAATACACTTGTTGTTCTCAATCCCATACGAGAAGCAGAAGCACCCAAGTTCAATCCGTATTCACCCAATTGGGAGATTGCAACCCAATATGTACCGGGTTGCAGCTCGATACCGTTTCCGGGTATATCCAATGTTACATATCTTTCGAATCCTAATAAGTTGCCGTACTGACGAGTGGTAGCAAGCCAAGTGCCAGGAACTATCGTTCCGGGAACTCCACCTTGATCTTTGTAGATCATTACTTGGATAGGTTCTGGAGATTGGCTTAATCCTGTGAAATATGTTTGGAAACCACGAACTGTATCAGTATTCAATACATTGAATCTTACAGCCATTTGACCTGACATATTACCACCGGTAACGCCAGCAGCATCTTCAACGGGATTCCAACCATGGAAATTAGCACTTGTAGCACCATTGAAACCAGTCCAATTACTTGCAGCAAAGTTCAAACCACGACCAGATACACCAGTAAATGCAGCAACGTTGCTTACTGGCTGACTTGTTGGTGGGTCGTAAGCATAAACATCGCCGAATCTTAATGAAACTTTGGTGAAGTTAGTATCATTGATTGTATTTGCATCTTTTTCAGCCATTACAACCATTGCTTGGATTACATAGTTTTGCAATGTGTCGATTTGACTCTTGCGAGCATTCCAAGCTGGCATATCAATTTCAATTTGACGTCCACCTGCTAAGTTCGAAATGTTTTCTGCACGGCAATAAATAGGTTCTTTTTCGACATTATTTAATTTGTCTGCACGATAAATTTTAACCTTAACAGACATATTTGGAGCGTTCTTCGAAGAATTATTGCTGAGCGAAACAGTGATAGGAATACTTGTTGCTTGCGAAGCAGGGGCAATAGTGTAGGGCCATCTTAGGTTTACTGAACTTACTTCGATATCTGGAACCTCTTTTGGTACCGTTATACTAATGTTATCAACGATAAAATCGTCGGCGTCGTCGCTAAAGATTGGATCGAAAGGAGTACATTGTTTACTATCGTTTGTAGCAAATACTTTTACTCTGAAACGGAAGTTGCGAGCACCTTCGTTTTTCCATTGGATAAATGTATCGGGGATGGTTACAAAATACTTCTTGTATTGATGGTCGATACCGTCATCGAATATATCGGGACGTAAGCCATTGAATTTTGCAGTACCATTATCTTCTTTGGTTAAAGCAGAGTCCTTATCTGTTTCTAAGAAACCAACACGATATCCACCACCACCAAGGACGGTAATAGCGGGGTTTTTGGCTACTGCACCAACACCGACGGGAGGAGTTCCATTTCTTCTTGGGTGAACACTCCATTGGGCGTCTAATGGGTTAACGATATCATTCAATCCATCATCACTCGGTTTTAGTATTTCGACTGCTAACTCATCGGGAGCGTTACATCCAGCATTTGCATTTGTATAGACTGCATTCCATTGGGCGTTTTGAACCACTCTGTGTTCGGGTCCAATAAATCTTTGGTTGGACCAACCACGGGGCCAGTCATCTTGCTTTTGCGTTCTTTGAACTGATATAGAAATAACAGAATTCTTTTTACCACTCATATTTATTGGGAATGAACGAATTTCGTCGCCATTACCTGCACGACCTGTTATTACTGCAGGAACTGGTTCTAACCCGTCCAAAGTAATACGGTTCATTTTTATTGCAGGTGATTCTAACGAAGTCGTAGTGAAAGTTTTATCTGTAATATTTCCATTTTCATCAAATTTAGCTTCATAACTTGCGTTATAGCGACCTCTTGGTGGTAATGGATTTTCGGATACTGATTCACCACTAACAACTTCGGCTTCGATATTTACCCATTTCCAAACAGATGGCATATTGATACCATTAACTACGTGGAATTCTGTTACATCGTCGTTGAATGATGGTAGCCTTCTTAATACGAACAAATTCAAACTATATTCATCGTCGAACGGCCAAGCATCGCCTAATGATTCGCCCTCGGGGGTGAATGGTTCGGCTGTTACATAAGCTCTTAATCTTCCAATGTGTGATGGAATAAATTCGTTGGGTTCGAATGGTGGGAAGTAAACTTGCACAAATTTATAAGGTGGAATGCCTTTGTATCCCGTTCCGTCAAAATTAGTCTGTGGAGTTGCGGTGTAAATTCCACCTGGTTTAGTAACATTTGCACACAACCAAACTTGAGCCAAAGCATCTTTGCAATGTTGGTAAATCAAAGCGGGATCTTTGGTAGCAGTAGCAGATAAACATGCTTGATTAATAGGGATTAAACGATTATAAACTACTTTTTGTGTTACCTGATTTTCGATTCTGAAACGAACACGGAAATTCAATTCTTGTGGAGTAAAGTTTACTCCATTTGGTCCTTGAATATCGTTAGTTAAGTTCTGGACCAATGTTACAGGTTGAATTGCACCAATTCTTGGCATACCCGCAAACAACTCATAATTATTAGCTTGAGCAATTTTTACGGGGAATTTTTCTAATGGAACGGATAAATCTTTAGACTCGCGAACATAATATTGAACATCGGGAGCTCTCAATACGTTCTTCCATTGCTTAAACAATACTTTGCTACCCGATCTTGGCACATCGTAATCCATATCGGCTTGACCACCAATTCTGTATTTATCGAAATAAACAGTATATTGTTGATATTCGCCATTCAATGCGGGAGTTGCATACGGATGGAAATATTCGGGTTTATTTGGATCTAAATTGGGTGGAAAACGATTTGGATCGTTTGGATTTGGAGCTGGTACGGTCAATGGATAGTTGTTGTGGCGAGCCCAACCAGCAACACCGCAAATCGAGTTACGACGAATAACAACGTGAGCTGGATCGGGGAAGAAACCGAATCGCAAACCGTCGGTTACTCTTTTGTAAACTATCGTAATACTACTATCTCGACCATTCAACACAACCTGAACGTCCATTACTGTTACGTTGGTATTTTGTATTAATCGTCGATTAGGATCTAAGTTTTGAATTCCACCTTGTACTAAACTCACCTGACGAATTATTGCCATATTATAGATGGCAATAATTAATTTATCGGAGGTGATGGAACGTTTAAAGTAGGCTTTGGCGTATCCATCTGTTACTTTTTTGTCGGCGTTATATTGCGACATTTCCATATCTCCCCAAGCAAATGCTATTAAAGCTTGTTTCAAGTTTGGACTAAGTGTGTTGAAACTTTGGCCACGAGCACGGATACCATTCAATCTCTGACTTGGTCCGGATGGAGGAGGTACAGTCGAAACTTGGTTTGGTTGCAATCCCATAACTGAGTGCAAATAACCAAAGTCGTCGCGAACGGGGTCGCCTGTACCAAAACCGCCACCATTGTCGGCATAGTTACGGCAACGAGTACATCCTAACAATGGGTCGCTTGCTGTTACAAACCAATCCATACTCATTGGGTCGTATGCAGTGATTGAACCAGTTGGTACAATTCTTTTACCTTGATCATCGTAGAAATAACGACGGTTTGTTAATGCAATCACACCATTGGTGGATACATAAAAACTATCGTAGCGAATACCATTAAAATAGAAGCCACCGGCAATACTGATTGGCATTGGTCCAGCAACTGCATCATCAGTTGAGTCCAAAGCACCATCACCAACAACATTATGGTCGAAGAAATCGACCAATTGATTGTTTGCGTTAGCTGGGTTACGGAAATATGGATGTCCGTCGAATTTGTATTCATCCCAATGTGATTTAGGTAATTGTCGTGGACCGGGCAATATCCTTGTCCATGTACCTGGTTGGATTAGAGTATCGACGTAGTTTTCTTTGATATCCCACTTCGAAGTTCCGTCGGGATTTTTGAATTGTGGTGGGATAGACTCGTCGGAATCAACCCAATAGTAACCAGTCGACGCAGCGGCTTGATTCCTTGGTTGGGTCAACTCGCTGAAAGGAGCGGGAAAACTCGTTTGAGTTGGGTTGAACGTTGGAGGCTCACCAATCCTACTCTTTCTTAGAACTTGATTATCATCCTTTTTGTCGTTGGCATAAGCAAAGGACAATGAGATGGTAACCAATAAAAGAAGTGCAAAAAACTTCTTCATTTGTGTACCTATTAATTTAGTTGAACATAATTTGTTAATATTTATCATTATTTTTTTCATTTATTTCTATCTTTTAAATCTCCAACCTTTGTCTTCGTATTCGAATATCCAACCTACGATTTTTCCTTCGTTAAATGTTTCGAAATTGTCCCAGTAATCTTTGGTATAAGTGAACCGAGAGCTGGTGTCGTCGTTAGGACAACTTTCGGCTTGTTGTATAATTTCTTTTATTTTTGTTTTCCAATAATTGAAATTCGTAGGCCGTAAATCAATCCATCCTTCGTTGCACCATTTATCGATATTTTCGGATGTTAATGGTAATGATTTGATTGCTTTGTGAACGGGGATTTTTACTTCCTTGCCACGCAGGTATTTCTTGCCATCGCTTAGCAGTATAACCAAACCTATCGAAAGCATTTGTGAACGAAGTAAATCATTGTTTTTAATTAATTCCTCGGCTTTTAATGCAATTTCTTCTGATGGAGTAGTCAAAAAATTATGCATCGAACCCGTTATTTTCTTTATCAAGTTGGCTTCGAATAATAATTTGGATAATCGTGGAGGACCCAACAGTTCGAATGCAATACTTTCGCTATTGGTTTCGCTCTCGATTTTTCGCAATTTTTCGATTGCTGAACTCCGCAATAATCCACCGCGATAAGTGGGTCCTAATGTCGAAGCGTCCAACGCAGCAATAACATCGCGACCTGTGTTGCCAGCCCTAATTTCGTGGACTAAATAGGTCGCAATTTCTTCGGGTGTTACTATCTCCATTTGACCTAACGAAGTTATTGTTTCGAATTCTGCTCGCGAAAATGTTCCGTTCTCACCTGTATCCACAAATACTGCTCTAAAGAAATCATTCTTGTCGATAATATTTGTAAAATCATCAAAAACTAAGTCTCCGCCTACTTCCAAAGCACTTTCGTAAGGTTGGTCTACTAATTCAATTGGGCGGCCACCTCGTTTAATCTCGCCATATGCAATCTTTTTCCAAGCTATTGCGGCAGTTGGTTTAATTTCTTTTACTAATGGTCCATTGGGTGTGCGTGCCATAATGTAGAGTAGAAGAGTTTGTGCACCCGCCACTGCTGTTTTGGACATCAAAACTCTCGATGGACGTTCTTCGCTGTGTGTGTAGGGAATATTAAAACCCATCCCCCCCGTTCCAGCAGTTCCTACTTTGAAGTACATTTGAGTTTTACTATCGAGCAATGCTTTCTGAAGAATTTGTATGTGTCGAATTAATTGTGGGATATAGGTGCTTGCAATAATTTTTTCCATCACGTCGATGTCGGGATTGCCTTCTTGCATTTGCACTAATGCTTTTGCAGTAGTACTATAAATATCGAGGTATGCAATGCCAGTGGCTGTGTTGATGCAATCAATTACGATATCTGGTTTGAACTCTGTTATCAACTCGTAAAGAAACATTCTTTTTAGTAAAGTTTCGTCTAATTCAAGAAAAATATCAGCGATATAGTCGCGTCTGTTTTTTGGGTCTGCAACCACGTCGTGCCAGTTTTCGTCTTTCCATTGAGTTCGTGCAAAAATATTACCCCACCTTGCTACAAACTTTGTAGTAGTATTTTTGTATTCATTTTGTAATTCTTCTACAGCGGTTTCTGCTTCGTTTTGTCGGAGAGAAGAGATAATTAATTCACTTGGCGAAAACTTCATCAGTTCGTGACATATAGCCGAGCCTACTAAGCCAAATCCACCAAGTATTAAGATTTTTTTACCTTCGATTTGCATTTCTTTTTTCTCTTTTTTTATATTTTTTGTTCTTTTATTATCAATTGGTTAAACTACAAAATCCTAATTTACTAAATATTGTTGATTTAACCAAATTTTTATTTTTTCTTTAAAGTTCATTCATTTTTGTTGGTTGCTAACATTACCTTAATCCGATAATTTGATTTTTGTTTCAATTCATTTTTACTTTTTTTAACTGAATCTTCATATTTATATGATTTTTCTTTACTTACAATTTATATTTTCTCGGAAAAAATTATTCCATTTATGAATGAAATTAATCGAACTTTCATTTTGGGTTCATAATTCCGCAACTCTTCGTCTAATGCTACTTCTAAGTAATTAGAGGTGTGTCCATACAAGTATCCGTCTGATTTTCGTGTTTCGGCAATAAAAATATGTTCTTTGTTAATTTGCGTTAATGCAAATTCGAAATGTTTTTTTGTGGATAAATCAATCAATTCTTTGGTTCTTGTTTTCTTAGTTTTTTCATTTACTTTATTTGGTAATTTTTCGGCTTCGGTGTTCTTGCGTTCAGAATATGAAAATGGGTGAAGATACGAGAAATTTAATTTTTCTAAAAAACGGAAGGTTTCGTTAAAATCTTGGTCGGTCTCGCCGGGGAAACCAGTAATAACATCAAAGCCTATCCCCGCATCGGGAATTAATTCGTTTATCATTTCGATTTTTTCGCTGAACTGCTTTGTATTATATTTCCGTCTCATTTGTTGTAGTATTTTGTTGCAACCGCTTTGCAATGGTATATGGAAATGAGAACAAAGATTATTACTTCCAACAAATTCCGTGATTATTTCTCGATTAAGTATATTTGGTTCAATCGACGAAATTCGTATTCTAGATTTTAGGTCTGCATCATTCAACATTTTAATAATATCGATGAATTTTTTGCCTTCGTGATAATACTCCGATAAATTAATTCCTACTAAAACAGTTTCCAGATAGCCTTTGTTTTCCAATTTTTGGATGGTTGGAAGAATATTATCGAATGGCATAGAACGGAATTTACCTCTTGCTTGTGGAATTATGCAGTAGGAGCATTTATATTCGCAGCCGTCTTGGATTTTGAGAAAGGCTCGAGTTCTTGCATCATTTTCGCTGGAATAAGCCAAATCGAAATGTAAATTATCTTCGGAGCATGCAAACCTATTTGAATTACTCTCAGAAACTGTTTGTTCATTCAACATTTCTGCCAAATTCATTTTATCTCGACCCAAAACTAAGTTCACCCCGTCGATTTGCTGGAACATTTGAGGATTTACTTCGGAAGCACATCCCATCACCACTACAAATAAGTTGGGATTCCTTCGGATTGCTGAACGAATAAATTTTCGGGCATCTGCATCGGCTCGATGGGTTACGGTGCAGGTGTTTATAACTAAAATATCAGCATCTCCGATATCTTGGGTATAAACTGATCCATAGTCAATCATTCGTTGCATCAAAGTAGATGTTTCGGCATAATTGACTTTGCAACCAAAGGTGTGGAAAGCAACTTTTTTATTCTTGAGCATAATAATCTTTGAGCGGTTTAGTTCGGATTGCGTCCCAATATGCTTTGAATGTTATTTTAATATCTTGGAATGAATTGGTGCGACCGAAAAGCCATTTTAACATATATATCAAAGGTCGAATGTTTCTCACACTCCAGTTACCGTAAAATCTATCAGCCAACATTTGATTTCTCATTATATAATATCTTTTGGGTGTATGGATTTGTTGATAATAATTTACCTTAAGCAATCTATCCATCTTTGCATTGGGAATTAGGGCTAATTTGAAGCCTGCACGGGTTGCCCGTATACAAAAATCGGTATCATCTCCAAAAATAAAAATTCGTTTATCGGGCAGACCGATTTTTTGTATTAGTGAGCGATGGAAGAAGGCTCCCTCGAAGGTTAAACCCTCGACAAATTGTATTTCTTTGTTTAATATTGATGAGTCCGTTACGATTTCCCAAAAAGTTTTAAAAATATTTGTGTGATTGAATTTTATAATTTCGTTATAAAAAACTTCGCCTTCTTTAGTATAACGCAGCGGTGCAATAATTGTATTTTCTTGTCTGTATTTCCATAAAATTTCCAAGCAATCGGGTCGGGGCAACACATCATCGTCCATTTCCCAAATCCATTCGTAACCAAGTTCGTAGGCAGTTTTGAATGCAGTGTATTGCCCACCACTACTGCCCAAATTGGGCTGAGTGATAAATAATAGCATATTATCGTTTTTTTGGGTTTGTTCCAGCCACTCCAGTGTTCCATCGGTCGAGGAATTATTGACAATAATAATTTTGTCGGGCTTTTTTGTTTGATTTTTGATACTTTCGTAAATTTGTTTGATAAAAGCCAATCTATTATATGTTACCAATACGACTGCTAATTTGTCTTTTAATATTTCCATTCTTTTTGAACGCTTTTAAAGGTTGATTAAAAATAAATGCGATGATTTGGGATTAAGAATAAATGATTCAACAATATTCAATGATGTTGCATAAGATGGAATAAACATCATCTTGGTTGCGGTTGTGATATCGGTCCACATAAAATCTGTATGTTCGTTCGATATTTGAATTTTGGTTTGATTGCTCACTTCCACAGCAAAAACGGGCGAGAAGCATATAGAATTTCTTTTGATACTATGGTAAGACGCAACAAATGGTACATTCCAGATATTTAAATAGTTAACAATACCCGTTTCCTCTTCTAACTCTCTAAATAGTGCTAAAAGTGGTGTTTCGTGTTCTTCGCGTGTACCAGTGCAGATTTGCCAAATTCCGGGGTAGACGTCATCATCGGGCGAACGCTTTAAAAGCAAGTATCTTATTCCTTCTTGGAACCGAGAAAATACCACAATTTGAATTGTATTCGAAATAAAATCCATTAAATTAATGAAATTTAAAAAATGTTTATATAAATTTTACTAAATTAGCAAAAATCAAAACAATAAGGTCTAAAATGTTTGAAGGTAAACTCGAACTAATTATAGTTGATGATAGCAAAGTAGCAGTGGAAGCAATATCCAAAATGATTGACCCATTACCAAATTACAAGTACTATAAAGCTTATTCGGGAATGGAATGCCTGCGACTGTTGGGTAATCATCAAATCGATATTATTCTAATGGACATATTTATGGAAGGGTTCGATGGTTTCGAAACAGCAAGAGTGATTCGTGCTAACCAAAAATACTCTGATATCCCCATAATTTTTATGACTGCATACGACCCCGACAACGAAATGAAAAACAGGGCATTAGAGTTGGGAGGTATTGATTACATCACCAAGCCTTTTACTGATTCTCAAATTCAAAATTATTTGAACCTCTACGATAGGTTTATCCGAAGAGAAAGAAGGATAAACCAAGATTTGAATATGATTAATATTCAGTTGAATTCCGAGATTGTTCAAAAAGAAAAATTAATGAAAGAACTCCAAGATGCTTTAGACATTCGCCATAAAATGTTTGCAATTATCAGCCACGACCTTAAAAATCCAATCCATGGATTCAAAGCGTTAATTGATGAATATATGAACAGTTTCGACTCTTTGGATATGAATGATATACGCGAAATTTTTGAAGTTCTTCAAAAATCGTCAACACATTTATCGAGTATGTTGAACGATTTGCTCATTTGGTCGAATTTCCAAAGAGGTGCGATTTCCTATAATCCTCAAGAATTAGATTTGTATTTCCTTGCTCAACAGATTGTTGAACAAATGAATTTACAGGCACAGAACAAATCTATTGGTTTACGAAATGATATACCCCAAGGCACTTACGTTTTTGCTGACCCAAATCTTGTCCAATTAGTTTTGAGAAACCTCGTGAATAATTCCATAAAATTTACTCCATCACAAGGTTATATAACTATATTCTCTACTGAAGATGTAGAAAACTCTATCGTTAATGTTTCGGTTCAGGACACCGGAGTTGGTATTCCCGAGGAAAATTTAAATGAAATTTTCAAATTAAATAAAAGTACGACAACGCTTGGGACTAATCAGGAAAAAGGAACAGGCTTGGGATTAGTACTCGTAAGAGAAGCAATTGAATTAAACCGCGGTACTTTATCGGTTCAATCCAAAGTTGGAAAAGGAACTACTTTTACATTCACCTTGCCTTTGGTTGTAAAAGATATTTCGATTGATCTTTAGTCTAATTTCAAGAAATTAGAACTTTTTGTTTTGTTTTGGGATTTAACAATTAAGATATAAAAACCTTGCTTTAATTCGCTTATATTGATATAAATTTCATTCTTTTTATTGGTATTGTTATTCGCTTTATCACTGTGGTGATTTAATTCTTTTTCTTCAGAATATACTAACTCGCCCATAATATCAAAAATTTGTAAACCAAGGTTTAATTTATTTCCACTAAATGCAATAGGTATAATTAAACTTTTGAATGCAGGATTGGGAAATGGTTTTTCCATAATAAAATCAGTATCATCGATAATATCATTAGTTATTAATTCGAGAGGTACATCGCAGCGAGAATCAGATTGGTATGTATTAGGAAGACCATAAGAGATAATTGGCAGAATATGGGGTTTGCATAAATCATTGATAAATAGCGTATCGCGGTCTTCTCCCATTTTTTTAGGCGAAAAGCAAATCTCAATTTCTGTTGATGAAAAAGGCGGTATGACAATTGGAAATTGACTTTGCGGTATCGAAAATGCTAAATTTCGGAATAAATTGGCGTCGTCCAGCACTTGAGTTTGCCAACTTGTGTTTTCGATTGTCAACTTTCTACAATTAATCATAGGAAATTTTGTAGAATCAATTTGAAATTGAGGAATTAATAACAAAGCTAATTTGTTGGTATCGTAACGAACAGTAATATCCACAGCACTACTTAACGAAGTGCATCCAAATTCGTTTTCGACAAGTAATCTAAACCGACCGCTTTGGTAAACACCTAAACTTTTTTCCTCGGATATTCCTTTACCCGATATATCATCAATCCATCGATATTTGGTATGTGTATTCTTTGATATTAATCTAACGGAATCGCCAATGCAAAAATCATTCTGTCCTTTCAAAATTATTTCGGCAACGGGCAAGGGTGAAAATTTCAAAGAAATTGAATCGATTGATTTACAGCCATTTTTATCTATTGCTGCAACATAGTATTTTCCCGATTTAGTAAAAACTACCGAATCTCCTTTTTGCCCATCAGACCAGTTAAATTCGGAAAAATCGCCAATTGCTTTCACGAAAACTGTATCGCCATCGCATAGTTTGGTGGTGTCGGTAACTTGTAAATTCAATTTACTTTTAGGCAAAAAACTAACAATAAAAGGCTCCGAAGTAGCACTGTCGCATTCGTTATGAGAAGCAAAAGCCCAATACGTACCCGATTTGGAAACTTTAATAAATGGCGATGTCTCGCCTGTGGACCATTTATAATTGTCGTAAGTTTGGTTTAAGTAGAGCACCACTGTATCGCCATCGCAATACGGACCTGATTGGGATGCGAGTATCTTTGGTTTTTCGATATTATAACCAACATATTTATATATGCCTGTGCCAACAAGATAACCCAGTGTATCATTGATAAACCAAATGTCGTCCAAATCGGCGTTGCTTGGAATTCCGCAAATCTTTTTCTCCCAGGTTTTGCCGGCATTGCTCGTAAAGTGCACATTACGTTGCCAACCCACAACCCAACCGGAGGTCTGATTGTGAAGATAAGACCCGAACATAGGCACACCGAAGTTATAATCTCGCCAAGTTTTGCCCAAATCCGTCGATATTCTTGCTCCCCCACCTCCAGAGCCACCCGTGCAACCAGTGGAATAGGGTAAAAGAAAAGTATTGCCAAATAGAGTTATTTCTTCTTGCCAATCATTATCGCCAGTGCTACTAAATAAATCCCAATTTAAACCAAAATCAGTTGTTTTCCAAACCCATCCACTACTAACTGCATAGCCAACCCCAGTACTATTATCGATTAACAAATCCGAAAGTCCCGAGTTAAAATGATTTTTACGGGTTACTCTCCAAGTTTTCCCACCATCTGTTGTTCGATAAAATTGTTGTTCGTTACCGCAACCGCCGCCTATAGTTAGTCCCAAATTCTCGTTGATAAAGTAATTACCCCACACGTCGATATTACCAATTGGAGAAACATTTGCCCAAGAGCGACCACCATCGGTCGACTTGAATATTGCACTTGTTGTTATGCCTCCATTATATAAGCCCGAGGTATATCCAACTTTTTCATTAACAAAATGAATACTTTCCAATTGGTAAGCAAATGGGATAACCGATACCTCCCAACTGGCACCGCTGTTGGTTGTTCGGGCAACCACCCCATTTTTGCCACAAGCCCAGCCAAAGTTTTGATTGGATTCCAAAAAATATACATCTAAGTAGTATGCATCATCATAAGGTTTGGGTATGTTTGTAATCTTCTTCCATTGCGAATAAATCATCATTTGGGGCAATAATAAGAGTCCTAAGATTATATATATTTTTTTCATTTCTTTATTTCTCTTTTTAATAACAACGAATTACCTAAATATTTAACACATAAACCACTCAAAAAGTTACAATCTAAAAATATGACTTTTTGCATGCCATTTTTTTAAATTGTGGAAAACTTTCAAAATTTACTAAATTTTAACAAATAGTTCGATTTACAAGAATTCTAAAATGATATCTATAAGTTTGTTAATAATAAACACTTTTTATATATTTCATTAAAAATTCATTTTTAGTTAATTATTTAAGATTACACTAAATTATTGTATTATTTGCACTTAGAGAAAATTTTGTTTTTTCAACTTTTGTTAATAACTTTTTTTCTTGTTTATTCATTTTTTTTTTGTAATATTTGAATTAAGTTTGAAACACAATTAGATTTTTTTATCAAAAGTGTGAATAACTCAAAAATTACAAAAATAATTGCAAATAAAAAAATCAATATGGAAGAACTGATACTTAATTCATTGAATAATATAGTCGATAACCACACAAAAAAAGTTCAAGACTTAAAAGAAATTGATAAAATCTGGAACACTGCACTAAAAATCATTCGTGATAACGTAGATGCAAGCTCTTATAAAGTTTGGTTCGAGAATATACAACCAAATTCTATTTCCCAAAACTCAATCACGCTAAATGTGCCCAGCCAGTTTTTTTATGAGTGGCTCGAAGAACATTATTCCAAACTTTTACATTTCGCAATCGATAAAGCATTCGATAATGGCAAGGAAATTGAAATTACTTTCGAAATCAAACCAATTGAGAAAATTCAGAAAAACAATAAAAACATCAAATTACCATTTGTTAATCACAATATAGCTCCACAAGTTAGTTACAACGATACTCTAACAGAGTTTGGATTTGAACTAATCAATACTCAACTCAATCCTAATTATCAGTTCCAGAATTTTATTGTGGGCGAAAGCAATCTTGGAGCAACCAATGCAGCAAAAGCAGTAGCGGATAATCCAACTAAAACTCGGTATAATCCACTTCTTATATATGGTGCATCGGGTTTGGGCAAAACTCACTTAGCCCATGCTATAGGTAACTATATATTCCAGCGAAAACCTAATCTCAAAGTTCTTTGCACCAATGGCGACCAATTCTATGTTAACTATGCCAACGCCGCCCAAAATAACAAAATTAGCGAGTTTACTAAAATCTATCGCAATTTGGATGTGCTAATTATTGATGATATTCAGTTCCTTGCTGGTAAAGAAAAAACTCAGGACAATTTTTTCCATACCTTTAATATTTTGCAACAATCCAACAAATTGGTTGTTTTAACTAGCGACAAACCTGCAAAGGAATTAAAAGGAGTTGACCAACGATTAATTTCTCGATTTAATTCGGGAGTTACAGTAAATATAAATACACCCGATTTCGAAACTCGCCGAGATATTTTAAAATACAAAAGTCGTGCCGATGGCTACGACATATCAAATGATATTTTAGATTTATTGGCTCAAACTATCACCAATAGCATACGAGAACTGGAAGGTGCTTACATTAGTCTGATTGCCCACTCTACATTCAACAACAAACCTTTAACGCTCGAATTAGCCAAAGAAGTTGTAAACAATATATATAACATTAAAGAAAAAGTTATTACAATCGAAAGTATTAAAAATATTGTATCGAATCATTTCAATATTCCTATTGAGCAGTTAGAATCCAAATCCCGCAAGCATCAAATAACTCTTTCGAGACAATTTGCAATGTATTTTGCAAAAAAATTACTTAAATCGCCTTTAAAAGTTATCGGCGAAGCATTTGGTAATCGCGACCACACTACTGTATTACATTCTATCCAAACTATCGAAAATTACCTAAAATACGACCGAGTGGCTCGCAAAAGTTATGAGGTTATACTTAGTAGCCTAAGGAAAGAACACGGATTGGATATCGATATTTAGAAATACTTTTCGTACCATAGGCTCAACATTAGCAACGAGTAGATTTGTTTATAGAAATCTACTCGTTTTGATTTATGCAAATTCAACATTTCATCAACAATTTCTTGATTGATTATTCCGCTTTTAACTAAATATGAAGAGAGAATTTTGTCGCGAGTGAAGCCTGTCCACTCATTTCGCATCCATTCGCTCACGGGCGCAGCAAAACCTTGCTTCTTGCGATTTATAATCTCGTTTGGAATAAATCCTCTTGCTGCTTTTTTAAGTAAGTATTTCGTTGTTTTTCTGTCGGGAATTTTTTTCTGGAAATCAATTGATAGTGAAAGTTCTACTAATCTATGATCCAAAAACGGAACACGCGGCTCGATACTATGCGCCATCCCCATTTTATCAACTCTCATAAGTAATAATTCGGGCAATCTTTGATAAAATTCTGTGAATATTGCTTTTCTCGAAAATTCTATTTCCAGATCGAACGAATCGGCTAAGTTTGTCATTCTATCGGCATAATCACCAATCTGATTGAAGTCGAGATTATTGCCTAATAGAATTTTTTGTTCAATTGTTGTGAAAAAGGGCATCCCACTCCAATATTGCTGCCAATCATTTGCAGATTTATGGAAGTATTCCAGAATTTGATATTGGCGTTTGTTTAGCAATGATGGTCTTAAGATGTTAAACACTAATTTTCGAATTGATTTTGGCAATATCTGATAATATTGCCACAAATAACGATTGAATTTGATTTCGCGCAGCATCCAATTGTAACCAATAAATTGCTCATCACTTCCCTCGCCAACAAGCACGACTATTGTTCCTTCCTTGCGTGTTAGTTCGCTTAAAAAATTGATTGGAATACACACGGGGTCGGCATTTGGTTCATCAAGGTGCCAAGCAATACTTTCAATCCTTTCCAAAGCCATTTGCGAATCTATTATAATTTCGCGATGGTTTGTTTTAAACAATTCCGAAACCTGATGTGCGTAACCAAGTTCGTTGTATTTTTCCAAATCTCTAAAGCCAACAGTAAAAGTATCGACTGGGCGATCCATAAACTCAGTCATCAAAGCCACATTTAAGCTCGAATCAATACCTCCACTAAGGAATACTCCAAAGGGAACATCACTCATCATCCTTATTTTAATTGAATCGCGTAGTAAAGTAATTATTTCGGTCGTTAATTGCTCTTCGGTCCACGATGCATATGGAATCAATGTTGCAAATGGATCCCAATAACGTCTAATTTTAATCTCACCTTTGTTGTTAATCTTTAGATAATGTGCGGCAGGTAATTTTTGGATTCCTTCGAACAGAGTAGAATTATTATTAGTTGCTCCGAAATACAAATAAAATGGCAATTGTTCTAAATTAATATTTCTCTTGTAATCTTGATACTCTAATATGGACTTTATTTCGGAACCAAAAACAAAATTAGAATTATGCAACAAATAATAAAATGGTTTTATGCCAATTCGGTCGCGCGAGGCGAATAACTCGTTGGCGTGATTATCCCATATCGCAAAAGCCCACATACCAATCATTTTCGACAATAGTTTTTC
>CALKJQ010000153.1 GCA_937995785.1 Candidatus Kapaibacterium sp.
TCTTGAAGCAGCCAAAAAAGGTACGGCAAACTTCATTACGACCCAGACAAATTCTTCTTTGGATGTTCATCAGCCTTCGTTGAATCAGTCCGGAATTTTAGGATATTTAAAAGATTTTATCGAAATTAAAGAAGAATATCAAGAATATTTGAATTTGATTACTCAAGATATTGTTTTGGTTGATAATTCCGAAATTGCAATAGAGTTAATCAAAAATCACAATGTGAGCAAAGTTGTAACAATAGATGGAATTTTATTTAATAAAAATGGGCTTGTGCGTGGTGGAAGCAATTCTATAAATCAAAAGGAAGCAATTATTGGCAGAAGAAATAAAATCAATAGACTTACAAAAGAAATTTCCGGTTTAGAACAAGATATTTCAGAGTTGCAAGCAACAATAAAGTCGGAACAATCCAAAATTTGGAAATATTCTATACCGGATGTTGAAAGTGAACTCAGAAACTGCGAAAAACAATTAAATGCTCTTGATCACAACATAAGTAGCGACGCAAACAGAATTGAAATTATCAAAAACTCTTTGCAGAATTCCCTTTCTACTATAAACCAACTGAAGTCCGAAAATGAAGATATTACTTCTGAAAAATCAGATTACGCCAAACAAATTGAAATTATAGACTCTGATTTCGATATTTTAGAAACCGAGCTAGAAAATATAAATGAAGTATTTAACCAATCTAAGATTAAGTTAGAAAATCAAATCAAAAATATTAGGGCTATGGAGATAGATGTTGCCAAAAATACCGAATCGCTCAAATATATAAACTCTGAGATTGAAAAGGTAACTGCTCTCACCGAAAATGCCAAAAGACGATTGAAGGAAAAGCAAACAGAATTGCAAAAAAGCCTTGAAACCAAGCAATCACTCCAAGCCCAAATAATAGAGATAATTCAATTAAGAAATCAATATCAATCTTGGATTAATGAATTATTACAAGATAAACAATCCGTGGAATTAAATAGGAAGCAACTTCAAGAACAAATTGCACAATACGATATAACTTTGGAGCAATTCAGAAAGAATTATCAAAAGTTACAAAATGAATTTTACGCTTTAGAAGTTGAATTAGCTGGGATACACTCCAAAAACGAAACACTGTTGGAACAAGCCCAAGAACAATATCAATTGAAATTAGACGAATATATTGAAGTTAATCAATTCACACAAGAACAATTAAACGATTACAATTCAACAGATTCGAAAAATCAAATCAACGAAATTAAAAACAGAATTGCTGGATTGGGAAACGTAAATTTTCAGGCACTTGAAGATTTCGAAGAACAAAAGCAAAGGTTGGATTTTTTATTGACACAAATGAATGATTTGCAAAATTCCCGAAAAACACTATCGGAAACAATAGATGAAATCAACAAAATTGCTATTGAAAAATTCACAAAAACCTTCGATGAGATTCGAAACAATTTCAAACATCTTTTTAAACTACTTTTCGGCGAAGAAGGCGAAGCCGATTTAACATTAGAAGGCGAAAATGTGTTGGAAGCAGGGATTTATATCTCTGCAAAACCACCATTCAAAAAGCCAAGTTCTATCGATTTACTCTCGGCTGGCGAAAAAACACTAACGGCAATTGCATTGTTGTTTGCAATATATTTGGTAAAACCGAGTCCTTTCTGTATATTGGACGAAGTGGATGCTCCGCTTGATGACAATAATATTGATAAATTCGTCAATTTAATTAAAAAGTTTAGTACAGATAAAGACATTCAATTTATTCTGATTACGCACAATAAAAGAACAATGGAAGCCGCCGATACTTTGTATGGCTTAACTATGGAAGAAGAAGGAGTAACCAAAATTGTTTCTGTAAAATTAGAAAAATAATTAAAAACAAAAGGTATAAAATGAAAAAAGTATTGTTAATTTTATTCTCGTTTGCTATAGCAACAAGTTTGCTGGCACAAAGCAAAAACTCACCGAAAATTGAGCAAATAAATGCACAATTCACAAACAGAACCGAAACAACAGCAACTTTTACATTCCAAAATCCCGAAAAATCCTTAATATACTTCGTCCTTTCCACAAAGCCCACCAATTTAAAACAAATCGACAAAGATATTTTAAGTTTGGAAAAAACAATTAAGTTAGACCCAAGGCTCTCCTTGGAAAATGACGTTTATCTTATTGTAACATCCAAACAAGCAAACGGTGAATATACAATCACTGAATTGACTCCCAGAACAAAATATGAATTTGCAATCTACAAACGCATCGACAACAAAAAGGTCGAAAAAGTGTGGTTTACCGATATGTCCACTTTAGCCAAAGAACCAACTCAACAAGCAGAGAATATCGCATTTAGCGATGCAACCGACAAATCCTTCAAGATTTCTCTATTCAGAGGAAACGGTGAGAGAAGAATTGTTGTCGTTACCAAAGGCAACGAAACTAATCTACCTGTTGATGGAGTGCGATATTTTGCTAATCAAAATTATGGCAGTAAAGACAACAAAATTGGCTCAGGATATGTTGTTTATAATGGTGGCGATAGGATGATTGATTTAGTCGTCAAAAATCTCGAAAGTGGTGAATACACTGTTCAAGTTTTCGAATATAACGGAGATGGCGAATCTGCTAATTATCTAACCAAAACTGCAAGTAATAATCCCCGTAAATATAGAACATTGCTTGCAGCACCCAAAGCTTTAGCTCCGGAATTGATAACACACGATGGTTTTGTTGCAAAATGGACTAAAGTTCAAGGCGCCACTACCTATTACCTTGATATTGCTACTGATAAAGACTTCATAAATAGATTGGAACTTTATTCTGATTTGGATGTAGGCGATATAGACGAAATTGAAGTAGTTGATTTACAGAGCGATAATACCTATTTCTTTAGAGTGAGAGCAGCAGCCCCTGGAACTAAAGGTGCATATTCTAATGTAATTCAGTTTAAGACCAAATAATTATATAGTTTGTCTATGAATAATTGAAATGTTCACACCTCAAATAATTGAGTCAATCAAGGACTATAATAAGCATAAGTTATATTTAGACCTTGTTGCAGGGATAGTAGTTGGAATAGTTGCTTTGCTATTGGCAATTGCATTTGGAATAGCTTCGGGTGTGTCGCCTTCTAAAGGTTTGATAACAGCAATTTTTGGCGGTTTTATTGTATCGATGCTGGGCGGCAGCAGATATCAAATTGGGAGTTCATGCCCAACCACTATTTGCAATGACACAATCTAAATTAACAGATTTGATTGGTGAGGATCATATCTTTGGTAATATCGACGATGCTCTCGACAAAGCAAGGGAATTTAAGGATTACCTAAATTAGGTCGCCCCGCTGATTTTGTTCCAACTGTTCTTAGGGATTTAGACTCACAATAACCTTGTCTTCCAAATCAATCATCGAATTGATAATTTGAAGATATTTGTAAGAATGCAAATCATTTATATGTATCATTTTAGGTATGATTTTCCCTTCTGAAATAAGTTTTGCACGTTTTGTTCCTTCCAACAGGCACATTGCCGGAGTTACATAATTAATTCCATCAAAAAGAACTACATTTGCATAGGTAACATCGGTTAAGTAGCCATTTTTAGTGATAATCCCTATCTCGTGTTTCGCCAGTTGCAATTCAATCTCTTCTAATTCTCTTCTGTCAAGATATTTTAAAGCATAATTTAAATAAGGTTTATCAATAAATATAATTTCATTTTTTTGAATAATAGAATATTGAATTAGTTGATAATCCATAATTTTTTGATTGTATACCACTTTTAATTTATAAATTTTATCTTCACCTACTCGAAAATTATCAATAAATTCAACAAAATCGATGATATTCGACATTCCAAAAAGAATTTCTCGCGACTTTGCCACTCTTCGAATGTGATATTCCACATTTTGCGGTTTGCCATTTTGAATCTTAATAGTTTCGAACAATAGGGACATAAATTTTGCTTATTAATTCATTATATTCGATTTCGGGTAGGCTTTGGGTAGTAATTCCACCACCACTTTTAAAGTATAACTTACCATTTTCATTTTCAATAAATCGTATCAAAACATAACTTTCCAAAGTTATTCCATCGTAAACACCCGCTATACCTGTATAAAAACCTCGTTGATAATTTTCGATATTTTTAATAATTTCGCAAGTTCTTTGTTTGGGGGCACCCGTAACGCTTCCTGCTGGAGTAATTTTATTTAGGATATCGCCTACGGATTTGTTCCAATCGTTGGGTAAAATGCCGCTTATCAAACTACTTGTCTGAATAATCTCACCTCGATTAGTTTTTAATTTATCGATATATCTAAATTTTTCGACCCTTACTTTTTGTGCAACAATCGATAAATCATTTCGGAGTAAGTCCACAATTGTGTAATGTTCATCCTTTTCCTTTTTATCATTCAAAAGTACTTGTTCTGAATCTCCATTTTTTGCTTCAATTGTGCCTTTCATTGGGTTTGTAGAGATTTTATTTCCTCTTATCTTAATAAAAATTTCAGGACTAAAACAAACAAATCGGTTTTGGAAAAGTATTTTAAATGGCGATTGAGAAAATTCAAAAATTTCTTGAAGCGAAAGGTTTGTTATAATCTCCGTTCGAAAAGTTAAATTTAATAGATAAGAATCGCCATTCTCGAGATATTTTTTTACTCTATTAAATCGGTTGATATAATCGGAATAGTCAATTGGATGATATTTGAAAATGAATTCATTAGGGTAAGAATTTGCTTTATGTTTTGTTAAATAATGAACATTGGAACTCTCTAAATTTTCCAATTTGCATACAAATATTTCACTTTTATCGTAAGATATAACAAACAAAAAAGGTATATTTTTGCTGCCATATTCATTCATTATTTTAAATTCATCACGCATAAGCAGGTCTTTGCATCGTCAATACTACAAAATTAACTAATGCAATGACAAAACCGATTTTACTTATCGATAATAATGACTCATTCACGATGAATATTCGTCAAATAGTTAACGAATTAGGCTTTCAGGTTGAAATAACCAATTATCTTGAATTACAAACATCAGACGTAACAAATTTCGACAAAATAATAATATCACCCGGACCAGGCCACCCCACTGAATATACAAAATATTATGCAGTTTTCGACCTCTATAAATCTCATAAATCTTTTTTAGGAATATGTCTGGGATTGCAGATTATTGGGCAATATTTTGGAGCAAAACTGAGGCAATCCTTTCCTATCGAACATGGCAAACAAAGTCAGAATATAATAATTTCTTCCTCAACAATTCTCGAAGGAATACCCAACAATACTCAAATTGGACGCTATCACTCTTGGTGTTTGGATAAAAAAACAATCCCACAAGAACTAATTATCAATTCTGTTTCCGAAGATGACGAAATAATGTGCATTTCGCATAAAAGTTATTCAATTTATGGAGTTCAATTCCATCCCGAGTCCTACATTACTCAATTTGGGAGCAAGATATTAGAAAATTGGATAACAAAAGTTTAAAATATGTTTCAGGGTGGTGCAAAAAAAATAAAGTGCAGGAAGAGAGACTCGAACTCTCACGGCTTTAAGGGCCACTGGATTTTGAGTCCAGCGCGTCTACCAATTCCGCCATTCCTGCATTTATTTGGGTTTTGTGGGCAAGGAGGGAGTCGAACCCCCGACCCTCTGCTTGTAAGGCAGATGCTCTAGACCAACTGAGCTACTTGCCCGCAAATAAGAATACAAAATTAACAAAATTTAAACAAATAACAAGGATTTTTAGAAAGATTTTTCAATTATTCCACCACCAACCAAATCGTCGTTTTCATAAAGAACCACGCTCTGACCAGGCGTTATGGCATCTTTTGGCTCGTCGAATTCAACATATAATTTACCCTCTTTGGTCCAAGCTGTACCGTAGCTACCTTTGTCGTTGTATCGAATTTTGATAAAGAAATTCTTAGGTTCGGGTAATTCGTCGTATTTCACCAAATTAATTGAATGTGCAACGAGACCTTTATTTTCGATTTCGGTTTTTGTTCCAACAATCACCGTATTACTTTCGGGAATGATTTGTTTTACGTATAATGGCTCGCTATATGAAACTCCCAATCCATGCCTTTGACCTATTGTGAAAAACGGAAAGCCTTTGTGTTTACCAAGGATTTTGCCATCTTTAATTATGTAGCCTTCGCCTAAATTCTCCAAAAATTCTCTCTTTTCTTCCCAAAGGTATTCTTCGTAATTATTTGCTGGAATAAAACACACATCTTGACTATCCCACCTGTTGTGGTTATCAAAACCAAATTGACGAGCCAATTCTCGCGTTTTATCTTTATCCATATTCCCAATCGGAAACATCGCTCTTGATATCTGAAATTCCCGTAGTCCCCATAGAACATAGGATTGATCTTTTTTCAAATTTTTGCTTCGCACAATTAAATGTCGTTCAAGCTGTTCGTCATAACGAACATTTACGTAATGCCCCGAGGCAATCCAATATATCCCCAATGAATCAGCAAATTTCAGCAATTCGCCGAATTTAATCTCGGGATTGCACTTTGTGCAAGGGTTTGGAGTACGACCCTGTAGGTATTCATCAACAAAATAATCTATTATTTGTCTCTTAAATATCTCTGTGTAATCAATAAAATGATGTTCAATTCCCAAATTATCGCAAACTGCTTTAGCATCCAATTCGGAATAGCAATGGCAATGTGGTTTATCAGTCGTGTACGGTTGAAAAGTAACACCCACTGGGCTATATCCCATATCCTTAATCAAAGCGGCGGTAACAGACGAATCAACTCCTCCGGACATACCGACCAATACTTTATTCTTATCTAACATAATAATATAAAGAATACAAAAAATTTAAGGACGAATAAAATCATTTTACATTCTGAAAACACCAAATTGATGGTCGGATATTGGATTATTCAAGCTTGTTGCAATCGATAAACCAATTAGTTCTCGCATCTTGAGTGGGTCTATTATACCATCATCCCATAATCGGGCGGAGCTATAATATGGGCTTGCCTCTGCTTCGTATTGTTCGATTATTGGTTGGCGAATAGCGTCGATTTCTTCTTGCGAAAGCTTTCTACCATCTTTTTGAAGTTGGTTGATCTTTACAGTTGCCAATACGTCAGCAGCTTGTTCTCCGCCCATGACGCTTATTTTGCTGTGAGGTGTCATCCATAAGAAATGGGGATTATAACCCCGTCCACACATAGCATAATTTCCTGCACCATAGCTTCCACCAACGATTATGGTGAATTTTGGAACTTGAGCATTAGCAACTGCATGAACCAACTTAGCTCCATCGCGTGCAATTCCACCATGCTCGTATTTACGACCAACAATAAAGCCAGTGATGTTTTGTAAAAATAGTAATGGAATTTTACGAATTGCACACATTTCGATAAAATGAGCACCTTTCAAACTTGATTCCGAGAATAATACTCCATTGTTACCTAAAATTCCGACGGGATAACCCAATATTCGGGCAAAACCAGTTACAAGAGTTTTTCCGTAATTTTCTTTAAATTCCTGAAAACGGCTTCCGTCCACAATGCGAGCAATTACTTCGCGTATGTCGAATGGTTGGCGTATATTTTTTGGCAAAATTCCATAAAGTTCCTCGGGGTCGTAATAAGGCTCTTCAATTTCCTGACGTCCAATATCGAATTTTGATTGTTTTGAGAGATTTTCGATTATATTTCTCGCAATTTCTAAAGCGTGTTCATCGTTGTTTGCTAAATGGTCTGCTACGCCCGATATTTTGGTATGAACATCTGCACCGCCTAATTCTTCGTCGGTAACTTCTTCGCCTGTTGCCGCTTTAACAAGTGGTGGTCCGCCAATAAAAATTGTTGCTTGGTTGCGTACCATTATAGTTTCGTCACTCATCGCCGGTACGTATGCTCCGCCAGCAGTGCAAGAACCCATTACAACTGCAATTTGAGGAATATTCCGAGCCGACATTATCGCTTGGTTATAAAAAATTCTACCAAAGTGTTCTTTATCGGGAAATGTTTCGGATTGGTAAGGAAGAAAAATACCACCTGAATCAACTAAATACACACAAGGTAAATTGTTTTGGATTGCAATTTCTTGGGCACGAATATGTTTTTTAATTGTCATTGGAAAATAAGTTCCACCCTTAACAGTAGCATCATTAGCAAGAATCATTACTTCGCGACCGATTACAACCCCAATTCCCGTAACCATTCCTGCCGATGGAGCCTGATTTTCATACATATCATAGGCGGCGAATGGAGCAATTTCCATAAATGGTGTATTGGGATCGAGCAAATTATTTATTCTATCGCGTGTTAGAAGTTTGCCGCGACTTGTATGTTTTTTGCGAGCATGTTCGGGACCTCCTTGTTGTATCTTGTAATAATTCTCTTTTAATTGAGCCATTAAATTAATGGAATTTTCGTAATTTTCCTTATAATCGGGATTATTTGTTGAAATTTTGGATTTTATTCTATTCATAAATAATTGTATTTATTATTTGTGTAAATTAGTTAAAATAATTTAAATAAAAAAAAGTAGATAGATTTTATTGATTCCAAGTTTATGTTCAAGCAAAATAGATGATAAATTATGTTTGGTTGTCTCGAAAAATAAAAGCCACATTAAAAAATGTGGCTTTTTGGTTTTTCTGCAAGAAAAATCAAGTTCTTTTAATATTTACCAAAGTCATCATCATCAAGTTTGATTATATCAGATGGTTTAATCTTATATTGCTCAAAATTACTATCATAATCATCTTCAGTTACGTTGGTTTCGGTTGTTTTGGGTAAACTTTTGGACTTTCGGGTTGATAATGTGAAATGTTCCATTGATTTTAAACTTTCGTCGTAACCATCCTTACCCCCCTGCAATTTAAAACGAGCAACCATTTCTTTGAGCAATGCTGCTTGACCGCTCAATTCTTCAGAAGCGGATGCACTTTGCTCGGCACTTGCCGTGTTGGTTTGCGTTACTTTATCAATTTGGGCTAAGCCCTCGTTAATTTGTGCAATTGCCTGAGCTTGTTCGTTGGACGAGGAAGCAATCTCGGCAACAATATCTGCAGATTTTATTGAGCCATTTTTGATTTCTTCTAATGCCTCGCTTGTTCGGGTAACAATCATTATTCCATTGTCGACTGCTTTTTTGGTATTATCAATTAATTCAGCTGTTTCCTTAGCGGCAGTGGCACTACGAGCAGCTAAATTGCGGACTTCTTCGGCTACAACAGCAAACCCTTTACCGTGGCGACCAGCACGGGCGGCTTCGACTGCTGCATTTAATGCCAAAAGGTTTGTTTGGAAAGCAATTTCGTCGATTACTCGGATAATTTTACCAATATTATCGCTTGCTACATTGATTTCGTTCATTGCTGTAACTAATTGCTCCATTTCGCGATTACCACGTTCGGAGAAAGATTTTGCCTCGTTTGTTAATAAACTAGCTTGATGGGCATTATCGGCATTGATTTTAACTTGAGATGCTATTTCGTTCATCGAACTTGTTATTTCTTCGAGTGATGCAGCTTGTTCGGTTGCTCCTTGCGACAATGCTGTGCTTGCATCGCTCACTTGCATAGCTCCACGAGCAACCTCGTCGATAGTAGTTTTCACACTTGTTATTAGTTCATTCAATGAATTCAAAGAGGCATTTAATCCACTTTGTAATCTTTGGAATTCGCCGTCGTAATTACCAATCATTTCGGCTGTTAAATCGCCATCTGCTAATTTCTGAACAACATCCATAACCACAACCATAGGTTGCTTGAACAACTTGTTGATGTTATTAATTCCATTTACAAGGGTATTATAATCGCCACGGTATTTTCCGGTATCTATTGCTGCATCCAAATTGCCTCCACCAATTTCTTTAGCAATCCATTTAAGGTCGGTTATTAAACCATTCAATACATTAATAATACCATTGACACTTGTCTTTAAGTTGTTTAAATCGCCTTTGTATTCATCTGTGATTAATTCGGGAATATCTCCATCTGCTATTTGATTAATATAGGCAATTGCAGTATTAAGTGGCGTTATTATACCATCAAGCATAGTATTTAAATTATTTGCTATATCTATATATCCACCCGTAAATTTGGAATTATTTATTCTCGAGTTTAGTTGACCTTCCAATAATTTATCTATAGTATTGTTCAATTCGCTCTCCAAAGTTGCTTCATTTGTGTAATTAACCCATTGAACTACAAAACCAAACTTATTTCCATCTTTATTGAATAATGGATTGACAATCAATTTCATTACTTGGTCGCCTATTTGGATTTTGGCTTCATGTGTTTTATTCAATCCCGAAAGCAAGTTACGATTGTAAGATGGATTCTTATGCCACATATCAATATTACTTCCAATCACTTTTTCTGTATCGAAAGAAGCAAAATTCTTCCTATAGTCATTTTCATAGGTTTTTAGGAATTTCTTTTGTGAATCGTTTAGATAAGAGATTATACCATTATCGTCGCCAAGCATAAAGTTGCCTGCATAATCGAAAATATTGCCCACAATATCGAGCGACTGGTTCACTCCCTCCAGCATCTTTGCATAAGCACCTTGATGTTTGTATGAATCTATTCTATAATTTAAATTACATTTGCCAAATTCAACAGATACAGATTGAACGTCATCAATCAAAGTATTCATTGTGTCGATTAGCTGATTCAAGTTATTTTTTATCTCGTTGAAATCGCCATTGTATTCTTTTGTGATTTTTGGAGGTATATCGCCTTTCGAAATTCTATCCACATATTCGGCAGTTACGTTGATTGGTTTAATTAAAGCATCAACCAGATCGTTGAGCCCCACAACCATTTTTTGAAATTCTCCACTAAACTTATTGGAATTTGCACGAAAATCTAACTTTCCATTTTTCATATTGTCCGAAAGTAGATTTATTTCCTTTGTTATTTCTTTTAAATTATCTGCTAATATGTTGCTTGCATCAATTATTTGCTTGGTTTCATCTTTTACCTTGATGTCTCGATTGAGTGATAAGTTACCTTTTGATAATGAATCCGAAGCATCAGCAGCAAATTTCACGGACGTAAGGACGCCTCTAATTATTAGTGTCGATAATATTATTGTAACTAAAATCGCTATTATTCCAATAATTAACATCAAAGAAAATTGGGATTCATAGATTTCGATTGCCTCTTTTGATGATTCATCAAATAGTTCCGATTGATAATCAATTAGGGAATTTATAGAGTTAAGGTATTTATCTTGATTTGTTTTAAAATCACCAAACATAAAACTTTCTATTAGAGCAAGATTATTCGATCTAACAAGTTCCAGCATTTGTGTCCTCGACTGAAGGTAATTCGTCCGTGCATTTAACATTTGCGAAAGTATTTCCTTTCCTTTTTCCGATTTAATTGTTTCTTCTAATTTTTTTAGATTTTCGGCTATATTGCTCGTTGAAGTTTTGATAATATCTAATTCTGAGTTTTTTCTTTCTGGATTGCTTGTGATTATTGCATTGCGTATTGCAACTGATTGCTTATTTACTTCATCAATGATGTTGTTAGCCCAAACCGTTTTGGGAAATCTGTCTTTGGCTAAGTCCCCAACTTTTTCTTCGAGTGCTGAAAGCGAATTGATAGCATTATAGATCAATACTATTATGAATACAATAAGTATTCCAAAAGTTAGCAATAATTTTGCTTTAATACTCATATATACCTCTTTTTTTGAATTTTCTAAATAATATTATGGTTTAATTTATTTTTTGCAAAATTTCATCGACTAATGTTGTCTTGAATAATTGAGCGACATCTATATCAATGTATTTTGCAAATTTATTGATTGCTTCGTCCTCTTGTTCGCTGATGTTGTGGTGGAACAATTTTCCTGAGGCATTAGCAATATAAACTCCCAAAGCAATTAAGTGGTGTTTGAACGCTTTAGATTCAGTTGGATTAACCTTTAGGTCTAATGTTAAATCCACTTCTTTTAAGTTTTCTTTTATTAATTGCTTATCGATTTTGGGGAGTGTTTCGTCTATATATTTCTTTGGTTCGTCGGGTAACAACAACTTGATAAGTTCGGATTTAAACATACTTTTACTCGAGCAAAATTTGGAGAAGGCTTCCAACTCTTTTTTGTCCACCACTCGATCAGCCAATGCAACCATTGCGAGAACAATAGCTGGGGCTTTAAGAAGTAGGTCCCATTCTTGTTCTGAAAATAATTCTTTCATATTTTTTATTTTTTTATTTAAACAATTACTAATTTACAAAAATAGATTTTTTAATTTAACAAATATTTATTAAATTTTGAACACTTTTCGATATATTATGAAAAAAAAAACAACAATACAAGAAAACAAAAAATTAATTACTATCAATAATGCATACCAAAACAATTTAAAAAACATTTCTTTAACAATACCTCGAAACAAGATCACTGTAATCACCGGAATCTCAGGTTCGGGAAAATCTTCTTTGGCTTTCGACACAATTTATGCCGAAGGACAACGTAGATTTGTAGAGTCTTTATCGGCATACACACGACAATTTTTAGAAAGAATGGAAAAACCAAAGGTAGAATCCATAAGCGGACTGCCACCAGCGGTTGCTATCGAGCAGAAGTCGCCTCCTCGCAACCCCCGTTCGACTGTGGGCACTATTTCGGAAATATATGATTTACTTAGAATTTTATTCGCAAGAATAGGTAAAACAATTTGTTATAGTTGCAATCAAATTGTTCAGAAAGATACTCCCCAAACGGTTGTTAATTCAATCAAATCTTTCGAAGATGGCAACAAGATTTATATTATGTTCCCAGTATCGCCACAAACAAAAAGTTTGAAAAATGAATTACAAAAATTCAGAGAATTAGGTTTTTATCGTGCAATTAAAAAAGGCTCTAACGAAATAATCGATTTTGAAAACAACGATATCGAAACAAATTTACTTAGTGAAGATTTGTATATATTAGTCGATCGTGTGGTTGTGGACCAAGACCAAGATACCCTTTCTAGAATCACAGATTCTATAGAAACTGCTTTTGGAATGGGTTATGGAAAGGTGATTGTTCGTAATATCGACAATGAAGTAGATTTCAAATTTAGTTCTATTTATGAATGTTCCAATTGCGAAATAGTTTATCAAGAACCTTCACCTCATTTGTTTAGTTTCAATAGTCCGTTGGGTGCTTGCCGTCAATGTCAGGGATTTGGTAGGACTGTTGGGTGGGACGAGGAATTACTAATTCCCGACGTATCAAAATCAATAGCAGAAGGCGCTTTGCATCCGTTGAGAACCGAAGCAATGTCCAACTTGCTTTTCGAACTTTTGAATGGCTTAAAAAAAATTGATTTTCCTATTGATAAGCCATACTTGAAATTGACCGACGAAGAAAAACGATTACTTTGGGAGGGGAAAGGACGCTTTCGTGCAATAAATGGAATTCTTCAGCATTTCGAGGAAAATAATTACAAAGTTCAATATAGAATACTTGCTAATCGTTATCGTGGCTATACTTTGTGCAAATCTTGTAATGGTTCGAGATTGCGAACATCGGCTCGTCAGGTTTATGTTCAAGATATGAACCTACCCAAATTAATTGAATTACCAATAAGCGAAGCGTACGAATTTTTCCAAAAATTGACATTAAATGAATATGAATTTAAAATAGCCAAGCAAGTTTTAATCGAAATAAGACGTCGTTTGGAATTATTGGTCAAAATCGGTTTGGGGTATCTAACATTATCAAGATTATCCCATACACTTTCGGGCGGGGAATTACAGCGAATTAATTTAGCAACTGCTCTGGGTTCTTCGTTGGTTGGCACTTTGTTTGTTCTCGACGAACCAAGCATTGGACTCCATCCATCGGATACTAATAAACTAATCGATATTATCAAAAGTATGAGAGATATTGGTAATACAATTGTAATAGTCGAACACGATCTTGATGTTATCCAGAGTGCAGATCATATTATTGAATTAGGACCTAAAGCGGGAGATGGCGGTGGCGAAATAGTTTTCCAAGGTAGTTATTCCGAATTATTAAATGATAAAAATTCTATTACTTCAGATTATTTGCGAAAAAGAAAGAAAATCGAAAAAGTTAATTCGAAGAAAATCACAAACAGGAAAATTCGCATTTTCAATCCTCGCGAGAACAATTTGAAAATGGATTTAGTGGAAATTCCTTTAAATTGCGTTACTGTGGTTACGGGTGTATCTGGTTCGGGAAAGAGTACTCTGGTTATGGATATAATTTACAACGGAATAAGGAAATTAAGAGGTGAACCAAACACAAAAGCAACGAAATTCGAAAAAATTGAAGGACACGAATTAATCGATCAAATACAAATTATCGACCAGTCCCCTATTGGACGTTCCTCGCGATCCACTCCCGCAACCTACACTAAAGCATTTGATGCTATTCGAGATGTTTTCGCATCAACGCAACTGGCAAAACAATTTGGACTGAAACCCGGATATTTTTCCTTCAATGTTCCTGGTGGAAGGTGTGAGGTTTGCGAAGGTGATGGATTTGTTACAATTGATATGCAATTTTTGGCAAATATTCAACTTACTTGTGAAGCTTGTGGCGGCAAACGCTATAAAAACGAGGCGTTGCACTTTACTTACAAAGGCAAAACAATAGTAGATGTTTTGGAAATGACTATCGACCAATCATTACAATTTTTTTCGGATGTTCCCCAAATCACTCGAAAACTTAGAACTCTGTCAGATTTAGGTTTAGGGTATTTAACTCTTGGTCAATCTAGCACAGTTCTGAGTGGTGGAGAGTCCCAACGATTAAAAATTGCAGATTTTTTGGATTCGAAGAATTTTCAAAATAATTTAATTATTTTCGATGAGCCAACAACGGGACTTCACTTGGACGATATATCCAAATTATACAACTCAATAACAAAACTTGTCGATAGTGGAAATACAATAATTATCGTCGAGCATAATTTAGAAATAATCAAAAACGCCGATTGGATAATCGATCTGGGACCCGGAGCCGGTAATGATGGAGGTAATTTAGTTTTTAGTGGAACTGTCCTCGATTTATATAAAACCGATACACCAACTGCCAATTCTTTAAGGAATTATCCATTACTTTAATATGACACGCAATTTGTTGAACTTAATACTTTTTACTTTTCTTATTATTACATCTGAAACCTTTTCTAATTGGGAATCAAGTTTCTTAGGATTGCTCGAAAAATTTGATGAGGAAAAACTTCTAAATCAGCCAATTATTTCCTTATGGTATGGATTTGGCTCGAATGATAATTCGTTGTTATTTTCACAAGAAAAATTTGCCAATTCTTATAACCTCGGTATAGAATATGGTTTTGTAAGAATTAAAGAGGATAAATCTACTTTACCCTACTATCTGCACTTTGGCGAAAGGGCATATTTCGAAAACCAATCTTCTCACCTTAAACCAAAAAGTTGGATTTCGAACGGCAAAACAATAGATGGATGGATATTTGGGTTGAAAGCTATAGATGGATTAGGACTAAAATCAAAGAATTTGGCTATCGAGTTCCAACATTCAGCAAGTTTAATATGGTCGCGATTCGATTTTGAAGATTATTTTCGTAATATCGAAACCAACAAGCAAATTCAGATGTTCGACCAACAATATAAATTTGGACGAAATTATGGATATGCCCTTTCGTTCCAATTTTTCGATAAATTAAATCTTGGTCTAAATTATTCTCAGAACTATCTTTATCCCGAATTCGAATTTAGTAAATGGGCAATTGCTTATCTCAGCGAAATATTATTACAAAAATGGATGGAACCATTTGATGAGGAATTGAGACAAACCATTGGTTCGAATTATTGGTTGTATAAAAATATCTACAAATCATCTATATCTTTACTTATTACGAAAATTATGAACAAAAAGCCCTATCTTTTCTTTAATACCGACAGGGCTTTTAGCAACCAATTCGTAATGATTAAAATTTCTTATGTAGGCTTCTAGTTATCGATTACTTCCCAATACATTTTTTTTCTTAATCCATCAACCCATTCGTTGTATGTTTTCATTTTTTTATATTGTTGGGCTTGTTGTTGTAATATTTGATAATCCTGCTCTAAATTTGCTTTGTGGGCGGGTATAATTTTTTCTTTAAATAAGATCTGATAAGATTGTTTATTAATATCAGTTTCGAATGGCACAACTTTACTAACTTCACCAATATTAATCTCTTTCAATGCTTCAACAACACTGGTGGGGAAAGATTCCAAGGGCATATTTCCAATGTAACCGCTAAACCCTTTGGTATCTTCATCTTCGGAATATTGCTTGGCAATTCGTTTAAAATCTTCTAAATTGTTTATTTTAGTTCTGATGGAGTCCAAAAATTTTTTTGCAATTTCTTTATCCTCATCGCCCTGACCAAAACGGAAAAGTATGTGGCTAACATTAATTTCGTCTTTGCGTTTTTCATTAACCTTGATTATGTGAAAACCCAAGGGAGTTTCAATTGGTAACGACACCTCGCCAACAAGCATCGAAAAACCAACACGCTCTAATTCGGGTAAGAATTTACCTTTTTGAATCCAACCCAAGTCTCCACCATCGTTTTTAGTTGCGTTATCTTCACTATATGTTTTAGCAAATTCACTAAAATTACCACTAATTATTATAGAATCTCGGATTTTGAGTGCAAGTTTGAATATATCTTCTTTCTGCTGCATTTTTGGTTTAACTTTTTTTACAATTCGATAAACTGATACCGCTTCGGGAATTGTTGGAATAGAATCTTGATATTTTTCGAAAAATTCTTGGATATCTTTTTGCGACACTTCAACTTTCATTAATTCCCTTTCTATCAATTTATTGCTCAATAGCTTATCTCTTATATCATCCTTGAATTCGTTTTTCATTTTGGGTATGGACATACCATAAACTTGTTCCATTCGTTGCTCCGAACCAAGTTGCATAACAGATTGTTCCAAAAAAATTTGCCAACGTTGTTCTATTTCTTCATCGCTAACAACAATCGAATCTTCTTTTGCTTTTGCAAGAATTAATTTCTCATCGATTATTGAATTGAGCACATCGTTATATATTTTGGGGTCATCGAATTTCAATTTTGGATTTTGTTGTAATAAAAATATAATTCTACCCTTAACTTCCGAATCGGTAATTGCTTCCTCACCAACTATAGCTACAATCTTATCGAGAGTTTCACCTTTTTTCAATTGCGAAAAGAGTGATATTGTGGTTAAGAGGAATAAAAATATTAATTTTAATTTCATTTAAGTATCTGTTTTATAACACTGTTATTATTTTGCAAATTTTAGTACTTGTTCTACATTTTTTTGATTGATCTTAACAGGAAAAGTCTTCTTAATATTGTTGAGCCAATTATTTAATAATTCTTTTTGATATTGTTCTTGCAATTTAGATGCAAAATCGGGTATAGCCTCTTCGAAGGTCTTCAATCTTGGTGGTTCGTATTTATTTATTTTCATTATTGTGTAACCATTTTCTACCTGAATTGGTTGAACAACTATTGGTTCGAGTATATTCCTCTCGTATAACAACTTCGCATATTTATTTGATTTACCCGAAACCAAGCCCATTTTTCCCGACTTTTCGCGATACCCCGACCTTTGAGTATATTGCGATGCCAATTCCTCGAAATTGGCACCATTTATGGCTGATTTGTAAATTTCTTGTGCCAACGAATCAGATAAAACATATATTTCTGTTATATCATACATTGGGTCGGTATAATATTTGACTTTGGTGGTGTCGAAGTATTTCTTGGCGCGAGTTGAATCAAATTTCAATTTATCCCAAATTTCGGAAGTTTCTGCTTTGAATAACAATATACCATCATTGAATTCATTCAGAATAATTTTGAAATCGGGAAATTCTTTTTCTAGATCTTTTGTTGCATAGTCAATACAAATTGGTTCACATATCTTTTTAATTGCATTTTTGAGACCATCCTTATTGGTAGCATAGCCACGCAATAAGTTGTTTTTGTTCATTTCATCTACCAAATCGGCTACTGTAAATTTTCTTTTGGAAATTGTGAATAATGTTTTATTTTGAACCTCATTTGGGATATTTTCAGACCACGTTTTGTTAATGTTACTCTTATTGGTATCGAGAGAAGCAACCATTTCATCAAGAACGTTTTGATTTAATTCAAATGACAGCTCTGCCATTAACTTATCGAAATAAACTGCTTTGTCGTCTTCGAGATATTGTCTTCTGTATATCTTATACACATCATCTTTTTCTGCGGTCATATCCAATTCTTTATCATCAAAATACTTAATAATATGTATTCCAAAATCAGTCATAACTTGATTGGATATTTCGTTTTTCTTTAGTGAAAATAATACATCAACAAATTTTGGGTCTAATAATCCTTTATTTTTTTCGAAACCTGTCGATCGCGAATAATATTCTTCGAACTTACCTTTGTTCGATGCAGTGTAAGTATCGCTCGATTCGGTGATTGCCAGATCCTCGAATTTTTCACCTTTCTTAATTCGGTCGATTATCTTTTGAGCTTTATCCTGGTTATTCACTAATCCTAATGTAGAATCGATTTCATTCTTGATTAGTATATGTCCTCCCAAAACCCATTTTCGAGGCTGTTTGTCCAAAACTTTAACAATAAAATAACCGAAAGGTGTTATTATAATTTTTGGATGAATTTGCCCAACTTCTGTTTTATAAATTGCATCTTCCAATTCTCGATATATTTTCCCCGAAGTAATCCACTGATCGACTTTTCCACCTCGACGTGCTAAATTTTCATCATCATTGTATTTTGCCGCAATTGTATCGAAATCTCCTCCATTTTTGATTTCTTTCATCGCTTGCTGAATTTTTTCGAAGGCTTTTGCTGTATCTCTGATAGGTGCTTGCGAAAATGTTGTAAAAATAATTGCAAATTTGTATTCCCACTTTCGCCGTTCGAGCATTTCGGCAACATTAGGCTCAATTAGTTTCTTTGTAAATAAAAAGTTTTCAGATAAAATTTTTCTATTTTGGATGCTTTCTGCTATTATTGCAGAGTCTTTGTCCAATCCCTTTCTTTTGGCTTCGAGAACCTTCAACCTAAAGTTTGCGTAGAGGTTAATAAAGTCATATAAACTATCTTTATCCAGAAGATAGAGATAAGGTTGGTGTTTGTTCACATTCTTTTGGTAGGCTCTTTCCAATTGTTCGTAGGTAATTTCTTCAGTTCCAACACTAAGGAGGACTAATCTGTTGATTTTGGATAAATCTTGAGAATTTAACGACAAACTAAATATAGTGAAAAGTAAAAGAAAGACTGAGAAAAAGATATTCTTGTTATTCATAGCACCGATTAAAATTGTTCAAAAAGTAAAGTCGAATATAATTGTCAATTATTATTTAATTTGGTTAATAGGTTATCTGCAATTCTCACAATATTCCCAGCTCCAATGGTTATAACCATATCGTTTTCCTTAACGAAGTCTTCTAAGAAAGCCATTATGTCATCAAAATTTGGTATGAAGAATACATTCTTATGTCCAAATTTAATCATATTATCCGAAATTAACCTACCATCAACCCCTTCGATTGGCAGTTCCCTTGAAGGATAAATGTCGGTAACAATTACTACATCTGCATCATCGAACGCACGAGCAAATTCTTTGTAGAACTTTTGAGTTCGTGTGAAGGTATGCGGCTGAAAAACGGCAACAATGCGCCTATCCCATCCATTTCGTGCAGCTTGGAGAGTTGCTTGGATTTCGGTGGGATGATGTGCGTAATCATCAACAATCATAATACCTTTTGCTTCTCCTTTAATGTCGAATCGACGATAAACACCATTAAACTTTGCGAGAGCAGAGGTGCATATTTCGATGCTTATTCCAATTTTTGATGCAACTGTTATTGCTGCCAGAGAATTTTTAATATTATGCAAACCAGGTATTTTCAATATTACTTTTCCAAGGAACTTTCCTTGGAATAATAAATCATATTGAGTTCCATATGGAATGGTTTCGATATTGTTAGCTCGAAAATCCGCATTTCTTGATATGCCATACGAAAAAATCTTTTTATTGACTGAAAAAAGTAGGTCCTTAACCCCATTATCGTCCAAACCAGCAGCCAAAAATCCATAAAATGGAATTTTGTTACTAAATTTTGTAAAAGTTTCGAGTAAATCATCATAGTCCCTATAAATATCCATATGTTCGGGTTCAATGTTATTTACTACTGCAATGGTTGGTAATAATTGCAAAAATGAACGGTCGTATTCGTCGGCTTCTACTATTATCCAATCGCCATTGCCCAATCTGGCATTAGTGCCTCCAAAATCCTTTAATCTACCGCCGACAATAACTGTGGGATCAAAACCAGCTTCGATAAGTATTAATCCAATCATCGAGGTTGTTGTGGTCTTACCGTGAGTTCCAGCAACTGCAATTGAGTATTTCATTCTGGATATCTCGGCAAGCATTTCTGCACGACGAAGTACCGGGATTCCCAATCTCTGTGCTTCTCTTATTTCAGGGTTCTCGTTAACATTTACTGCACTAGAATAGACTACAACTTCTGCACCCTGAATATTATTTGAGTTGTGACCTATAAAAACTTCAACTCCAAGATTTTCCAAATAAGTTGTATTTTCATTTGCACCAATATCAGAGCCTGAAACCTGAAACCCTTGGTTTTGAAGAATCTCGGCAATGCCACTCATACCAATTCCTCCAATTCCAACAAGGTGGATTTTATTGACTGATTTGAACATATTCTGACCTAAAAAAAATTTATTTAGCCTAAAAAGTAGTTGTTTGGGCGCCTATCCGAAAAAATATCGTTAAATGCATTTATTGATTTATCTCTTGCTTCAGTTGGGTCTATTTCTGCAATAATATCTGCTTCCTCGTTTGGTCCGGCAAGATTCAAAACTTCTCCATAACAATTATAAATGACCGACATTCCGTTAAAGTTTAATTCGTCTTCTCTTCGGGATTCAACCCCAATTCTATTGGCAACTAACAGAAATATATGATTATCGAGTGCTCGAGAAGGCATTGAATGGTGCCAAATCCTTGTGATTAAATTGGAGGGAACAACTATTAAATCGGCTCCATTTAATGCTAAAGTACGAGCCGCTTCGGGAAAACGCCAATCATAACAAATCATAGTTCCTAAATTTAAATCCCATTCGGGATAATGAATATTGAATAATCCAGTATTTCCTTCGGTAAAAACAAATTTTTCTTTAAAAAACAGATGAATTTTTCTATATACTCGTGTGTATTTAGAATCTGGGAAAATTATAGCTGCAGAATTATAGAAATGATCATTGTAAATTTCGGGAAATCCATAAACTATTGCTTTGTTTTGTTCTGTAGAAAGTTTTTGAATTAATTCTCTTGTATCACCATCGAATGGTTCAGCTATTTTTTTTATTTCATCTTTGTTAACAAAAAAATATCCTGATGTTGCCAATTCGGGAAATACTATCAAATCAGAATTAATTTGATTGATTTTTGAAACAATAAAATTCACATTATTGTCTTTTTCGAATAATACTGGAGAGAATTGTACTGATGATATTTTCATAACAGCTCCAAAAAAGCAAAATTAATTATTTTTTTCGATAAATGTTCTTATTTTTAGGAAAGAATTTTTTTTAATATTCAAAGAAATTTACTAATTTTGTTTTTTAGTTGATTACTTTAATATGCCTAAAACAATTCCAATACAAGATTTACAAGAGGGAATGATTTTAAACAATCCTGTTGTTAATAAATTTGGACAGGTATTGCTCAGAGAGGGAACTGAACTTAAAACATCTCACAACAAGGTGCTACATCTTTGGGGAATTAGTTTTTTGACAATCGAAACCCCTAATGAAACTCATTTGGCCGTTATAGATGAGAATATAATTGCAAAGTCATTAGAGTTAATCCAATGTAGAATGAAATGGGAACCTCGCAATGTCCATGAAGCCGATCTTTACGAACTTATTAAAAAAGCTGTTTCTAACCAAATTATCTCGGGCGAAATGCAATGAAAGATGTTGACAAACTTATTGACTCTATAAGAGAATTCCCCACTTTACCCACGATTTATTCGTCGTTGCTTGACGTATTGTCCAATCCATTTTCAACCGTTAATGATGTTACCAATATAATAATAAGAGATCAATCAGTTACATCTAAAATCATCAAAGTAGCAAATTCGCCAGTTTTTGGGATTTCTTCGAGAGTGGATACTATTTCGCAAGCAATTTTCTTCTTGGGATTTAATGAAATCAAAAACATTGTGTTAACGGTTTCTGTTATGAAAATTTTTAGTTCCACCAAAAGTTTCACATACTTTAATTTTATCGATTTATGGAAACACTCAATTGCAGTTGGAGTGATAACCAGATTACTTGGAACAAAACTCGGAATTAAAAATGTAGAAAATTACTTCATATCTGGATTACTTCACGATTTAGGAAAGTTAGTATTCTATAAAATATTCGGCGAAGAATATGCAAAAATTCTACGGTATTCGTTCGATAACTTTGAGGAAATTAGGGATCAAGAGAAAAAAAACTTTGGAATTACTCACGAGATTGCTGGCGAAATACTTGCTGAAAAATGGCGTTTTTCCAGAATAATGCGTGAAGTTATAAAACATCATTATGTATTCCGAAAAAACAACGAAGACGATGTTCTGATAGCTTGCGTTCATTTGGCAAACATTATCGCAATTGCTATGAATCTCGGCAATAGTGGTTCTAACGCAATTTATCAGCCAAATTATGAAATTTGGAGTGTTCTCAATCTACCCGAAGGAGCTCTTACTGCTATGTATGATGAAATAATGGATTCCTATTCGAAATCTATCGATATTCTGAATTACTCAACTTAAAATTAAATGAAATGCAAAAAGATTTTAATATACAATTACTGAAACAATTCATAAAATTTGAAGAACTTTTTTCAAAATTTCTATCATCTCCCGATCCAAGTATTTTCAAATGTGTAGATCTATTATTAAAAGAGTTACTTAAATTTGAGTTTATTAAAAAAATATTTGTTTTCTTTACCAATGAAGAAACTTTTTTGTTTGATTATTTCATCGAATACCCACCTTCCGAAAATCCACAGAAAACTGATTTTTACGAAGTTGTTGGAGATCTAGAAATAATAAAAACTTCGATGTTAACTTTACAAATTCAAGTTGGCAAAGAGATATCAAGCAATTCTTATAATTTTATAATACCTCTCTTGTCCTTCAATAAATTACTTGGTTTTGTTGTAATCAAGTCTTCAATATCGCAAGAAAATTTAACTTTGTTATTTTTAACATTACTTAAAGTTTTCTTTAACCAACTATCCACATCGATTGATTTGCTGAACACCAATGAGCATTTAAATCAAGCACGGGACAATTATCAACAATTATTGGCTACGCAGTCTCTTGAAAGTCAGAGAGTCAACCTTGAGTTTAGTGAAAGATTGAATGAAATAACAACCAATCTCTCGATGATTCTTCCACACGAAATCAGAACCCCTATTAATCAAATTCTTGGCTCTACCAAGTTGCTAAAAGAATATATTAGTATCATACCCAAAGAAGATGCCCAAGGGATGACCGAAATTATCGAAGATATCAATTCATCTGTAAATAGATTGCGAAATCTTTCCGAAAATTACATATTCTTTTCTAATTTATTAATCATTTCGAATGACATTGCTAAGTTGCAACAATTTTCCAAAGAAAAAATAATATCCCCTCAATCAATAATTTTTGAAAGATGTAATTTAATAATGCAACATCATCACAGAGATGGTCTAATTATTAATTTGATAGACGCTCCTATCAGAATGAACGAAGTATTCCTTGATAAAATGGTAACAGAAATTATGGATAATGCAATAAAATTCTCACTACCAAATTCACCTATAAATGTCAATACATTTATTGATGAAAATTATTACGTTCTTTCAATCCTTAACTATGGTACCGGTTTGAGCAAAGAAGAAGTTGATGCAATTCAACCATTTTTACAATTTGACCGTTCACATAATGAACAACAAGGCTCGGGTTTAGGGTTATCGATTGTATATAAAATTATCAACATTTTTGGCGGAAAAGTTGTAATAAAAAGCGAGAAGAATTCACATTTCGAAATTTGTTTGTATTTCAAGCTATCAAATAATTAATTTTTTTGTTAATTTTGTATTTTATCCCGTGGGGGTTGCTGTATTCCAATACAGCTGAGAGTTATACCCTTCGAACCTGATCCAGATAATACTGGCGTAGGAAATCGGGAAAAGAAACATATTTGTCGCTTTTCTTTTTTTTAACTCTCCCCTACGGAAAAATAAAGTTATTATTAACAAAAAGAGGTTTTAAAATGTTCAACCACTTTACTTTATTTTTCTGTAGTATCTTGATTGTTTTATCATTGAATTTGAATGCCAATGATAAGGACAAAAGGAACACAGATACTCTTAAACAATACGTTTTGCCGAACATCACAATAGTTTCGGAACGCAATCAAACAAATATATTGGCTAAGCCAATTTCGCAGATTACTCAGTCGCAGATTTCAAGAACCTACTCCACTAATGATTTACCTTTAGTAATTTCGGAATTACCTTCATTATACTCTTACTCATTAAACGGAAGCGGAGTTGGTTACTCAAACCTTTCGTTACGTGGTTTCGACCAAAGGAGAATTGCCGTAAACATTAATGGTATTCCACAAAACGACCCCGAAGACCACAACGTATATTGGATTGATTTCCCCGATATTACCTCTAATATAGAATTAATCGAAGTGCAACGCGGTGCCGGACGTAATAATTATGGTTTTGCTTCTATTGGTGGAGCAATTAATCTAATAACTTCGAATTTTTTAAATCAGAAAGGGGTTAAACTTCATTCAGGATTTGGTTTTCAGGAATTTTCTGCTAAAAATAAAATACAGCATAATATTTCTAAGTTTTCTATCGAGGCATCGTCCGGACTTATCCCAACCGACAACAAAGATTTATTTTATTCCTTTTACACAAGATTTTCGCAGATTAATTCGATGGGATATCGAAATCATTCATTTGCGGAACTAAATTCGTATTTTTTTGGTTTCGCTCGATTCGATAATCATTTTTCTACTCAAATCAATATTTTTGGTGGTCCTATTCGCGATGGATTGGCTTATTATGGAATTCCAAAATCATTTGTTTACGATAAGGAAAAAAGATTGATTAATTATAACTATTGGTCTTACGATTCGTTGGGACAAAGTTTATCGTATTCACAAATTAGAAGAACACAAGAAATCGAGGAATTTTCGCAGCCTCATTTTGAACTTTTGAATGACTTTAAAATAAACGAAAAAATTAATTTAAAATCAGTTGTTTTTTATTACACGGGCAAAGGTTATTTTGATTACGATGGAACGGGTTGGACGGATGCTAATTCATTCGAATTGAACGAAAGGAACGGATATCCTAATGCTAGAGATCCCCAAAATCCAATCATTCGTGCTTTTGTTGAAAATCGTCATTTTGGCTGGTTGCCAAGCCTAACCTATGATAATGACTTTCAATTTCTTAAAGTTGGAGCAGAAATTCGCTTTCATAACAGCGTCCATTGGGGAAAATTAAACTATGCCGAAGATTTACCAAAGAATTATAATCCCGATTTTATGTTTTATTACTATAATGGTTCAAGAATTATTTCATCAGTTTATTCGAGTTATCAGAGGTACCTTTTGGATAATTTAACTATCAACTTAGATGCTCAATTGGTTTATCACAATTATGCAATTTCGAACGATAAAGCAGGTAATTTCTTTCGTACTTTTCAAACAACTAAGGGTGTTAAATTAGCCGAGGGAAATCTGTTTGATGTTGATTACTTGTTTTTCAATCCGAGAGTTGGAATAGATTTCGATTTAAACTCAAGAAATAAATTATTCGGATTCGTCGCCGTAACTTCGCGAGAACCAAGAATGGCAAATCTCTATAATGCATCGGAAGCCTTCACTGGCAAAACCCCTCGTTTCCAAAGTTTTTTAAATAATGATGGCGTTGTTGTTTACGATTTTAGCAAACCAATGGTTAAACCCGAAACAATGTATGATTTTGAGTTAGGTTATAGTTATTCAAAATCAAACTTAAATTTATCAGCCAATGCCTATTATATGCTTTATGAAAATGAATTAGTAAAAAGCGGTCAGTTAGACGTATTTGGCGATCCTATCGATGGCAACGCTCCTCGAACCACACACTATGGAATAGAATTGTCGTCGAAATATGAGTTCGAAATCGATGAAGACCAAAAAATTGCCATAAACGGAAACGTTACGCTTAGTCAAAATCGAATTCTCGAATACGATTTCGAACTGGGTAATGGCGAAAAAATTGACCTCAAAGATAACGATATTGCTGGTTTCCCCAATCTTTTAGGTAATCTAAGATTATCATATTTCAATTCTAATCTGTTTGTCTCTCTTATTTATCAATATGTTGGTAACTATCGAACAGATAATTTTGGGGATTTACTCCAAAATGAAATAAGATTGAAGGATTATCTTGGGTGGGATTATTACACCGATAACACCTTGGATGCTTATGGTATTATAAACTTAGATTTAGTATATAACTTAAAAGTAGTTCAATACTTTAACAATATTAAGCTACAATTAAAAATTAACAACATATTGAACAAACTTTATGCAGCTGGTGCAGAAGGTAAAGAATTTTTTCCGGGAGCCGAACGCAATATCTTTTTTGGATTAGGAATTGAGTTCTAAACTAAAATCACATAATCATATTTGTCATTTTAGTTAAATCGCTTTGTGAAGCCAAAATGAAAAAAGGGATAAGCAATAAAACTTATCCCTTTTTCACTATTTGATGAAATTTTATGCTATATAGCTTCCACGTTTAGTATAATGAGTGTGCAATAATTTATGAGAAAGATGCGAACAAGGTCCTTCGGTTAAGAACTTTTGGTAAAGGTAATTCACGTGTTGGTTTTCGTGAGATTTTCTAAGTGGCAAGCCAGCATCTTCATCATAGATGGCTTTAGCTCGAGCGGCACGAATTTCGGAACTTGTGGGAATTGGTTGACCACCACCACCAATACAACCTCCTGGACAACCCATAATTTCGATAAAATGAACATCGTTCAGTTCGCCTGCAACCAATCTATCCATTACAATCTTGGCATTAGCAGTGCCGTGGGCTATCATAAATTTCAAGTCAATTCCTTCGAGGAACGACCATTCGGGTTTTACATTTTCCAACTTAATCGAAGCTTCTTTCACTCCATCCATACCCCGGCAAGGAGTTATGTTTAAATTTTCGAATGGAACTTCTCTGCCCGTAACAAGTTCGTATGCAGTTCTTAATGCAGCTTCCATCACGCCACCAGTGGCACCAAAGATAAGACCAGCTCCGCTGGCTTCTCCAAATGGTTCGTCGAATCCTGTTTTGGGTAGATCTGGCAAGTTTATGCCAGCTTCTTTTATCATTTGGGCTAATTCGCGAGTTGTTAGACCGTAATCAACATCTTTGAATCCACTATCGTTCATTTCGGGACGATTGCACTCAAACTTCTTTGCCGAGCAAGGCATAACCGCAACTGTAACTATATCTGCAGGATCTACTCCAGTTTCTTGAGCATAGAAAGTTTTCAGAACTGCTCCGAACATTTGTTGCGGGGACTTAGCTGTGGAAAGGTAATCCAAATAATCGGGATAAAAATGTTCGATAAATTTAACCCAACCTGGGGAACAAGAAGTGAACTGCGGTAATTTTACGTTTGGATCTTTATCGACCAATGCAGATTTTAATCTGAGAAGTAGTTCAGTGCCCTCTTCCATTATAGTGAGGTCAGCTGTAAAATTGGTATCAAACACTCTATCGAAACCAATCATTCGAAGCGCCGTATTTAATTCGCGAGTAAGCGACCGACCTGGTGCTAAACCAAATTCTTCACCAATAGCCGCACGCGGAGAAGGTGCAGTTTGGATAACTACGTGCTTCTTTGGGTTATCGATTGCATCCCAAATTGCATCTGAAGGATCGTTGGCACGCAATGCACCAGTTGGGCAACGATTTATGCACTGTCCACAATTAATACAAATCACTTCTGCCAAAGGTTTGTCCATAAAGGTTGTGATTTTTGTTTCGTAGCCTCTGTTCAATGCTTCCAAACAACCTACTTCTTGCAAATCAATACAAGTGCGAACACATCTTCGGCATAGAACGCACTTATTCATATCGCGTACTACCGAGTAACTGGAATTGTCAACCTCGTAATGTGGATTCTGGACGTGTCCGAATCGATAAAAATCAACTCCGTGCTCTTTGGCTAATGATTGTAATTCGCAATTATTATTCCTTACGCAGGAATAGCACTCTCCATAATGATCGCTCAAAAGCAAGTCGATAATATGGCGACGCGATTTCCGAACTTTTTCGGATGTGGTTTTTATCTTTATCGAGTTGGTAATAGGATAAGTGCATGCCGATTGTAATGTTCGCATTCCTTCAACTTCGACGACACAAACACGGCATACACCCGCAATACACAAATCGTCGTGATAGCACAATGTTGGAATATGAAAATCAAATTGTTTGCAAGCATCCAAAATATAAGTGCCAAAAGGAACCTGAAATTGTTTGCCATTAATTTCTATATCAACCAATCCGCCGATTTCGTGGGCAGACCCTTTGTCGATTTTAATTGACTGCTGAGCGGTTGGTATTCTTGTCGAAAAACTACTATCTGTCATTTTCTTACTCCTAATAATGTTCAGCTAAAATTTCATCCCCAAAATGGGTCATAATTGTGATAAATGGATTCGGACTTGACTGACCTAAACCACATTTGGATGATACTTGCATTGTTCGTCCCAAGTCGATAAGTTCTCTGAGATACTTAACAGAGCATTTTCCTTGTTCTATCATATTAACACCATCCAATAATTTCTTGTTTCCAACGCGACATGGAGTGCACTGACCGCAAGATTCTTCTGTAAAGAATTCCATAAAGTTTTTCAAAATTTTAAGCATATCTCGCGACTTATTGAAAACAATGATCGACCCTCCAGTCGGGACGTCCTCGAATGATAAATTTCTGTGTAATTCTTCCTCGGGAATGCAAATGCCCGATGCACCACCTATTTGGACCGCTTTGGTATCTTTGGCTCGAACCATTTCGAGCATATCGATTATTTTTGTTCCAAATGGAACTTCGTAAATACCGGGGCGCTCCACATCACCCGAAATTGAAAGTAATTTTGTTCCTCGGGATTTCTCTGTTCCAATATTTCTGAACCATTCAGCACCTTTGTTGATTATAATTGGAACCGACACCAAAGTTTCAACGTTATTTACCACTGTTGGATAACCCATATATCCAGTATTAACGGGATAAGGAGGACGATTTCTGGGTTCTCCCCGATGCCCTTCCAACGATTCAATTAGTGCGGATTCCTCGCCACAAACATAGGCACCAGAACCTAAGCGAACTGAGATATCAAAATCAAAATTCTTACCAAAAATTCCTTTTCCTAATTTACCTTCTTCGTGGAATTTATTAATAACCCCATTTATGTGGGACAGCATATATTCGTATTCACCGCGAAGATAAATATATCCCTCTTTTGCGCCAATGGCATAACCACAAAGAATCATACCTTGCAGAAGTTCGTCGGTATATTCAGTTAACAACAATCTATCCTTGAATGTGCCGGGTTCGCCCTCGTCTGCATTGCAAATCACATACTTTTTGGGAGAAACAGCTGTTGCCGCAAGCATCCATTTTGTGCCAGTTGGAAAGCCAGCACCACCTCGACCTTTTAAACCAGACTCGCGAATTTCGAGAACAATATCGATTGGACGACCTTTTATTCCTTTTTCGAATCCATTTCCGAAATTATTCCTATCGAAAATTATAGGTTTATTTAAAATTGGCATTATTCTCCTCCTATTTCAATGAATTTAAAATATCAACAACTTTGCGGGGGGTTAGATTAGTATAAACTTCATTGTTGATAAGCATGGCCGGACCTTGGTCGCACATACCTAAGCAGCTTATAAACTCTAAAGAATATTTTTCGTCTTTGGTAACCTCGCCAAACTTTATTCCAAGTTCGCGTTCGAATGTTTTGGCAATTCCGTCCTTATTCATTAAATCACAAGAAATTGTTTGGCAAAGCCTAATATTATACTTTGCCCTCCTACCTTTTCGAAAAAATGCATAAAATGTAACAACTCCGTCGACTTCAACAGGATGAATTTTGAGCAATCGTGCAACTTCTTGTTGGGCATGAGCCGAAATATACCCGTGCTTTCTTTGGATGTGTTGCAATATTGGCATCAATGCCTGTCGTCCGTTGCCGAGTGTTTGCACTAACTCTTGAATTTCTTCATTGAGAGCACTAACTTCACTAGCTAACATTTTTACTCCAAATTTAATTCAATAATCTTTTTGCTTTTTCTAATAATAATTCGGGGCTTACTGGTTTCAATAAAAATTCATCCACAGGTAGAGCATCACTAACTCCAAATTGAAATCCAGTAACTTTGGAAATGCAGGCAAGCATTATTATTGGTGTAGTTATACCAATCTGACGATACTTGTTTGCAAGGTATAATCCATCGTCGGATTCTTGCATCATAACATCCAATATAATTAAATCGGGTTTTTCGTTGTTTACAACTTCTATCGCAGTTTTAACATCAGTGGCATAAACAACCTCGAAGCCCTCCTTCTCGAACAAGCTTTTAATCTCGTTAATTATTTGGATTTCGTCGTCGATAACAGCAATTTTCTTCATTATCTTTCTCCATTAACTATTTTTAATTATTTTATAAAATTTTAAAAATTACTCTATTAGATAATACTAAAATACGAAAACTAAATCATTATTTCTATATTTTCTTTTCAAAAATTTAATTAATATTTATTAATAATTATTTATTTAAAATTTTATTTTTTCTAATTTTGTATTTCAATAAATAATTTATTGTAAATAAATTCGTTTAATCTACTATTTAAGAGTAATTTATGCAGCGATTTTTATTTAAATCGAAAATACATCGAGCAAAAGTAACTGAAGCTAACCTCTATTACGAGGGTAGTATTACTATCGACCGTGAACTTATGGAAGCTGCAGACATTATTGAAAATGAAAAAGTCTCTGTGTTGAATATAAATAATGGCGAAAGATTCGATACCTATGTTATCGAAGGAGATTTCGGGAGTCGTGATATTTGCTTGAATGGTGCGGCTGCTCGCAAAGCTGCTGTTGGCGACGAAATTATTATTATTTCTTATGCTGCAATTGACGATAATGAAGTTGATAAATTTAAACCAACAATTGTATTAGTGGATGAACAAAATAATATTAAGTCTATATCCCACAAAACTTTACCAAAAAAAGTATTTACTCGTCTCGATAATTAAAAATATGAACAAACATAATTTTACTGTTGTTATCTTAGCTGCGGGCAAAGGCAAGAGAATGAATAACCCTAATTTGCCTAAAGTTTTGGTCGAATTTAATGGACAGCCTCTATTGAATTATGTGATTGAACTATCGCTAAAATTAAATCCAAATCAAATCATTGTAATTGTTGGACATCATAAAGAGCAAGTTATCAAATTTCTTGAAAAATTTAATTCAAATATCATTCAATTTGCCGAACAAAACCAACAACTTGGCACGGGGCATGCCGTCCAACAAGCCGAACCATTTATATCGAGCGAAATTGAGAATATATTGATTCTTTCGGGGGATGTGCCTTTGCTAACAATTCAAACTTTGGAAGAATTTATCCAAATGCACCACTTCTATTCCTCCGATGCTTCGGTTCTATCGAGCATCACACCAACTCCCATTGGATATGGAAGAATTGTTAGGGATTCCGAAGGTAGGTTTGTCAGAATTGTTGAAGAAAAAGATGCAACAGAATTAGAGAAAAATATAAAAGAAATCAATTCGGGAATTTATATCATAAACAAAGAATTGCTTTTTCAGTCTTTGAAATTTGTTCAGAATAACAATGCTCAAAATGAATATTACTTAACAGATGTAATTTCTATACTTCACAATCAAAAAAGAAACGTAAACGCATTCGTTATTGCGAATTTTGATGAAATACAGGGCGTAAACAGCATTAATGATTTAAAAAACTTAAAATTATAAATTATCGAGGTAATAAAAATGATTAAATCAATTAATCACATTGGTATTGCAGTAAAAGATTTAAATGATTCTTTAGACTTATTTACAAAATTATTTCAAATCCAAAATGTTCACACCGAAGAAGTAGCAGCACAAAAAGTAAAAGTTGCTTCGTTCAAGGTAGGAGAAGTGCTGATCGAACTTACTCAAGCAACTGATGAGTCATCTCCAATCGCAAAATTCATCGAAAAGAAAGGCGAAGGTATCCACCATATAGCATTCGAAACCGATGACGTTGATTCGGAATTGAACAGATTGAAAGAATTGAATTTTTCATTAATTAACGAAACTGCCGTAAAAGGTGCACACGATATGCAAATTGCATTTTTGCATCCAAAATCCACAAACGGAGTTTTAACAGAACTATGTCAACCAACCCATTGAGGATAATTTAATGTATCTCATATTATTTTTTTTATTGATAGGTTTGTCGCAGTTATTTGCACAACAAATCAAGTCGACCGATTTAATTCAAATTTCCGAAAAAGAAATAAATCGAACAATCAACGGATTGAAGGATAAACCTAATCCCCCATACTTTATTTCGTATTACATTACAGAGACCCAGAGTTATCGACTTGCTTCGACAAACGGAGTAATAGATACGAAGAACCACGATAGTTCCCGAATGTTAGATATTCAAGTTAGAGTTGGCGATTATAAATTCGACAATACCCACTTGATAAGAGGCAATCCACTGAATTTTAATAGCAGTATGGGAAGAATTGAGCTACCATTTGTCGATGATGAACAAGCCATAAGAAACACGATGTGGTTTGCGACCGACAAAGCCTATAAAAACGCCATAGAGAGATACGAAAAAGCATTAACCAACTCGAAGGTTAAGGTTCAAGAAGAAGATACATCGGCTGATTTTTCAATGGAACAGCCACTTGTTGCACTCGAAAATGGTCAACTTTATAGATTGAATCTCGATAATTACGAATCAATGATTAAGCGGTTATCTTCGAAATTTACAAAACATAAGTGGATTTTGAATTCATCTGTGTCTTTTTTTGGAAATTCAATAAGAAAAATAATTGTTACAAGCGAAGGAACAAAAATCCAAACATACGAAAATTATTTTTATATTTTCGTAAATGCAAGTACCAAAGCCGACGATGGAATGAGCTTGCCACTATATAGAAGTTTTTACACCTACGACCCTTTTAATATGCCACAAGAGCAAGAAATCGATGCAGAAATTGATAAATTGATTGATTTGCTCGGTAAGTTAAGAATTGCTCCTTATGCTGAAGTTTATACCGGTCCAGCAATGCTTTCGGGACGTGCCGCAGGAGTGTTTTTCCACGAAATATTCGGTCATCGTGTGGAAGGGCACCGCGAGAAAGATCCAAACTCAAGTCAAACATTTAAAAAATCGATTGGTGAGAAAATTCTACCTGATTTTATGAATATTGTATTCGACCCAACTTTGAGGAAATTGAACAACACTCCTATTGCGGGTTACTATGTTTACGACGACGAAGGTGTGAAAGCACAAAAAGTTGAAGTTGTTAAAAATGGTGTTTTCTCTGATTTTTTAATGTCGAGAACTCCTATCGATGGTTTTTCCAAATCTAATGGACATGGTAGAAAGTCAAGTGGTTATACGAGTGTAACTCGCCAATCCAATCTTATTGTTCAAAGCAATAAAACAAAAACTATCGAAGAATTGAGAGAGGAATTAAGAAGAATTGCTAAAGAGCAAGGTAAAGACTACGGATTATTTTTTGATGATGTTTCTGGTGGCTTCACATTCACAAGTCGCTCAATTCCAAACGCTTTTAACGTAACGCCTTTAGTGGTATACAAAGTTTATGTCGATGGACGACCCGATGAATTAGTTCGTGGTGTAGATTTGATTGGAACGCCTTTAACAACATTTGCAAACATAATAGGTGTGGGCAACGATATGGGTATCTTCAATGGAATATGTGGAGCCGAGTCCGGCGGAGTGCCCGTCTCTGCTTGTTCCCCATCGTTACTTGTTTCGAGAATTGAAGTGCAGAAGAAACTAAAATCCCAAGCAAAACCACCAATTTTACCAGCACCATAATTGAGAGATAAAAAAAATGAAAAAATTAATAATAATTATTATTATCATCGCATCTGCTTTATTGAATTTGAATGCACAATATCCTGATACCAAAATTGTTATGAGTGCAATGAAAGACGAATTAACACGCTCGATGAAAGAACTTAAATTAGAAAACCTTCAGAAACCTTATTATATCGAGTACCAATTGAAAGTGATGGGTGAGTATAATGCCTCTGCTTTTCTCGGCAATCTTACTAATTCCAGTTCGGGTTTTAATTACATTTTGAATGTATCTGTTCGGGTTGGGGATTATCAGTTCGACAACTCTAATTTCCTCGATATAGGATTTTCCTTTTTCGGGAGCACCGACGATGAGGAGAGATTTACCAATCGACGAATCCCTGAGGAAATTAATTACGACATTTTGAGACGACAATTATGGTTAGCCACAGATGCTGCCTACAAACAATCCTCGGAAGTCTATTCTAAAAAAGTTGCAAGCATCAAAAATTTAACCCGAAAAGATTCCATTCCCGATTATTCGATAGTAAAACCAAGTAAGTCATACGATACTACAAATAAATTTGATTTCCAATTTGATTACTTTATAAAGTTGATAAAAGAATTGAGCAATCAATTCAGTGGATTACCTCAAATCTACACTTCGAAAGTAAATTTTGAATATCTTCCCACAAGAATCTATTACCTAAACAGTGAAGGAATTGAGTATATCAAGGATGAGCATTTTAGTGGTATCGAAGCCATTTGCTTTACGCAAACAGAAAAAGGAATACCAATTGCACAGCATTACAGTGTTTATTCCCGACAACCAAAAAATCTACCTTCCAAGGATTCACTTCGTCGGGCAATAAACGAAATTGCCATTAAACTAATCGCCAAGACCTCGCAATCGAGTTTGGAAGATAGTTACAATGGTCCGGTAATAGTTGAAGGACAAGCCGCTGGCGAAATTATTTCTCGAGTGTTTGCTCCAAATTTAATTGCACAAAGAGAAAAGTTAAGCGAAGGTATGATAGCAAGTTTTGGAGGACGATTTAACGCATTCCAAAAGAAAATTGGCGGTAGGGTGCTTCCGGAATTCATATCAGTATTCGACAAACCAAAAGAATTGAATTATAAATCAACAGAATTGGTTGGATACTATACAATAGACGACCAGGGTATTGAACCTAAGAATGTAACCTTGGTCGATAATGGTTTTCTGAAAACATTATTGAACGACAGAACTCCAATCAAAAGAGTAATGGAAAGCAATGGTCATCGCCGTGGCGGCGTGCCAATGTTCAGCAATTTATTTTTCTTTTTAGATTCAACAAAAACATTTTCGAATCAAGATTTAAAGAAAAAATTGTTGGAGCTTGTTAAACAAAGGGAGTTGCCATTTGGCATTATTATCCGTAAAGTAATGAATCAAAACATTTTCTCCACATCGCTTATGAGCCAAACCTACGGAGCAATCTCATTCTTGATAGATCAAAACTCAATTCCAATCGTGGAAGCATATAAAATTTATCCCGATGGCCGCGAAGAACTATTGAAAAATGTTCAAATTAATTCGTTGTCTCATCAATCTTTCAAAGATATTTTATTTGGTAGCAAAGAAATTTATGTTCATAATCTACTTGCTCAAAATCCAGGTGGAGGATTTGGATCGGAAGGTTCTGCGTGGATACCATCAAGTATAATATCTCCATCATTGCTGTTCGAGGACTTAGAAATCACCAACGTTGATAAAGATATTCCTAAACCACCTTTTTTATCTAATCCAATCAAGAATTAATAAAAATGAATGGGTTTTGGTCGATATTTTTATTGATTATTTCGAACACCTTTATGACTTTTGCGTGGTATGGTCATCTTAAGTTCAAAGAGATAAAATTCTTTGATACTTTGCCTCTTTTCCTGATAATACTATTGAGTTGGGGAATAGCATTGTTCGAATATATTTTCCAAGTACCAGCAAATAGGTTAGGATATAAGGACTACAGCGGACCTTACTCATTAGTAGAATTAAAAGTGATTCAAGAGGTGGTTTCCCTCACCGTGTTTAGCGTATTCACAATATTGATTTTCAAAACAGAAACATTTAAAATAAACCATTTGATAGGTTTTGGATTTTTAATTTTAGCAGTTTATTTTATTTTTAAAAATTAGGTATAATATATGGCGTTCAATAAAACAGAAAAAATACTAAAGAGCAAAAAAGCTTATGATAATTTCGAATTCATTCACAGCAGCGATGGACGAATTTTAAGAATGATTGCTGAATATTTATATCCCGATCAGTATCTTAGAA